>NZ_DYXM01000252.1 GCF_020742175.1 Dietzia timorensis
AAGGCCCACAGATGGTCGAAAGAGCAAAGAAGTCCAGTACACGAATCACCGCCGGCATTGCCGTGGTGGCCGGCCTCGCGGCTTCGTCCCTTCTCGGGGCGACTGCGCACGCACAAACTGCCCCTCTCGACTCCACCCTGGGCTCGGTGACCTCGGGATCGGTCGGCGCCGCCGGCGCGATCGGATCGGGCGCGGCGACGGGATCGCTGCCCGGCCAGTGCTCGGCGTTGGACCCGATGCTCGGCTCGCTGGGAATCGGCATGCGGAACTACACCACCGCTGTGCCGGGAGATCTGCCAGGCCACACTGCTTTCCTCGTTGACCAGAACCTGGCCTCGGAAGCCTCCTCGACCACCGATGATCCGGTGATCAATTGGAAGAACGAAGATACCGGCGTGACGGGCACCGTCACCCAGGGCCCGCTTCCAGAGCACATCTACTGGTTCGAGCACAAGGGCGAAACGGAGTGGGGTGCCGATATCGAGACCGGCCCCGGACGCATCACGTGGACGTTCGACGCCCACGAGAGCGGAATGTTCCTACCGGGAATGTCGGTCCAGATGCTCACGTCTGGTCTCGTCCCGCCTCCCGTGTTCCCCTACACCGGCTGCGGTGGCGAGGTCGTCGTTCCGTAGCGGGGCGCCAGTACGTCCGACGTCATGCCCTTGGGAAACGCCGATGGGGGCTGTGCTTCCTCGAAGCACAGCCCCCATCGTGGCTATTACCGGTGTTCCTGCTTTCGACTAGCCGAGACCGGCGTAGGAGTGCAGGCCGGAGACGACCATGTTAATGAAGAACAGGTTGAAGATGTTGACCGCGAGGCCGAGGATGTTGATCCACGCGGCACGCTTGGCGCCCCAGCCCGTGGTCGCGCGGGCGTGCAGGTACGCCGCGTAGACGATCCAGTTGATGAAGGCGACGGTCTCCTTGGGGTCCCAGCCCCAGAACCGGCCCCACGCGGACTCTGCCCAGATGGCGCCGAACATGACGCCGATGCCGAAGATCGGGAAGCCGAGGAGCGTCGTGTAGTACGCCATCCGGTCGATCGATTCCTTCGACGGGAGCGGCCGGGCGATGGCGCCGAAGAAGCCCGACTCCTCCCCCTTCGGCTGGTACGAGCGCAGGATGAAGGCGATCGAGAACAGGCCGGACAGCAGAAGAATGCCCGAGCCGAGCGTGATGGTGGTGACGTGAATCGGCACCCAGTAGGACTGGAGCGCCGGCATGACCGGTGCGGCATCGGTGTAGAGGACGCGAGCAGCAACCGTCATCATCACCAACACCGGGAGCAGGACCCACGGCCATAGCTGGCGGTAGCCGGGCTTGCGCAGGAACCACAGAGACGCGGCCATCACGAACGTCAGCGTGAACATGACGTACTCGTACATGTTGCCCAGCGGCATGCGGTGGGTGGCGAAGCCGCGCAGAACGATCGAGGCCGCCATGAACACCGTGCCCAGGCCGGCGAACAGGTACGCCAGGCGGGACCACGGGCCTTCGGACTCGGCGGTCGCCTCAGCGTCCGTATGTTCGGTCGCCGAGGTCGAGGACTCCACCGAGGTGCCGGCGCCTACGGTGGCGAGCTCGCGCTCCGGTGCGATGCGGCGAACCCGATAACGCGCGTAACCGACCGCCGCGACGACTAGGCCCACCAGGAGCAGGGCGAATGCCGTGTTGAACGCTAGATCCGAGTAGCGAGCGAGGTCGGTGTTCACGTCACTCATCAGGCGCCTTCTTTCGTTGTCTTACCCAGCGAATCCAGGATCGATTGTCTCATGCGGTCGAACTCCTTACCCCATCCAGCGCGGTCCGTGCGCGCGAGGCCGCCCAGGGTGAGCACGGTACGTCCGTCGTCATCGGTGGTGATGCGCGCCCAGAAGCGGCGGCGGCGTACGGAGATCGAGAGGATCAGGCCCGCCATCATGACGACGGCCGAGATGCCCACGTATATCTGCGCGGGATCGTGCGAGACCTGAAGGTTCGCGAACTCCTTCGCGCCGTCGAAGCGGACCTCCACGCCGTTCGGGAGAGTCGTCGATTCGCCGGGCGCGAGGTTCACGCGGGCCTCGCGGTTGAGCGCCCCCTCCTCGATCAGCGATTGGTCCAGCGAGAACACGCCGGGCATGCGGCCGGTCTCCAGACCCGTGTCGCCGACGTAGACGTCGACCGCGACGGCCGGGTCGTTCATCGCGGGGAACGAGGACGAGAGCAGCTCGCCCTGGAACGCCGCGGTCGGAGCGAACAGGCCCTGGATGGCGATGCCGTTCTCGACGCGGTCGTCGAAGTTCGGGTACATGCCGGCCGGCGGGTCGAAGCGCATGACGCCAGAGGACAGGAAGGTCATCTGATCCGTGGGCGCCCACTGGTAGGTGTCCGTGCGGGTCTCGCCGTTCGGCCACGTGACCGTGAACGTCGGTGCGTAGCCGTGGC
The DNA here is from genome assembly GCF_020742175.1 of Dietzia timorensis. Lineage (GTDB taxonomy): Bacteria > Actinomycetota > Actinomycetes > Mycobacteriales > Mycobacteriaceae > Dietzia > Dietzia timorensis_A. Next base: position 2,431 of record NZ_DYXM01000252.1, read on the forward strand.
CCTGCAGGTAGACGCGGTCGCCGTTGATGCGCAGCGGGTCGTTGACCTTGAGGTGGTGGGTGTCCCACGTACTCGGGTCCGACGCCTCGACCTCGTCGTTGTGGCGGATATCCGCGGAGAACATATTCGCCTGGCCGTTGGGCAGGTAGTCGGCTTCGAAGTTGTCGACGCGGACGCAGAACGGGCTGAGCTCCGTGCCGTCGACGCGCAGCCCGGCGCGGAACGAGTCGAACGCCGCGGGCGTGGTGTTGCAGAACGCCGGGGCGTCGCGGCCCGGGATCTGGATGACCATGCCCTCGTAGTAGAAGAACTTGCCGAGCGCCATCGCGATGAGGAGCGCGAGCATGCCGAAGTGGAAGACGATATTGCCGATCTCGCGCAGATAGCCGCGCTCGGCCGAGAATTCCTTGGCGCCTTTGACGCGGCCGTCGCCGTCGCTATAGCGGACGCGCCAGCCCTTGAGGTTCCCGCGGATGACCTTCTCGACCTCGTCCGGGGCGAGATCCGTGGTGACATTGGCGTTGTGCGGCAGACGGGTGAAGCGGCTCGGCGCGGCCGGCGGCTGCGTCTTGAGCTGGCGGAGCAGCTCGAACGAGCGCGGGGTGAGGCAGCCGATGAGCGAGATGAACAGCAGCGCGTAGATCGCGGTGAACCACCACGAGGAAAACACGTCGAACAGCTGCACCGCGTCGAAGACCTTGCCGAGCGTGGGGCGCTCCGAGAGGTACTGGTCGACGTTCTGCTGGCTGAGGTTGCGCTGCGGGAGGAGCGCGCCCGGGATCGCGGCGATCGCGAGCATCATGAGCAGGATGAGCGCCGTGCGCATCTGCGTGAGGATGCGCCAGGCGTTGCGGAACGGGGCGATGATCCGGTTGACGAGGCTCGGGCCCGTGCGGGGCTTCTTCTCGGGCGCGGGAGACGGGCTTTCGCCCGGCTTCTCGTTCGATGTTGCGGTGGGGGCCATGAACTCTGCTTGAACTACTTTCGGAAGAAATCCACTGTGCGGGCGACGCCTGTCGCGATGTCGACGCCGGGCGCCCAGCCGAGGACCTCGCGGGCACGGGAGGCATCGAGGGCGCTGCGGGCGACGTCACCAAGCCGTGGCGGGGCGAAGTCCGGGTTATCGGCGACCCCGATGGTCTCGGCGACGAGGGTGTGCAGCCGGCGGTCCGAGGTCTCCACGCCGGTGCCGATGTTGAAGCGGAGGCCGGCGGCCTGCTCCGTGGTTCCGGCGCGGAAGAAGGCGTCGACGACATCGTCGACGAAGACGTAATCGCGGGTGTTGCGGCCGTCGCCGAACACGCGCGTCGGCGTTCCGGCGAGGAGGCGCTCGGAGAAGATCGCGACGACACCGGCCTCGCCGTGCGGGTTCTGGCGCGGGCCGTACACGTTCGCGGGGGCGACGGCGGCCCACGAGATGCCGTAGAGCTGGGCGAACATCTCGAGGTAGATCTCGCCGGCGACCTTGCCCGCCGCGTAGGGGCTCAAGGGGTTGACCGGGCGGGAATCGGAGACCGGGATGTCGTCGGTCGGGCCGTAGATGGAGCCGCCCGAGGAGGTGAACACGATGCGCTGCGTGCCCGCCACGCGCGCCGCTTCGGCGATGCGGACGGTGCCGACGACGTTGATCTCCGAGTCGAAGATCGGATCCTCGACGGACTTGCGGACGTCGATCTGGGCGGCGAGGTGGAAGATCGTGTGCGGAGCTTCCGATTCGACGATCTGCTGCAGCGCGGGGTCGGTGATGTCGACCTGGTGGAAGCTGAGCTTGCCGGATTCCTGCGCGTGGGCGAGGTTCTCGCGGCGCCCGGAGACGAGGTTGTCGACCACGGCGACCTCGTAGCCCTCGGCGATGAGCCGGTCGACGAGAGTGGAACCGATGAACCCGGCGCCGCCGGTGACGAGAACCTTCCTGGGGTTGACCTCGGGGCTCATGGTTGTGTTCCTTTCCTACGCGAACGGAATTCTAGATGGGGAGCGTGGTGTCCGAGATGGCGAAATCGCGCAGCCACGCGACGAACTCCATCCACAGGCCGGTGGCGAGGAGTGCGCCCACGATGATGAGCATGACCCCGCCGATTAACTGAATCGTACGACTGTGGCGCTGCGCCCACCGCGTTGCACCCGCCGCCCACGTCGAACCGAACGCGAGAAGAACGAAAGGAAGGCCGAGGCCGAGGCAGTAGACGACGATCAACGACACGCCGCGAGCGGCGTCCGCGCCGGTGCCCGCGCTGAGGGCGAGCGCGGCGGCGAGCGTCGGGCCGAGGCACGGGGTCCAGCCGAGCGCGAACACGCCGCCGAGGAGCGGGGCGCCGAGCCACGTGGAGATGGCCTTCGGCTGCATGCGGGTGTCGCGTTGGAGCGCGGGGACGAGGCCGATGAACACCAGGCCCATGAGGATGGTGATAACGCCGCCGACGCGTTGGAGGAGCTCCTGCTGCGGGGCGAGGTACTGGATGGCGCCGAGGACGACCGCGCTGAGCAGGACGAAGACGACGGTGAATCCCGCGACGAAAAGCAGGGCGGCTCCGGTGACGCGCCAGCGCAGGGATTTCGAGGCGGTGGCCGCCTGGGCCTTGGCGGATGCGTCCCTACGTGCTTCTGTCTTAGCCGCTTTTGGATCCTCGTTCGGCGCTATCGATAACTCTGTGAATTCAGCGCCGGTCGCTTCATCCCGGCTTTCGCTTGAAGGCTGCCCTTGCTTCTCGGGCGCGGCGACGACGGAAGTGAGGTAGGCGAGGTAGCCGGGGACGAGCGGCACGACACACGGCGAGGCGAAGGAGATGAGACCCGCGAGAAGGGCGGCGCCGATCGCGAGGACCAGCGGACCCGAGGCGACCGCGTTCTGGAACGACTCCCCCACCGAAGCGAGAACCACCGTGTTAGCGGCGGCCGTGCCGGCCGCTTCCGCGCCCATCATCTACGCCGCCTG
>NZ_DYXM01000253.1 GCF_020742175.1 Dietzia timorensis
CGCGTGATGCTTGGTGACGACGGAATCCTCCGACGAGTACAGGAACTTACCGCTCACGGGTAGGAGCCCGTAGCCGCGAACCTGGGGCAGGCCCGCCGACTGGAGCAGCGACAAGGTCCAACCTCCGGCGCCGACGAAAACCCGCCGAGCGCGGATCGTGCCGACCACCTCCCCGTCCTGTGAAGAGCGAAGGGTTGCTCGCCACGAGTGTGCTGCGTCCGACGTCAGACGTGTGACTTCCGTTCCGGTGAGGATGGTGGCCCCGCGCCGGATGGCTGAGTCAAACAGCTGGCGGGTCAGTGTGCCGAAGTCCACGTCGTAGCCACCGGGATGCCATGTGGCCGCGATTGGACCGGCGGCGCGGCCCTCGGTGAGGAGTGGGGCCCATTCGGCAATGCGGTCGCGGTCGATGCTGAACTCGAGATCTTCGAAGCCGGGAAGGCCGCGAAGCGCCGCGTGGCGTTTGCGGAGGAAGGTCGAGTCTTGTTCTCCGGTCACGAAAGACATGTGCGGGACCGAGGTGAGGAAGCTGTCCAGCGACCCGAGAATGCCTTCTTTTGACCAGTGTTTCCAGGCGGCGAGGTTGTCGGCAAACTGGCGGTTCATCGTCTCGGCCTTGCGGGTGTCGATCTCGCCGGTAGGGAGTTCGGGCGTGTAATTGAGCTCGCACAACCCGGCGTGGCCGGTGCCCGCGTTATGGAATGCGGATGAAGATTCTGCGGCGAGTTCGTCGAGCCGTTCGATAACGGTGACGTGAAAGTCGGGCTCGCGGTCGAGAATCATGTGCACGGCGGTGGCGGACATGATGCCGCCACCGATGAGAAGGACGTCGGTCGAGCTTGATTGTGTATTCACGGTGCCTCCGTCGAATGGGATCGCTTCTACGATGAGCCCGCGCAATTCATTCCGTCCATAGCGCTATCGGATAGATACAATCCGGATATGGAACAGTTTCTATCCGCCGAGGCCGAGCAGCTTTTACCGCTTCTCGCCGCCTTCGACGCGCTGGCGACGGAGGGCACGGTGACGGGTGCTGCCGCCGCGATGGGTGTACCGCAATCGTCGCTTTCTCGAAGGCTGCGGACGGTCGAAAGCGTGCTTGGTGTTCCACTGGTCCAACGGGTGGGCAGGGGAATCGAGCTCACGCCACAAGGGCGTGAGTTCCATGTCCGCACGCGCGGACTGCTTCGCTCCCTGGACGAGACGATCGGAGCATTGTCCAGAGATGCTGATCCGGAGGAAGGGCTGGTCCGGTTCGGGTTCCCACTTTCGCTTTCGCCGCTCAGCGTTCCCGGAGTGCTGGCGGCGTTTCATTCCCGGTATCCCAAAATCCGCCTTCACGTCGTGCAGGGGTACGGAGAAGAACTTGTAAAACAGTTGCGCACCGGCCAACTCGACCTTGCGATCGTCATCCCTGCGTCCAACGAGGTGCCTACGTCGATTCTCGGCTACCAGTCGATCGACTGTTATGTATCGAAAACCCACCGCCTGGCGGGGAGAACCTCGGTGTCGTTGAGCGAACTGAAGGATGAGACCTTCATCGCAAACCCGCGAAGCTATCATCTCCGGCGAATGATCGACATGTGGTGCAAAGACGCAGGTTTCGTGCCGAATGTCCCCTTCGAGATCACCGAGTTCGACACCATTCGAGCGCTGACTGCGCAGGGGCTCGGAGTTGCGCTGCTTCCGCCGCCGGAATCGGACATCTCCGGTCTTGTGAGGATTCCACTGCTGAGCAAGTGCACGAGAACTGTCGGTCTCAGCGCAGCGATCGACGAACCGACTATTCCGGTGCGAAGGCTCCATCACTTCCTATCGACGCACAGCGAGGCGCTCGGAGGCGCGATCGACGCAGCCCCGTAAGAGCGATTCGAGCATGAAGGTCGTCATATATATCCACGAAGCGTAGACAGGGGGCATGAGCACTTTCGCAGTCAATAATCCCAGCACCGGACAGCAAGAAGGCAGCTTCGAGCGCATCAATGACTCGGATCGGGATGCGATTCTCGACCGCTCGGTCGCGGCCCAGCGGTCGTGGCAGAACACGAGCATCGAGGAGCGCGCGAACATCCTTCGCAAGACCGGTGATCTCTACGAAGAGAAAATCGACGAACTCGCCGACCACATCGGCCGCGAAATGGGAAAGCTCACTTCGTGGGCCAAGGGCGAGCTGCAGATTGTCGTGGGCATCTACCGCTGGTATGCCGACCACGCCGAAGAGCTTCTCGCTCCCGAGGAGCTCGAACCGCAGGGCGCGGAACGGTCGTACGTCGTCAAGGAGCCGCTCGGTCCTCTTCTCGGGATCATGCCGTGGAACTTCCCCTACTACCAGGTCGCCCGGTGGGCCGCCCCGAACCTGCTGCTCGGGAATTCGCTGGTCCTGAAGCACGCCGGCATCTGCCCGTTGTCCTCGCAGGCGTGTGAGGATCTACTCCGAGAGGCCGGGCTTCCGGAGGACGTGTTCCAGAACATCTATGCCTCGGGCTCGCAGATGGATCCGTTCGTCGCGGACAAGCGCATCAAGGGTGTCTCGCTCACCGGTTCGGAACAGGCCGGCGCGGCCGTGGCGAAGACTGCGGGCGAAAATTACAAAAAGTCCCTTCTCGAGCTCGGCGGGAACGACCCGTTCCTCGTGCTCGACGACGACAACCTTGAATGGGTACTCGAGAAGTTCGTGCAGATCCGCATGTACAACACGGGGCAGGCGTGCAACGCGCCAAAGCGTCTGATCGTGCAGTCCGAGTTCTACGACCGCACCGTCGAATACCTGGAAAAGAAGATCGCGGAGCTCACCGTCGGGGCGTACGACGATCCGGACGCTGACGTCGGCCCGCTCAGCTCGATCGGAGCGCGGGACGAAATCGTCGAGCGGCTCGACAAGGCCGCAAGCGAGGGCACGGCGAAAATCCGCGTGGGCGGCAAGAAAATCGATCGCGACGGCGCTTACATGGAGCCGACGCTGCTCACCGACGTCGATCCCTCGAAGGACGTCGGCTGCAACGAGATATTCGGCCCCGTCGCCATCGTGTACAGCGCGGACAGCATCGACGAAGCCGTCCGCATCGCCAACGAGGAATCCGAGTACGGGCTGTCCAGCTCGGTGTGGTCCTCCGATGTCGGTAAGGCGCACGAGGTCGCGGCACGTCTTAAGGACGGTATGACCTTCGTCAACGAGCACGCGGTAACCGCGCCGGGGCTGCCGTTCGGCGGCGTCGGGCGTTCGGGCTACGGCCGTGAACTCGCTCGCTGGGGCGTCGGCGAGTTCGTCAACGACAAGCTCATTCGCATTTCGGATCAGTCGAGCGCCGGCGCTTCACCGGCCTAAGGCCTCGATTTCTTAAAGGGGGAGCGGCGCGAGCGCGCGCCGCTCCCACTTTCAGCTGTCGTGGGGGCTTTAGGCATGACGCAATAAACGGCTCGACACAGCGCGTTGACGTTCTCGACGAGCAACTGGTGGGGAAGAGAGAGTCAGCTGTGACAGGTGGGACGTTAAGGCGATAAACGCAGTTACACGCCGGAAAACTTAATTAACTAAGTTGGTGTTGACACTCTAGTGTGATCCAGGTCATTATATTGAGCCGGCAGTGACGCGCTGGCATGTGTGCAAGGAGACGCACATGGTGAGGGGAATCAAGCGGACCGGGGCGATCGTCGGCAGCGCGGCATTAGCGGCGACCATCGCCCTCGGGCTCGGCGCGGGAACTGCCCAAGCGCAAGCCGCGGGTACGGGCGCAAAGAGCGGCCTGTCGTTCGTTCGAGGGCTCGACAAATCCACCGTCAAGGTCGGCGACGTGGTCGAGGTGACCACGACTCTCAAAAGAGACAACGCCAATTGGTGGCTCGTCCACTGGGTGAAGGACATGCACCCGACGTGTTTCGATTACGTCGACGGATCGGCCACCTGGACGGTATCGGGAAAGACCTACACGCAGGCGACCAAGCCCAATGAAGTGACCGTCACCGACGACGCGGTGCAGATCAACCCGCCAGCGGCAAACTCCTGGGAGCCGCCGGTCGTGATGAAGTCGCGCTACACCGTGAACTGCGGTCCGGGAACGTTCAGTTCAGGCGGCTTCGAGTGGGTAACGACTAATGGAATTGACGGGCACGGCGTGTTCCGCGAGGCCGGCCCGAAGATCACGGTGCAGAAGGGAACGTCCTCGGTATCGCTAGGCACCATCGGCTCCGCTCAGACCGGGGCGAGCAAGGCGCTTAACCTGTTTACCTCCGGCGTGCCGGACGGCGAGACGGTCGGTATCTACGACGGTCAGACCGAGATCGGCCAGGCCACCGTCACCGGCGGGCAGGCGACCTACCAGTGGACCCCGAGCGCCGCGGGAGCGCACTCGATCTCCGCCCGCTACGCCGGAAACACGAAGATCGCCCCCTCGAATTCCCAGGCCCAAACCGTGCAGGTAACCCAGTCGGCGGAGGCTTCCAGCACGACGCTCGACGCGATCTCCGATGCACAGGTCGATAAGCAAACCCTGCTTCGCGCGAGCGTGGCTCCCGCCGCGGCAGGGTCGACCGTCACATTCAAGGTCGACAATGTCGTAGTCGGCGAGTCGCCCGTGGTCGACGGCGTCGCCACATACGGCTGGACGCCCAGCACGACGGGAACGAAGACAGTGGTGGCCGAATACTCCGGCGGCGGAAATATCGCCTCCTCGGTCTCGGAAGCGCAGAGTGTCGCCGTCGGCGAGGCAGACCCGACCATCACCCAGACGAGTACCGCCGTGACCGCTCCCGCCACGGCGAAGACCGACTCCGCCGTCACACTTTCCGCGCAGGTGACCGGCGGGACCGAGGGCACCACGGTGACCTTCAAGTCGGGTGCGACGGTGATCGGCCAGGGCACCGTGGACGCATCAGGTGTCGCGACACTCGAATGGAAGCCCACCGCACCGGGTCGCGTGCTGATCACAGCGGAATACGCCGGTGATACGACAACGGCTGCATCCGCAGGTACGGCCGCCATCGACATCGAAGAGCCGACCGCCCCGGCCGATCCCAACGATCCGGGTGAGCCGGGCGGCGGAAGCCTTCCGGGAGGAAGCTTGTCCGGAAAGAACTCCGCGGCCGGCAGCCTCGGCTCGGTCGGCGAAATGCTCGGTAGCTAAGCAGCAGCTCAACCCGGGCGACGAGACAACGCCCGGATCCACATCATCCCCAGGAAGAAAGAAGACACATGCCCACCCACTCCAGTATCCGCGCAGCGTTGGCCACGGCAGCAGCCGCATCATTCGTGGCGGGCGCCGCGATCGTCGGTCCTTCGGCGGCAGTCGCGTCCGCAGAAACGAACACCGCGAACTGCGCGACATCCCAGACAAAGACGTACAAATGGCCTGGCAGCGCAGGCTTGGAGTACAAGCTGACCAAGGAGGTCGTGGGCAGCGCGAAGGTCGCCCCGGGCGGCACGGTCACCTACCGTACGACGGTCTCGGGGGGAGGGGCGCTGGTCTCAGAGATCATGGACGTTCACCCCGCCGGCTTCGAGCTCAAGGAGGCGCGCGAAAGCGTGTGGAAGCTCGTCGGCGGCCAGAAATGGACGACGGTCACCGACAAGGTACTGAAGGACGCGAATACGAATTCGGTGTCGCGATCTGGCGCCGGCTGGACCACTGTGGGCGGATCATTCGTGGCGCTCGAGACGACATACAAGGTGCCCGATGACGCGGTCCCCGGGGAGGTCTATGACTCAGGAGCTTCGTTTACCACGGTGCTCATCGACGGCAAAAAGACCGCAAACCCCATCGGCACCTGCGTGACAATTCGCGAGCCTAACGCGGTCGAGACCGTGACCGGCAGCCTCGACGACGCCGGGCTGGGCTCCCTGACGAGCGGATCGACCCAGCTGGGCGGCATTTCCAGCGATCCGTCCGGGTTCGTCTCCGATGTCATCAACGGCGTCGACGTCTCCAAGCTCATGGACAGCTGATCCTCGCAACACTCGACCGCGCTCCGGTCGGCCCTCTTCGTGCCCCCGCATCGCCTCGGTGCGGGGGCACAGTTGTGCACGCGAGAGTGCCGGCGCCGATACGCTGAAACGCGACAGAAAAACGGCGCTGCGCGATGAGTGCCGAGGGAGCGATGCTCGTCGAGCGCAAGGGGGTGGCCGGATTGAGCCGAGGCCTGAGGATCGTGGCCGAACGAGGCCTGCCCACAACGATCGCCAATAAACTCCGCGATGGGCTCGAGGCGAAGGTGCGCGAGGACCTCGGCGAGACGATAGATGTCTCCATCGAACAGGGCTCCCTGCTCCTCGATCCCGAGGGCGAGGTGCACCTCGGCGGTTCGGTGCCGAGGAACCGCAAGACCGACGACGTCGTCATCTTCCTCACTGAGATGCCGCGGCTCTGGGGCGGCAAGCCCACCCCCGCCGAGATCGACCTGCAGCGCATGGCGGGCATCATTTCGCTGCCCGCCTGCGGCGTGCGCCGGGTCGCGCGAGTGGTCGAGCGTCTCATCGTCGCCTCCGCCGCCGGGATCATCCGACAGGATATCCACGAGGATCTGCTGTACGCGGTCCAGTCGAAGAATCACCACTGGACCGACGACAGCAGCGGCCAGGCGAAAAGCACCCTGGTCGTCGAGACCCGCTGGGGGTGGGTGCGCACCGTTATCGGGATGATGCGCATCAACCAGCCGTGGAAGCTTGTCGCCTCGCTCAAGGGTGTGATGGCGGCGGCCGTCGCGACTTCCTCGTTCGGCGTGTTCTACACATCCATCTGGCAGATGGCGAGCGTGCTCAGCCCACTGCGCCTGCTGCTCATCAGCGGGTTCTCGGTCGCCGTGATGACCACGTGGCTCATCGCGGCGAACCACTTGTGGGAGACGAAATCGAGCGGCCGTTTCAGCGCCGTGTGGGCGCGGCTCTACAACTCGACGACGATCTTCACCGTGCTCACCGGCGTCGTGTTTATGTACCTCGGTCTGTACGTGGTGACCTTCGTGTCCTCGATGGTGGTGATCGACGAAACATTCCTCACCGAACAGCTTGGCAAGGAAGCCTCGCTCCACGACTACGGCAGCCTCGCCTGGCTATCGACGTCCATGGGCGTTATCGCAGGCGCGCTCGGTTCTAACGCCGACAGCCACGAATCCATCCTCCGGGCGACGTTCGGTCGCCGCGAGCAGGAGCGCCGCAAAACCCTCGACGAGCTCAACCAGGACGAGCAGAACGAGGAGGACATCACCGTCACCAAGGAGGACTTCGAGTAACCGCCGGCGACTCGTCCAACCGGTAGGTCACGCTCTCGCAAGTGGGGATACGCGCGTCCGGCGTCATAGACTGGGGCCATTGGCGACGAGAGCGAGGGGGCTGCCATGGCGACAGAGACGACGAACACGCACATCGATGTGGTGCTCGACTGCGTCCGCGTGGGGGAGGTGCGCCCGCTAGAGCCCGAGGGCCAGCCCTCGGCAATCACCAAGCATGACGTCGGAGGTCCGATTCCGGTGACGACGCTGGGGCTCGGCGGCGACCATCAGGGCGACCATCGCGTGCACGGTGGGCCGGAGAAGGCGCTGCACTACTTCTCCCTCGAGGGCTACGAGAAATTCGCGGCCGCGCTGCCGAACGTGCGCATCGAACCGGGCATGCTCGGGGAGAACTTCCACGGCCGCGGCGCCACCGAGAAGACGGTGTGCGTGGGCGATATCTACCGCATCGGTACCGCGCTGGCGCAGGTCTCGCAGCCGCGCTCGCCGTGCTGGAAGGTCGATAACCTGCTCGGACACATCGGCGCGAACCTCACTCTCGCCGAGCTGCGCTGCCAGGGCTGGTACTTCCGCGTGCTCGAAGAGGGCGAGGTGAGCCCGGGCGATCGGATGACGCTGACCGAGCGCCCCGCGCCCGAGGCGCCTCTCGACCGGCTGCTCGCCGTGCAACAGGAGCTGCGCCCGGACATCGACGAGGTGTTGCTGCTCGCCGATGCCGAAGGTCTTACCGAGAGACTGCGCAAACGCCTTCTCGGACGCGCGAAATGGCTGCAGTCCCACGCCTGAGCGCGCCGCCGATCCGGAAAATTGTGACGAAGGTTACCCATGGAAATCTTCCCCGTTCTGTGACGGCGCCGAGAGTGGCCGCCGGGTGAGCTGTGAACTCCGACGTCATATGCGAGGCGTGGCGCCGGAACTGGGAAAAGTGTGGGCCTGGGAGTGCTGCGTCCCCCGCGCGGGCGATGCCGGCGTGCGACGCGGATCACGTGAGTGTTCGGCTGCGAAATCCAAGAGGCTGCAGAATCCGAATTGTGCATGCAAAATGAATTGTTGCGCTCCTTGTGCAAAGTTTCACCGTGCGTGTACAAATTGGTCCTGTTAGCCCGGGTGCTTGCTCGATCAAGCGATATGCGATCTGGCGACAGGCCGGGGACAGTTCCAATTCAAGGAGCCCACCCTCCATGGCAAAGTTTCTCTACCGCGTAGGTAGATCTGCCTACGCACATCGCTGGCGATTCATCGCCGTGTGGCTTCTCATCGTGGTTGCCGCCGCGACCGCCGCGATGACGCTGAGCAAGCCCACCTCCACCACCTTCTCCATCCCGGGGCTCGAGTCCATCGAGACCCAGGAGGAGATGAGCTCGAAGTTCCCCGGTCAAGAAGACCAGATGGAGGCGCCCGCCGGCCAGGTCGTGGTCAAGGCGCCGGAGGGTAAGACCCTCACCGATCCGGAGGTCTCTGAGCAGGTCACCTCGCTCGTCGACGACCTCAAGACACAGCCGTACCTCACGGGCACAGAGACGCTCGTCGATCCGGCCACCGCGGCCGCGGGAATGGCGCAGCAGCTCGGCGAGGCCAAGGCCGCGCAGAAGCTGCCGCAGGAGCAGATCGACGCAGATATCGCGGCGATGAGCCCCCTCAGCGAGGACAAGCGCACAGGCCTCCTCGACGTCACCTTCGACTCGGAGTCCTCGATGGACATCCCAGCCGAGGACGTCGAGGCGTTCAAGGAGGTCGTGGAGAAGCACGAGTCGTCCGACCTCGAGATCGCCTACTCGGGCAACGCCTTCCAGACCCAGGAAATCGGCGGCGCCGCCGAGCTCATCGGCATCGCCGTGGCCGCGCTGGTCCTCATCATCACGTTCGGTTCGTTCGTGGCCGCAGGAATGCCGCTGCTCACCGGCGTCACGGGCGTCGGGATCGGCATCGCCGGTGTGCTCGCGGCGACCTCGGTCACCGACACCATCAACTCGATGACCCCGACTCTGGCCTCGATGATCGGCCTCGCCGTCGGCATCGACTACGCGCTGTTCATCGTCTCGCGGTTCCGCAGCGAGCTGATCAAACACGTGGACGGCTACGATATTTCGCCGGCCGAACTCGCGAAGCGAATCAAGACCATCGACCGCGCCGAGCGCGCACACATCGCAGGCATGGCCGTCGGCAAGGCGGGCTCGGCCGTGGTCTTCGCCGGCCTCACCGTCGTCATCGCGCTCGTCGCGCTGTCCATCATCAATATCCCGTTCCTGACGGCGATGGCGCTCGCAGCCGCCGTGACGGTCGTGATCGCGGTGCTCGTCGCGCTGACGCTGCTCCCGGCGATCCTCGGCGCGTTCGGCACGAAGGTCTTCGCCGGCCGCGCGCCTGTGGTCAAGGCTCCGGACCCGGAGAACGAGGCGCCGACGGTGGGCCTCAAGTGGGTCCGCCAGATCCGCAAGCGCCCGATCGTGTTCGCCGGTGCCGTGGTCGCGGTGCTCGTGCTGCTCGCACTCCCCGTGGCGCAGCTGCGCCTGGCAATGCCGTCGGACGGCAGCATGAAGCCGGGCAGCCCGAACCGCGTCGCCTACGAGATGATCGAGGAGGGATTCGGCCCGGGACGCAACGCCCCGATGGTCGCGCTCGTCGAGGCCGACGGCAAGAGCCCGGAAGAGGCGATGCCGATCTACGCGAAGGCGGCCATGGAGCTGCAGGACACCGAAGGCGTGTCCAACGCGCAGGTCGCGCAGGTCAGCGAGGACGGCACGGCCGCGCAGGTGATGATCACGCCCGAGGTCGGCGCGACCGACGAGCGTGCCGCGGAGGTGCTCGAGAACATCCGATCCGGCGAGGGCGCATTCCAGTCCGAAACCGGCGCGACGTACGCCGTCACGGGTGTGTCTCCCATCTACGAAGACATCTCCGACCGCCTGTCCGAGGTGCTGATCCCGTACATCGCAATCGTCCTCGTGCTCGCGTTCCTGCTTCTCATGGTGGTGTTCCGCTCGATCCTCGTGCCGCTCGTCGCGGCGCTGGGCTTCGCGCTGTCGGTCGCCGCGACCTTCGGTATCACCGTCGGCCTGTGGCAGGAAGGCTGGGGTGGGATCATCTCCGATCCGCAGCCGATCATCTCCTTCCTCCCGATCATGCTCATCGGCCTCGTGTTCGGCCTGGCCATGGACTACCAGGTGTTCCTGGTCTCGCGAATGCGCGAGGGCTTCGTCCACGGCAAGACTGCGCACAACGCGGTGTCGAACGGCTTCAAGCACGGCGCGCGCGTGGTCACGGCCGCCGCGCTCATCATGATCTCCGTGTTCGCGGCGTTCATGCTCATGGATGAGCCGTTCATCAAGGTGATGGGCTTCGCGCTCGCCGCCGCCGTGTTCCTCGACGCGTTCCTCGTGCGCATGACCCTGATCCCGGCGGTCATGTTCCTGCTCGGAGATTACGCGTGGAAGCTGCCGAAGTGGCTCGACAAGATCCTCCCGCACGTCGATATCGAAGGTGAGACGCTCGTCGAGATCGAGGACGAGCTGTGGCAGAAGAAGCAGTCGGCCGACGCGCAGCGATGAAGAGCCTGCGCGAACGGAAGAAGAGCGAGACGCGCCGCCGCCTGGCGGTGGCGGCCGTCGAGCTCCTCGCCGAAGAGGGCGAGGAGGGCGTGACGATCGCGGCCATCGCGGATCGTGCCGGCGTCTCCACCCGCACCTTCCACAATTATT
>NZ_DYXM01000254.1 GCF_020742175.1 Dietzia timorensis
GGGGCACCCGCGACGTTGTACTGTTCGCCGGGCAGCGCCATAACGTGCACAACTATTTTCCGCAGGCGAGGATCATTCCGATGCGCGGGCTCGGGCATGTGCCGATGTCGGACGATCCCGAGCGGATCGCCCAGATCATCGACACCTCGGCCGCGCGCTCCTTCGCCCGCGAGAAGCGGCTGGGAAGCCTCCGCGATAAGAACGGCGAGCGATAGGGTAGGGGAGTTCCCCTTTCATTCGGATCGTCCGGCACGTACCTGCCGGTGAAAGACACGAGGTAATAACCCATGGCCAGAGTGGTCTTCGACAATGTGTCCATCGTCTATCCCGGCGCCGACCGCCCGAGCGTGGACCGCCTGAATCTCGACATCGTCGACGGGGAGTTCCTCGTGCTCGTCGGGCCGTCCGGCTGCGGTAAGTCGACGACGCTGCGTGCGCTCGCCGGGCTCGAACCGACCGCGGCGGGGCGCATCATTATCGGAGACCACGACGTCACGGGCATGCAGCCGCGCGATCGTGATATCGCGATGGTCTTCCAGAACTACGCGCTCTACCCGCACTATTCGGTGCGCAAGAATATGGCGTTCGCGCTGGACCTCAAGCGCCGGCCGAAGGACGAGGTCGCCGAGCGCGTACAGAAGGCCGCAGAGATGCTCGACCTCACCGAGTTCCTCGACCGCAAGCCGAAGGAGCTCTCCGGCGGCCAGCGCCAGCGCGTGGCGATGGGGCGCGCGATCGTCCGGGACCCGCAGGTGTTCCTCATGGACGAGCCGCTCTCGAACCTAGACGCGAAGCTGCGTGTCGCGACGCGCACCCAGATCGCGACATTGCAGCGCGATCTAGGCACCACCACCATCTACGTGACCCACGACCAGGTCGAGGCCATGACGATGGGCGACCGCGTCGCCGTGCTCGACAAGGGGCGACTCCAGCAGGTCGACACCCCGAAGAAGCTTTACAACGATCCCGCGAACGCCTTCGTCGCGGGCTTCATCGGTTCGCCGGCGATGAACCTTTTCCCGGTGCCCGTGCGCGACGGCCGCGTCGACGTGCCCGGCGTGCAGGCGACCGCCCCGTCCGGCGCCGGCGCGGAGGTCACCGTCGGCGTCCGCCCGGAACACCTCAGTCCGACGTCGGACGGTGCGGGTCTCAATGCAGTCGTCGAGCTCGTCGAGGAACTCGGCGCCGATTCCTACGTGCACACCCGCACGGCGGAGGGAACTCCGATCGTGTTCCGCGGCGTCACCGATGACCCGTGGTCCAAGGGCGACCGGGTGACGCTCGCCGCCCGCGAGGACTCGGTGCGTTTCTTCGATCGGGAAAGCGGCGCCCGCCTGCGCTGACGTTGCCAGACGTCAGGCCGACCTACATGTCCTCGAGCTGCTTTCCCTTTGTCTCGGGAACCCACTTGAGCACGAAGATCAGCGACAGCAGCGCGAATAGAGTATAGAGCCCGTAGGGCACGCCGAGGCTGATGTCGGCGAGACCCGGGAACGTGGCTGAGACGCCAAAGTTTGCGATCCACTGCACGGAAGCCGCGAGGCCGAGCGCGGCTCCGCGGACGCGGTTGTTGAACATTTCGCCGAGTAGCACCCAGACGGCGGGGCCCCAGGAGACGCCGAAGAAGACGACGAACCCGTTGGCGGCGATGAGCGCGACGACGCCCTGAGTGTCGCCGAGCGCCGGCTCGCCGTCGACGAGCGGGGCGTTGGAGAAGATCCACGCGAGCGTGCCGAGGCAGATGAGCATGCCTGTCGAGCCGATAGCGAGGAGCTTGCGACGGCCGATCTTGTCGATGAGCCCGATCGCGATGAGCGTGACCACGATGTTGGTGACCGAGGTGATGACGGACTGCGCGAGGGCCGTGTCCTCGTCGAACCCGACGGACTGCCACAACGTCGACGAGTAGTAGAAGATGACGTTGATGCCCACGAACTGCTGGAACACCGACAGCAGGACGCCGATCCAAACGATTGGCAACAGGCCGAGCGCGGGGCCCTTGAGGTCGGCGAAGCTCGACTTCGTTTCGCGCTTGAGGGTCGAGCCGATCTCGCGGATCCGGTCGTCGATACCCGTCTTGAGGATGCCCGACAGCGTTTCCCTCGCCTCGTCGGTGCGTCCGACCTGGACGAGGAAGCGAGGCGATTCCGGGATCGTCGTCGCGAGGACGCCGTAGGCGATGGCGGGAATGATTTCGATGAGGAACATCCAGCGCCACGCGTCGAGGCCCAGCCACAGTTCCTCGGCCGCGCCGCCGGCGACTCCCGCGAGCCACGCATTGGTGAGCAGCGCGACGAAAATGCCGAGCACGATGGCGAGCTGCTGCAGAGAGCCGAGGCGGCCGCGGATCGAGGCCGGTGCGATCTCGGCGATGTAGGCGGGCGCGATGACCGAGGCGGCGCCGACGCCGAGGCCGCCGATGATGCGCCAGATCGTCAGGTCGACCGGGCCGAAGGCGAGCGCCGAGCCGATGGAACTGACGAAGAACAGGACTGCGGCGACCTCCATGACCCGGACGCGGCCGATGCGGTCCGCCAGGCGGCCGGCGATGAATGCGCCGATGACGCAGCCGAGAAGGGCGGAGGAGACGACGAAACCGATAACGCCGGAGCTCAGGTCGAATTGTTCCCGCACGGCGGTGACCGTGCCGTTGATGACGGCGGTGTCGAAGCCGAAGAGGAAGCCACCGAGCGCGGCGACCGTGGCGAGCATCAGCGCTCTACCGACGTAGAAGTCCTCGTCCGATTCCTGGGTTCCGCCGGCGCTGCTGCCGGTGGACTGATGGCCTTCGCTCATCGATGTACTCCCTGCGACGCGGCGGCCGGGTTCTGGCCGCGGTTGGGGAAACGTTAGCACCTACAAAAGTTGGGACGCTGGGGGATCGGGGAGCCGGTAGGGACGCTTGGACGGCGGCTGCGGGGCGCGGTGGGGGCAGGGGGAACGCTTCCTCCGACGTCATAAATAAAAGGTCCACGCCCACCTGGGCGGATAAAAGTGCTGGCTACCGGAACCGCAGGAAAAGTTCTCGGTGTTGTTTTGGGGATAAACGTCGATGATGTTTTCAGGCTGCGATAAGCTCATTGGGACCATGTGAGCCTGGGCACAAGTGTGCACGTAGAAACATCGGGCCTCGGCCCACGTCTCTCGCCGGCGATTTCCTCAGGTGGCGTTCGCAGGCGCTCACAGGTACCAAAACTGCGATAAGGAGCGGAAGGTACATGACTTCTTTCGGCAAGCTCACAAAGACGGCGGCGCTCGCGGGCGCTGTCGCGCTGACCCTTGCTGCATGCAGCTCTGAAGAAGAGGGCGGCAGCGGCACGGGCGACGGCGGTGGCGATGGTCGCGGCAACATCACCTTCGCCATGGGCAGCAACGACACCGACAAGCTCAAGCCCGTCATCGATTCGTGGAACGCGGATCATCCCGACGAGCAGGTCGAGCTCGTCGAGCTTCCGGCCGAGCAGGACGGGCAGCGCGAGACGCTAGTGCAGTCGCTGCAGGCCGGCGGCACGGACTACGACGTGTTCGCGCTCGACGTAACCGACACGGCGCAGTTCGCGGCGAACGGGTGGATCGAGCCGATCGAGGGCGAAGGCGCTCCGGACCTGTCGGGTCTGCTCGACGCTCCGGTCGAGTCGGCCACGTACAACGGCACCGTGTTCGCGGTTCCGCAGAACACCAACGCCCAGCTCCTCTACTACCGCACCGACCTCGTCGACGCAGCGCCGACGAACTGGGAAGAGCTCAAGGACGCATGCTCGAAGGCCGAGGAAGCCGACGTCGACTGCCTCGACCTGCAGCTGAGCCAGTACGAGGGCCTGTCGGTGAACGCCACACAGTTCATGCAGGGCTGGGGCGGCACCGTGGTCGGCGAGGACGGCACCACGCCGACCCTCGACGACCCGAACTCCGTCGAGGGCTTCACCGCCCTGGTCGACGGGTACAAGGACGACGTGATCGCCAAGCGCAGCGACAGCTTCACCGAGGAAGAGACCGCCCAGGCGTTCCTCGCCGGTGAGACGCTGTTCTCCTACAACTGGCCGTACATGTACGACTCCGCCAAGACCGAGGACTCCTCGACCGTCAAGGACAAGTTCGACGTCGCGCCGATCGTCGGCAAGGACGGCGCCGGCGCCTCGACGCTCGGCGGCTACAACGACGCGATCAACGTCAATTCGCCGAACAAGGCCACGGCCAAGGACTTCCTGTCCTACGTGATCTCCGAGGACGTCCAGCGCGGCTTCGCCGACCAGTCCTTCCCGCCGGTCCTCGCGTCGATCTACGACGACGAGTCCGTGCAGGAGCAGTACCCGTACATGGAGGCGCTGAAGACGGCGCTCGACAATGCCCAGCCGCGTCCGGTCACCCCGTTCTACCCGGGCGTGTCAAAGGCGATCCAGGACAACACCTGGGCCGCGATCAAGGACGAGGCCCCGGTCGACGAGGCACTGTCGAACATGTCCGACGCGATTACGCAGGCCACCGGCTAGTCCTTCGGCCTGCCGCCAGCGCGGGGGAGGTTTTTCCGCGCCGGCTCTAGATCCTGTGTCGTGGTGCACAGTAGACTCCCGGCGGGGCGTAACCCGCTCTGCCGGAACCACTTACCGCTGCCCCCGGCTCGGCTCGACACCTCGTCGAACTGATCACCGGGGGCGCGGTGCGCCCGCCTGATGCGGCGGGCAGACATAAGCGAAGAGGCACGGAGCACCTATGAGTACAACGCAGACAGGGGAGTCGGAGAAGTATCCGAGCCCCGGAAGCGGAGTCAGGTCCGGCGCGGACGACCCGATTCCCGCGCCGAAGAAGAAGTTCGACTGGCGCCCGGTCCTCTTCGTCGGTCCCGCGATCGTGCTGCTGGCGATCATCATCGGCTACCCGATCACGCGCGCGGTGTACCTGTCGTTCCTCGCCGACCGGCAGCTCGATCCGGAGACCGGCCGCTTCGTGACCGGAGGCTTCGCCGGTCTGCAGCACTACCTGTACTGGATTACCCAGTCGTGCACGACGCCCACCGGCGCGACCCAGACCTGTGCGCCGGGCTCCTCGGCCACCGACTTCTGGCCGGCCGTACGCAACACCGCGCTGTTCACGATCGTGACCGTGACGATCGAGACGATCCTCGGCTTCTGGATGGCCGTGATCATGGGCAAGAACATCTGGGGCCGCGCCCTGCTGCGTGCCGCGGTTCTCGTCCCGTGGGCCATCCCCACCGCCGTCACCGCGAAGCTGTGGGCGTTCATCTTCGCCGACCGCGGCATCGCCAACGGCATCCTCGACTCGCTGTTCGGGACGACGATCTCGTGGACCACCGACCCGGTCTACTCGAAGGTCGCCGTCATCATCGCCGACATCTGGAAGACCACGCCGTTCATGGCGCTTCTCATTCTCGCCGGGCTGCAGATGATCCCCGGCGGGGTCTACGAGGCGGCGCGCGTCGACGGGGCGAACCGCTGGCAGCAGTTCATCCACATCACATTGCCGCTGGTCAAACCCGCGCTGATGGTGGCGATCCTTTTCCGCACGCTCGATGCTCTACGGATGTATGACCTCCCGGTCATCCTCATCTCCGGCAACTCGAATTCGCCGACCGCGACCATTTCGCAGCTCGTGGTCAACGAGATCCGCCTCGGCAACGCGAACAACGCCTCGGCTCTGTCTACGCTGATCTTCCTGCTGATCTTCGTCGTCGCATTCGTCATGGTGAAGTTCCTTGGGGCCAACGTGGTCGAGGAAAGTACCGAGAGAACGAAGAAGAAGGACGAGGTGGAGGCCTGATGAGCACACCGAATACCTCCCACGGCCAACACGACGCGGAATCGTGGTCTCCCGCCACATCGCTGGATGACGACGGGGTCGTGAAGCCCCCCAAGCCGAACCCGCTGAAGCGGCTCGGCCCCTACCTCGGCGCGCTGTTCATCCTCATCTGGGGGCTCGCACCCTTCTACTGGATGGTGATCACGGCATTCCGCGACGATGCGTTCACTTTCTCGCAGAACCCGCTGCCCTCGCACTTCACGCTCGACAACTTCAAGACCGCGCTCGGCACGTCCACGGGCAACAACTTCCTCGCCGCCATCGGCAACTCGGTGTTCATCTCGCTGGCGACGACACTGCTGGCGATCGTGTTCGGCGTGCTCGCCGCCTACGCGCTGGCGCGGATCGATTTCCGCGGGAAATTCGTGGTCACCGGCGTCATCCTCGCTGCGTCCATGTTCCCCGGCGTGGCGCTGCTGACCCCGCTGTTCCAGCTGTTCTCGGACATGGGCTGGATCGGCACCTACCGGGCGCTGATCATCCCGAACATCTCGTTCGCGCTGCCGCTGACCATCTACACGCTGACGTCGTTCTTCAACGACCTGCCCTGGGAGCTGGAAGAGGCGGCGCGCGTTGACGGCGCCTCGCGGGCGACCGCGTTCCGGAAGATCATCCTGCCGCTCGCGGCTCCGGCGATCTTCACCACCGCGATCCTCGCCTTCATCCAGACGTGGAACGAGTACATGCTGGCCAGCCAGTTGGCGAACCGTGACTCCGAACCCGTGACGGTCGCGATCGCCCGCTTCGCCGGCGATAACCCGTACACGCCTCCGCACGCGGCGATCATGGCCGCGGGTGCGCTCGTCACGGTTCCGCTCGTCATCATGGTTCTCGTATTCCAGCGCCGCATCGTCTCGGGTCTGACGTCGGGCGGCCTCAAGAGCTGATGGCGGGGCTGAACGCGGGCTCGTCGCATCCGCTCGCCCGGCGGCAACGGCTCGAGGTGCTCGGCGGGTTCGTCGGGTTCTTCACTGTGGTGGCGCTCCTCAACGCCGTGGTCCTGATCGTCACCGGGCGGCCGTCGGCGATCGCGTCGATCGTACTTCTCGTTTTCCTCGTGCTCGGCTGGTACACCTACCGCGCATGGAAGCGCGCGGACAACGCGGTGAAGAACCGCCACGACTAACGCCCCGTGCCCCCGACCCGGTGATGAGCTTGGCCACATGCTTGCGACCAGCGTGCCCTCTTCCGCTACCCTTGCTCGGTGCACAACGATCCCAGCTCTGACCCCGGAACTCCGCCGTCATACGATGAGTCCGGTTCGCGCGCAGCGAATCCGCCGCAGGACTCGGTGACGAAGGTCGACCGCGACCGCGACACCATCCGCGAGTCCTCCCGCCATAACCTCACCCCCGCGCAGGCACTGCTGCTCGTGCGCGTGCTCACGGCGGCCGCGTTCATCGTCATCCTCAACGAGACGACGATGACGCCGGCGATCGCCGTTCTCATGCACGAGTTCGATGTCGTCGAGTCGAGCGCACAGTGGCTTACCACGGCGTTCATGCTGACGATGGCCGTGGCAATCCCGCTGACGGGCTGGTTCATCGACCGGTTCGGCCCCCGCGTTTCGCTTCTGACGGCGATGAGCACCTTCGTCGTGGGCACCGCGCTCGCGACGTTCGCGCCGACGTTCGGCATCCTGCTGGGCGCCCGCGTGATCCAGGCCCTCGGCACGGCGGTGATGATCCCGCTGCTCATGACGACCCTGATGAACGTGATCCCCGAATCCGATCGAGGCCGCGTGATGGGTTCCGTGTCGCTGGCGATCTCGGTCGCGCCCGCTATGGGGCCGTTCCTCGCCGGCGAGATCCTCAAGTACCTCGGCTGGCGCTGGATCTTCGGCATCGTGCTGCCGCTCGCGATCGTCGTCACCCTCGTCGCGGTGAAGCTCATTCCGCGCGGCGGCGGCGCGGCGCGCGAAAGCGTCGACATGATTTCGGTGCCGCTTTCGGTGCTGGGCTTCGGCGGCATCGTGTGGGGCCTGTCGAGTTTCGGCGAGGGCGCGGAGCCGCCGCTGCCGACCTGGTCGCTCCTGGCCATCGGCGCCATCGCGCTGGCCGCGCTCGTATGGCGGCAGCTAACGCTGCGCCGCGGCGGGCACGAGCCGCTGCTCGACGTCACGGCGTTCGCGTCGAAGGACTTCTCGGTCGGCGTGGGGTTGATGACCATCGGCTTCGCCGCGTTCCTCGGCATCATGATGATCCTGCCGCTGCTCATGCAGGTCGCGAACGGCGACACCCCGGAGAACGCCGGGCGCGCGCTGATGCCCGCCGGGCTGATGATGGGACTGCTCGGTCCACTCGTCGGCCGAATCTACGACAACCACGGTGCTCGGGTC
>NZ_DYXM01000255.1 GCF_020742175.1 Dietzia timorensis
CCAGATCGTCGGCGATCGCGCGAACGTTCCCGTGTTCGCCCCACACCCGGGCACCTCGGTGGGTGGCGACGGCGAGCCGATCGGTGTTTCGGAACCTGTCGATGTCGCCAACCGGGCCATCGCACACGCCCGCGCGAAGATGCACGACGTGGTCATCGTCGATACCGCCGGCCGGCTTGGTATCGACGAGGAGCTCATGGCGCAGGCACGCGGGATTCGCGATGCCGTCGAGCCCGATGAGACGTTCTTCGTCCTCGACGCGATGGTCGGTCAGGATGCGGTGACGACGGCGGAGGCGTTCCGCGACGGCGTCGGATTCACCGGTGTCGTGCTCACGAAGCTCGACGGCGACGCGCGCGGTGGTGCCGCGCTGTCGGTGCGCGAGCTCACCGGCACACCGATCATGTTCGCCTCGAACGGTGAGAAGCTCGAAGACTTCGATGTCTTCCATCCCGACAGGATGGCCAGCCGCATCCTCGGCATGGGCGATGTGCTGTCCCTCATCGAGCAGGCGGAGACCGTCTTCGATCAGAAGCAGGCCGAGGAGGCCGCCTCGAAGATCGGCAGCGGCGAGCTCACGCTCGAGGACTTTCTCGACCAGATGTTGATGATTCGGCGGATGGGCCCGCTCGGCAACATCATCGGCATGCTCCCCGGCGGTAAGGAAATGAAGGACGCGGTCGGGGATATCGACGAAAAGTATCTCGACCGCATCCAGGCGATCATCCGTGGCATGACTCCCGCCGAGCGTGCGAACCCGAAGATCATCAACGGTTCACGGCGCCTGCGCATCGCCAACGGCTCGGGTGTTCAGGTCTCCGACGTCAACCAGTTGGTGGATCGGTTCTTCGAGGCGAAGAAGATGATGGGCCGGATGGCCGGACAGATGGGGATGCCCGGTTCGCGATCGGCGACCAAGCGCCGGAAGGGCAAGGGAAAGAAGGGCAAGAAGGGCGGTCGCGGACCGACGCCGCCGAAGAACCGGATGAACATGCCCGGCATGCCTCCGGGGATGCAGATGCCCCCGGGCATGCAAATGCCCCCCGGAATGGACACGCCCGGCGGGCCGGGTGCGGCCGCTGCCGGAGGCAAGGGCGCGCCGGATCTGAGCGGCAACCCACCCGGGCTCGACCAGCTGCCGCCCGGCCTCGAGGGCATCGACCTGTCGAAGCTTTCCTTCCCGAAGTAGGTTCCGGCGCCGCCGGTGCGCCGATTTACCAAATCGGGTTGGTGCCGGGTAAGTTGGAGCGCTGGACGCCGTCACCGGTGAGTCTTCGTATGCGCAGCGTGCGGAGGTTCGAGCCGAACGGCGGTCACCCGAAAGGCGAGACCGGGCCCCGTAACCGACGGGTGTCGCTGAATCGCCACGTGACCTACGAAGATAAGGAATCATCAGAACCATGGCAGTCAAGATCAAGCTCACCCGTCTCGGCAAGATCCGCAACCCGCAGTACCGCATCATCGTCGCCGATGCGCGTACGCGCCGCGACGGCCGCGCCCTCGAGACCCTCGGCCTGTACCGCCCGAAGGAGAACCCGAGCTACATCGAGCTCGATTCCGAGCGCGCGCAGTACTGGCTCGGCGTGGGCGCTCAGCCGACCGAGGCCGTCGAGGCCATCCTCAAGGTGACCGGCGACTGGCAGAAGTACAAGGGCATCGAGGGCGCCGAGGGCTCCCTGAAGACCGCCGACGAGAAGCCGTCGAAGCTCGACCTGTTCAACAAGGCTCTCGAAGAGGCCTCGAACGAGCCGACCTCCGAGGCAATCACCACCAAGCGTAAGGCCGACAAGGCCAAGAAGGCCGAGGAAGAGGCTGCTGCCAAGGCCAAGGCCGAGGAAGAGGCCGCAGACGCCAAGGCCGCCGAGGACGCCGGCGAGTCCGAAGATGCAGCCCCGGCCGAGGAAGACAAGGCTGCGGAGTAATCCATCATGGCTGAGGACATCGCGGAGGCTGTGGAACACCTCGTGCGTGGCATCGTTGCCGATCCGGACGCGGTAAACGTCCGGGTCGACTCCGGCCGCCGCGGTACCACCCTCCGCGTGTCCGTGTCGCCCGCGGACCAGGGCCGTGTCATCGGGCGCCGTGGGCGCACCGCCAGCGCACTGCGCACAGTGGTCACCGCCATCGGCGGGAAGAGCTACCGCGTCGAAATCGCGGACTAGGCTCCAGACGAACTACTCGAAGGCCCACACATGGAACTCGTCGTCGGCAGGATCGTCAAGTCCCACGGAATCCGGGGCGAAGTCGTGGTCGATATTCGCACCGACTCTCCGGAGGAGCGGTTCGCCAAGGGCTCCGCTCTCACCACGCGCACCCGCAAGTCCAAGGGCTCCAGCGTGCCCGAAACGCTGAACGTCGAAGCCGCCAGGAACCATTCCGGGCGGCTTCTCGTGCGCTTCGAAGGTGTCGGATCGCGCGATGACGCCGACGCGCTTCGCGGAGTCGAGCTTCTCGTCGACTCGGCCTCATTCGAGCCGCTCCAGGACGACGACGAGTTCTACGACCACCAGCTCGAAGGCTTGGACGCGCGCGT
The DNA here is from genome assembly GCF_020742175.1 of Dietzia timorensis. Classification (GTDB taxonomy): domain Bacteria; phylum Actinomycetota; class Actinomycetes; order Mycobacteriales; family Mycobacteriaceae; genus Dietzia; species Dietzia timorensis_A. The sequence goes on from NZ_DYXM01000255.1 coordinate 2,534, forward strand.
CGACGACGCCGACGCCCCGTCGATAGGGCAAGTGAGCGAGGTGCTCCACACGCCTGCCGGCGAGGTGCTTTCGATCACCACTCTCGCAGACGGTCCGCACGCGGGGCGCGAGGTTCTCGTCCCGTTTATCGAGCAGTTCGTGCCCACCGTGGACCTCACCGCGGGCGCCGTTGTCATCACCCCGCCCGAGGGCTTGCTCAACATTACCGGCGGCATCGACGGCGCCGCCTCGGACGATCGTCAGGATTAGTCCGTTGCGAATCGATGCTCTGACAATCTTCCCCGAGTACCTCGAACCTCTGGGAGCGGCGATTCTTGGTCGTGCGCAATCGAAGGGGCTTCTCGAGGTCGGCGTGCACGACCTGCGCAATTGGACCCACGACGTCCACCGTTCGGTCGACGACACCCCGTTCGGCGGTGGCCCAGGCATGGTCATGCTGCCCAGCGTGTGGTGGGCCGGACTGTCGGAGGTGCTGGAACTTCCGGCGTCACCACAAACTTCTGTGGTACCCGCCCCTTCCGGTGACGTCGGACGCCGCCCTCTCCTCGTGGTCCCGACCCCGGCGGGCCGGCCGTTCACGCAGCAGCTGGCCGAGGAGTTCGCCACGCGTTCGCACCTCGTCTTCGCGTGCGGCCGCTATGAGGGCATCGATCAGCGGGTATTCGATGCCACCGCGGATTACGTCGACGTCGTCGAGGTCTCGCTCGGCGACTATGTGCTGATCGGGGGAGAGGTCGCTGTGCTCGCGATCTCCGAGGCGGTCGTGCGACTCATCCCCGGCGTGCTCGGCAACCAGCGAAGCCACGAGGAGGACTCGTTCTCCGACGGGCTGCTCGAAGGCCCTTCCTACACCCGTCCCGAGGTCTGGGAAGGCATCGCCGTGCCGGAGGTGCTGAAGTCGGGAAACCACGCCCGCATCGACCGTTGGCGGCGAGACCAGTCGCTGTTGCGCACGGCGGAGCGACGCCCCGAGCTCCTCGTGGACGCAGAACTCGATAAGGTCGACGTCGAAGTTCTCCGCTCGGGCGGATTTGGTCAGCTCGCAGACGACCTGGCACACTAGACGGGTTGCATCTGCGGGTGCACGGATTTCGCGCTGCGAAATTCTTTCCCCGCGATGAGCGCTATTGATTCCGGGCACGAACCAGACGAGCATGTCGCAAGGGCACGCCGCTAGGTTCCTCTGTCCACGAGTGCAAGGACACATCAATGAACACTTTGGATTTTATCGACAAGGCCTCGATGCGAGACGACATCCCGTCGTTCCGCGCCGGTGACACGGTCGAGGTGCACGTCAAGGTTATCGAGGGCACCAAGGAGCGTGTGCAGGTCTTCAAGGGCGTCGTGATTCGTCGCCAGGGCGGCGGCGTCCGCGAGACCTTCACCGCTCGTAAGATCTCCTTCGGCGTGGGCGTGGAGCGTACCTTCCCGGTGCACTCCCCGAACGTCGATAAGATCGAGGTCGTTACCCGCGGCGACGTTCGCCGCGCGAAACTGTACTACCTCCGCGCACTTCGTGGCAAGGCTGCACGAATCAAGGAAAAGCGCTAAGCACCTCGAGCATCGACCGCTCGAAGTACTTGGGAGAACGCCCCGCCGACCATGGCGGGGCGTTCTCGCATTTTCCCACTTCGTCGTCCGAGCTGCCGGGTTCCGCGGGTCCGACGCCCGGCGAGCCCGGTCTCATGGGCCTCATGGCAAGCTGCATGGGTATCCATCCTGAACCCGTCGATGCTCCATGATGAGGCGACGGTAATGGCGTAAGGTTTGCCGAGTGACCCACGCTAGTTCTGATAATGGTGCCACCGGAGGCAGAAACCCGCGGTCGGCGTCGTCCCACCGCGCGGATACCGGTGGGAGCCGTTTCCGCAATCCCGACGGTTCGCGTCCCTGGTACATCGAAATCCCGATGCTGATCATCATCGCGTTGATCATCAGCTTCCTCGTTCAAACCTTCGTCGGGCGCGTCTACCGTATCCCCAGCGAGTCGATGGAGCCCACGCTCATCGGCTGCGAGGGCTGTAACGGCGACCGCATCGTGGTCGACAAGATCACCTATCGCTTCAACGATCCCCGCCCGGGCGACGTGGTCGTTTTCAAGGGCTCGGAGTCGTGGAATGAGGGCTACGTGTCTCAGCGCTCGGACAACCCGGTGCTGCGCGCCGTTCAGAATGCAGGCAGCGTGGTAGGGCTTGTTCCCCCTGACGAGAACAACCTGGTCAAGCGAATCATCGCCGTCGGCGGCCAGACCGTCGGTGGCTGTGGCCCCGCGGGCGAAGTGCTCGTCGATGGCCAGCCGGTAAAGGACGAGGGATTCATCAATAACCCGGCCGAGAGCCGCAAGAATCCCATGAACTGCAACTTCGGCCCCGTCGAGGTGCCCGAGGGCAACGTGTGGGTGATGGGCGACAACCGCTCGAACTCCGCAGACTCCCGCTATCACATGGGCGATCAGTACCAGGGCACCGTTCCCGAGTCCGATATCGTCGGCAAGGTGCGCTGGGTCATCCTGCCGTTTTCCCGCTTCGGCAGCGTGGATTCGCCTGACCTGATGAGCATCTCCGGCATCGACGCACCCGAGTAGCCGCAGGTGCGCGAAGCAGACCCCCTTCATCCGCCGCGCGCGCGGATCACCCGAAAAGACGATGTCCCCGGCGTCGAATCGGCGCTCTACCGTCGAGGGCTCGGCCCCGTCGCGGGCGTCGACGAGGCCGGCCGCGGGGCGTGTGCGGGCCCGCTGGTCGTGGCCGCCGTGATTCTCGGCCCCAAAATCCCCGCCGCCCTGTCGGGTCTCGACGACTCCAAGAAACTCAGCGCCGCCCGCCGCGAGGCGTTGTTCGACGTCATCCGTGAAAAGGCTTTGTCCTGGTCTGTTGTCCAAATAGAGCCCGAGACCATCGACGTCGAGGGCGTGCACCACCACAACATCGCGGGCATGAGGCGAGCGGTTGCGGGACTCGATGCGCGCCCGGGCTACGTCCTCACCGACGGATTCGCGGTCGAGGGGTTCGACGCGCCCTCGCTGGCGGTGGTCGGGGGAGATGCGGCGGTGCCATCTATCTCCGCCGCGAGTGTCCTCGCAAAGGTCACGCGAGATCGGTTTATGGTGGACCTCGACACTCGTTTTCCCGGTTACGGGTTGGCCGGTCACAAGGGGTACGGCACCGCCGCACACCAGGACGCGTTGGCCCGGTTGGGGCCGAGTCCACAGCATCGAATGTCTTACGCGAATGTTCAGCGTGCGGCCGCTTTGGCGGCGGCGCGAGGTAGAGGAGAAGCCGATGAGCGCCGAGGATCTTGAGAATTACGAGACCGAGATGGAGCTGTCGCTGTACAAGGAGTACCGCGATGTCGTCGGCCAGTTCACCTATGTGGTCGAGACCGAGCGGCGCTTCTACCTCGCCAACGCGGTCGAGCTGATTCCGCGCTCCGCCGACGGCGAGGTCTACTTCGACGTGCGCATGTCCGACGCATGGGTCTGGGATATGTACCGCCCCGCGCGGTTCGTCAAGTACGTGCGCGTGCTCTCGTTCAAGGACGTCAATATCGAGGAGATCGAAAAGCCCGATCTATCCCTTCCGGAATAGGATGTCGACCGCGTAGCGCGCGTTCGCGAAAACGCAGGTCACGAACCAAGCCGCCATTGCCCTCTGGATGGGCAATGGCGGCTTTTTCGTGCAGGTCGGGACTCTTCTAGCAGGATGTGCACAGGGCGGATTGTGCCGTCCACAGAAGTGCGTTTCATGCACGTATGACGCCGGACGTGCCCGGTACTCAGGACATGCTCGATTCCGACAGCGCCGCCGGATTTCCCGGCGGGGCGCGAACGAATCGAGGAGACCCATGGCCGATAATTCCTGCGACGAGGACAACTTCTACTTCGGTCGGGGCATCGCGACGAAACAGCCGTCGCGGCCGACGGTGCTGCACAGCCACCCCGATGTTCTTGGGCCGGATCCGCTCACGCTGTACATGCCGTGGATTTCGCGGTGGAAGAAGGAATCCTGGCCACAAACTCGCTCGGAGGTCGGCCGATTCGGGGAGGATTTGGTCGCCGAACTGGCCGGGGACCTCGGCTTCGAGACACTCGGCCGGAATTGGCGGTGCCCGAGCGGCGAGCTCGATCTCATCGTCCGGGGCGCCGACGAGGTGATCCGGTTCGTCGAGGTTCGCACCCGCACTGGGCCACGGTATGGCACGCCGGCAGAATCGGTGATTCCCTCGAAGCTCGCCCGGTTGCGACGGCTCGGCGGTGCATGGCTCGCCGCACACCGCGACTTTCACGGAGACGTTGCGTTCGATGCCGTCGCAGTCGAGAAGGACGGCGAGGACGAGGCGAAACTTACCTGGCTTTGGAACGTGCTCTAGATGGGCATCGGCTACTCTCGCGGCGTTGCGGTCGTCGGAGTCGGTGGACACGTCGTCGATGTTGAGGTCGACTCCGGAAACGGGCTGCCGGCCACACATATCGTGGGCGCCGGCGACGCCGCACTTCACGAGGCGCGCGAGCGCGTGCGGGCCGCGATCGTTAACAGCGGGTTCCCGTATCCACCTGGCAAGGTCGTTATTTCGCTGTCGCCGGCGTCTCTGCGGAAAACCGGCAGCGGCTTCGATCTCGCCATTGTCGCGGCCGTCCTGTCTTCGCGAGGCCACATTCCCGCGGGAACCCTCTCCGGGGTCGCGCTTGTCGGGGAACTCGCGCTCGATGGTCGTGTTCGTCCCGTGCGCGGCGTACTGCCCGCAGTGCTCGCGGCCCGCGAGGCCGGGCTGTCGGCGGTGCTCGTGTCCTCTGGCAACCTGGCCGAGGCGAGGCTCGTCGATGGGATCGCATCGATCGGGCTACGCACTCTCGAAGACCTCCGCGACTACTGCCTGGGCCTCGAGCCGCCAGACTATCCGGTGGCCGAGCAGGGCGGCGCGGTCCACCCAAACGACGCCGACTCCGCAGACCTCGTTGATGTACGCGGACAACCGGAAGCCCGCCGCGCGGTCGAGATCGCTGCTGCCGGCGGGCACAACCTTCTCCTTCTCGGCCCGCCGGGCACTGGCAAGACGATGCTTGCCAGGCGCCTACCCGGGTTACTGCCGGACCTGTGCGAAGGCGACGCATTGTCAACCACCGCGGTGCATTCGGTGTCCGGGGTGCTGGGCGAAGGGCGGTCTCCATTGGTCTCGCGCCCGCCGTTCATCGCGCCACACCACACCGCGTCAATGAACGCGCTCGTCGGCGGCGGACACGGACTAGCCCGCCCGGGAGCGGTCTCCCTTGCCCACAATGGCGTGCTTTTCCTCGATGAAGCCCCGGAGTTCGCCGCGCGCACCCTCGACGCACTTCGCACGCCTCTCGAAGAAGGAACGGTACGCATCGCCAGACGCGACGGGGTGACGGAGTTCCCAGCCCGGTTCCAACTCATCATGGCGGCAAACGAATGCCCGTGCGGCGCGGCAGAAGCCGCCCGGTGTGACTGCCCGGCAGGACTCAGGCGCCGGTACATGGCCAAGCTTTCGGGGCCGCTGCGCGACCGACTGGACATCTGCGTACGCACATCGCCGGTCGGCGTTCGCCTGCTTTCGGACACCGACCAGGAGTCAACGGCAACGGTCCGCGAGCGCGTGCACCGCGCGATCGAATGTGCAACCGCCCGCAGATCTGTCCCGGCACAGAACAGCGACGCCGCTACGAAAGTCGAGGACGGAATCTCTCGCACGGCGATGATCCCGTTGAAAAGAGGGCTTGTCAGGGGCGCGATCTCCGCGCGTGGAGCGCGTCGCTGTCTCCGGCTGGCCTGGACGCTTGCCGACATCGATGGATCCAACAGCCCCACACAACACCATGTCGTAGAAGCGATGACCCTGCGAGGAGACGAAATATGAGGCCGATCACCGAGACCGGGGATGCCTGGCTCTATCTCAACGCCGTATGCGAACGACCCACTGCTGCGATGTGGGACTTCGTCGACGCCTTTGGTCCCATCGAGGCCGCCGAACGAATCAAGGCGAATGACACCGAGAACTTCCGCGACGTCGCCGCGCAGACGGCCGCTCGCGCCGGGAAGGTGGACCCGACCGCGCTGCGAGCCTTGGGCGAACAGTACGACGCCAGGTTCCTCTGTCCTGCGAATCCGGACTGGCCCGCCGAAGCGTTCTCCGCGTTGGATCATCCGCGTCAATACGGGTTGGACCACAGCGGCGTCGAGGCCGGAGCGGCACTGCCGCTCGCGCCGTTCGGTCTGTGGGTGCGCGGAGGGCCGGACCTGCCCAACTTCGCTGCCGCGCGCACGGCCTCCATCGTAGGGACAAGAGACCTCACCTCCTACGGACGTGTCGTCGCGTCGGAACTGGCCGAGGCGTGCGCGGGCGAAGACATCGCAGTCATATCCGGAGGCGCGCTCGGAGTCGATATCGCTGCGCACCTGGGAGCGCTTTCCGCCGACGGGATCACTACCGCCGTTCTCGCGTGTGGCGTCGACAAGCTCTATCCCTCCGCCAACGAACAAAGCCTGCGGCGTGTGGCGGCCTCGGGCGGAGCGATCTCCGAGTACCCGCCGGGCACGGGCGTCACGCGATATCGCTTTCTCGACCGGAACCGGATTATCGCCGCGCTTGGTTCGGTCACGGTCGTAGTAGAGGCGGCGATGCGCAGCGGCGCTCTGAGCACCGCGCGATGGGCAAATGCAATGAACCGTTCCGTGTTCGCTGTTCCGGGACCGATACACTCGCGCGCCTCAGCCGGCTGCAACAACCTGCTTGGCATGTACGCCTTGCCGCTCGCCTCAACCAGCGAGATTGGGGAAGTCGTCTCGACTCTCGGGTTCGAGCGCTCCGCCGAACCGAACCCGTATGACGTCGGAGCTGGAAAATTCACACGCCGACCCGGAAGCCCCGCCGACTGGATGACCGAGGAGCAGAGCCGGGTATTCGAGGCCTTGCGGGGCGACTGCATGCAAGATTCCACAAAGATCGCCTGGGAGAGCGGTGTTCCAGAATCAAGGGTCAAGCGACACCTCGGTACGCTGAAGCGATTCGGATTCGCCGTCAAAACAGGCGGTAGGTGGCAACTTCCTACGAGGCGTGACCAACATCAGCAAAGTCTGCCACTTAACGAAAACGGATCCCTTTTTTGACCAGCCAGCTCAGTTGCGGCCCGTACGCAGAGCCAAGTCTCCAACAGCTATCGACAGAAGCGTGTCGAGCGTTCTTGCGCCCGGACGAAACAGGGGCCACAGTAGATAACATGCACAACAGCGCGGACGGAACTGATAGTGGAGGCACTTCTTCCGCATCAGTTGCGCGCGGGCCGAAACTCGACGATCTGCTCGATGAGTTCTCCGCTGATCTGATCTCGCGGGGGAGGTCCGAGGCCACCGTGCGTTCGTATCTCTCCGACGTTCGCCACTTGTTCACCTATCTCGATTCGGACGGCGCGGCGCCGGCCCCGGCTCTACTCATCGACCTAGCAGCGCTGCGCGCGTGGTTAGGGGAGCAGGTTGCGGGCCGCTCGGCCAGATCGACGATCGCGCGCCGGGTAGCCTCGGCCCGTGCTTTTACCGCCTGGGCGCATCACCGAGGCGTGCTTGACGGCGATCCCGGCCAACGCTTGGAGGCGCCTCGGCCACACCGACGCCTCCCGCGGGTGCTGGACGAAGTTCAGGCGTCGGAGGTTATTCGTTCGGCGGAACTCGGCGCCGAGGAATTCGATCCGGCCGCGCTTCGCGACCAGGTCATCGTTGAGCTCCTTTACTCCACAGGCATCCGCGTTTCGGAGCTCTGCGGGCTCGACCTACGCTCCATCGATAGCGAGCGGAGGGTGCTGCGCGTGCTTGGCAAGGGAAATAAGGAGCGGACGGTGCCCTTCGGGGCGCCGGCAAAACGTGCCATCGAGGGCTGGCTCGAGCGAGGCAGGCCGGCGCTGGTCTCGGACGCGAGCGGTGAGGCGTTCCTCCTTGGGGCGCGTGGTGGGCGACTCAATGTGCGGGCCGCGCGCAAAGCGGTAAACGACGTCACGTCCGCGACTGACGGTGTCCCAGTTCTCTCGCCTCACGCGCTGCGGCACAGCGCCGCGACGCATCTGCTCGCCGGGGGAGCCGATCTACGCCACGTTCAGGAGATCCTCGGCCATACGACCCCGGCGACCACTCAGCTCTACACGCACGTCTCCAACGAGCGCCTTGCCGCCGCATATCGCACCGCCCACCCCCGTGCGTGAAAACCCGGATTCACTACGAACATTGCGGACGCGCCTGAGCGGCGCCGGCGCAACTACACAGGCCCGACAGGTTTGAGCACGATCGGCCGTAGATTGGCGCCCAGCAGCGATAGCGGATCGAGGTAGCCGTCCGGGTCATCGCTCCATCGGGCTCCCCAGTGCACACACGCCGGAGCTTCGCATTCTGGGTGGATTCCGAGCACGTGCCCGATCACCTGCCCGCGCTCGACGACCTGCCCCGCCATGACGGCGGAGCGTACCGGCTCGTAAGTCGTCCGAAATCCTCCTTCGTGCTCGATCGACACCACCGGGCGCCCGGCGACCATCCCGGCGAATGCGACTCTCCCGGGCCCCGCCGCGCGGACCTCCGCCGAAGGAGTGGTTGCGAGATCGACCCCGCGATGGCCCGGAAGCCACGGTTTCGGCGGAGGCGAATACCCGCGGACCACGGCGCCGGGCGACACGGGGAGATCGAATTCCTCGCCACCCCTGATCGATTCGGCCGAACGTGGGGAGGCTTGGGTCTCGGCGAGCCCTTCGCCATCGGCCGGTAGTTGGACGGCGAGCAGGATCGCGACGACCGCCGTCAGGACTACACCGAGCAGGCGAACGAAGATGCAGATTCGCCCGGGAGGTGGTGTGTCCGAGTGCGGCTCCGTGAGTGGCATGGACCCGAGTATTGGGGAGCGGAAGGTACCGGTGGGGGCGCTACATCATATGTAGAGCTGACCGGCGCGTTTCACGAGTCGACTCTCGCGTCGAGAGAGTTGGACCATTTCGCTCGGCAGGTTATGCTTGCGGGGCAGTCTTGTGTGCCGGGAGACGTGTGTCTACTCGGTTCATGATTCTGACTTCGCGCACCTGGCAACGGTGCTCGTTCGTCCCCGCCATCGCTTAGGTGGTGGGGGAGCGCCGGTGTTGTATGCCCTTCGAGTCAGTGGTGTTCGGTCGACTTTGTGGTCGGCCGGATTGCCTCGAGGCAGGTGCTAGGCAAAACCCAAGAACAACTACGGACATATGAGAAGGAGGAGGAGGGGCCTCCAGAACGCGCGAGACCTACGGAATCGTACGTTTTTGACCCTCAAAGCAACATGGCTGTCGTTTCCATGAAGCAACTGCTCGACGCAGGTGCACACTTTGGCCACCAGACCCGTCGCTGGAACCCGAAGATGAGGCGTTTCATCTTCACCGACCGCAACGGCATCTACATCATCGATCTGCAGCAGACGCTGACCTACATCGATCAGGCCTACGAATTCGTCAAGGAGTCCGTGGCCCACGGCGGCACCGTGCTCTTTGTCGGCACGAAGAAGCAGGCCCAGGAGGCCATTGCCGAAGAGGCCACGAAGGTCGGCATGCCGTATGTCAACCAGCGTTGGCTCGGCGGCATGCTCACCAACTTCCAGACCGTGCACCAGCGCCTCCTGCGCCTTAAGGAGCTCGAGTCGATGGAGCAGACCGGTGGCTTCGAGGGGCGCACCAAGAAGGAAATCCTCATGCTCACGCGTGAGAAGAACAAGCTCGCCCGCACCCTTGGCGGTATGCGCGAGATGTCGAAGATTCCTTCCGTGGTGTGGATTGTCGACACCAACAAGGAGCACATCGCCGTCGACGAGGCGCGGAAGCTGGGCATCCCGGTCGTCGCGATTCTCGATACGAACTGCGACCCGGATGTCGTCGACTACCCGATCCCGGCGAACGACGATGCCATCCGCTCCGTCGACGTGCTCACCCGAGTCGTCGCCTCCGCCGTCGCCGAGGGCCTCAAGGCCCGTTCGGCTGCGAAGGAAGGCAAGAAGGGCGACGAGGCCGAGCCGCTCGCCGAGTGGGAGACCGAACAGCTCGACGCCGTAACGGCGGAGGCTGAAGCCGCTGCCACCACCGAGGATGCCGCTCCGGCTGCCGCGCAGGACGCGCCGGCCGCTGAGGCTGCTGCGCAAGACGCGCCGGCTGCCGAGGCTCCTGCTGCGGACACCAAGTAGGTTCTCGCGCATGCAGCGCTAATACCAGGGCCCGGTGCCAGCTACTCGAGTGGCTGGCACCGGGCCCGTGTTGTGCTCCCGTTCCGCGTCTGACCATCGTGAGTTCAGCCGCGCCTCGCCACGAGTTCACCAGGGTTGCGCGCACCTTTAAGGGCATAGTGCCTTAACCTGGTGAGGGAATGGGCTGCCTATTCCGCTGAAGCCGCGCGGAAAATTCTAGACTTCTACCCAAGCCGAGATTGACGAAATCCAAATACCCAAGGAGGGTCGCCCCAACATGGCGAACTACACCGCTGCCGACGTCAAGCGTCTTCGTGAGCTCACCGGCTCCGGAATGATGGACTGCAAGAACGCACTTGTCGATTCGGATGGAGACTTCGACAAGGCCGTCGAGCTTCTTCGCATCAAGGGTGCGAAGGACGTGGGCAAGCGCGCCGGTCGCTCGACCGCCGAAGGCCTCGTCACCATCAAGGACGGCTACATGATCGAGCTCAACTCGGAGACCGACTTCGTCGCAAAGTCGGCCGAGTTTATCGAGCTCGCGGACAAGATCGCCAGCGTCGCCGCAGCGAACAAGGTTGCCGATCTCGCCGCACTCGAGGGCGCGGACCTCGACGGCCAGCCCGTGTCCGACGCTGTCACCGCGTTTTCCGCCAAGACCGGCGAGAAGCTCGTCCTCCGCCGCGTGGCCTCCTACGAGGGACCGGTGGCGACGTACCTGCACAAGCGCTCCTCGGACCTGCCGCCGGCCGTCGGCGTCATGGTGTCCTACACCGGTGACACCGATGCCGCTGCCGAGGCCGCTCGGACCGCGGCCATGCAGATCGCGGCGCTCAAGGCCAAGTACGTCTCCCGCGACGACGTCCCTGAGGACGTTATCGCCAAGGAGCGCGAGATTGCCGAGGCCACCGCCAAGGAGGAGGGCAAGCCCGAGCAGGCTCTTCCGAAGATCGTCGAGGGACGACTCAACGGCTTCTTCAAGGACGTCGCGCTGCTCGACCAGCCGTCGGTCTCCGATAACAAGAAGACCGTTGGCGCGCTCCTCGAAGAGGCCGGCGCCAAGGTCACCGCGTTCGAGCGTTTCGAGGTCGGCCAGGAGTAAGACCCTCCTGCGGCGATCCGTTCGCACATAGTGTTCAGGCACCTGGAGTCGATATCGACCAGGTGCCTGAACCGTGTTCGGACATGGCAATGCCGCAAACGTCACCGCCCCATCTGGTTGAGAATGCAATAAGGCAAGATGGTGTCGATAGAAAAATTGATCGCAGAGCACGATTCTAGGAGCGAGATGACTAACGAGTCGGACACTGGCTACACGCGCGTCATGCTGAAGCTTGGCGGTGAAATGTTTGGTGGCGGAGCGGTCGGAATCGATCCCGACGTGGTCCAGTCCGTAGCTCGTCAGATCGCCGATGTTGCCAAGAGCGGCACGCAGATCTGCATCGTGATCGGTGGCGGAAACTTCTTCCGCGGAGCGCAACTGCAGCAGCGCGGCCTGGACCGCGCTCGCTCTGACTACATGGGCATGCTCGGGACCGTGATGAACTGCCTCGCTCTGCAGGACTTCCTCGAACAAGAGGGCATCGATACCCGCGTACAGACTGCTATAACGATGGGACAGGTCGCCGAGCCATACATCCCGCTGCGTGCGATCCGCCACATGGAGAAGGGGCGCGTCGTCATCTTCGGCGCCGGCATGGGTATGCCGTACTTCTCCACAGACACGACCGCCGCGCAGCGCGCCCTCGAGGTCAAGGCAGAGGTTCTCCTCATGGCCAAGGGAGTCGACGGCGTGTACTCCGATGATCCGCGCATCAATCCCGACGCCAAGCTCTTCGACCGGATTACCCATCGCGAGGTAATCGAGAAGGAACTCAAGGTCGCCGACGCCACCGCCTTCTCGCTGTGTATGGACAACAATATGCCGATCCAGGTGTTCAACCTTCTTGTCGAGGGGAATGTCGCAGCGGCGGTCGCCGGAAAGCAGATCGGCACGCTCGTCGCCACATAGCCCTCACCAGCTCGGCCGAGAGACTAAACTCAGGTGTCGGACTAACCGACTAGCACAGATTGATACCCCGCAAAGGACCCGCGATGTTTGACGAAGCCATGCTCGAAGCCGAAGAGAAGATGGAAAAGGCCGTGAACCACGTTCGAGATGAGCTTTCCTCGATTCGTACCGGCCGCGCCAACCCGGGGATGTTCAGTCGAGTGCAGGCCGAGTACTACGGGATGTACACGCCAATTACGCAGATGGCCACGATTTCCGTTCCCGAGCCGAGAATGCTGCTCATCAAGCCCTACGAGCTGGGTCAGATCGGCAACATTGAACAAGCCATCCGCAATTCGGACCTCGGCGTCAACCCGACGAACGACGGCCAGGTTCTCCGCGTGACGGTTCCGCAGCTCACCGAGGAGCGCCGACGCGATCTCGTCAAGCAGGCAAAGTCGAAGGCCGAGGACGGCCGCATCGCGATCCGCGGTGTTCGTCGCAAGGGTATGGACGAGATCAAGCGGATCGTGAAAGATGGCGAAGCAGGCGAAGATGAGGGCAACGCGGCAGAAAAGGATCTCGACTCCGCGACATCCAAGTACGTGAACGAGGTCGACGAGCTGGTAAAGCGGAAGGAAGACGAACTGATGGAGGTCTAGATAGCCCTCTTAGTTCGCACAATAATACGGGCCATCGTTCGACAGATCGGAGTTAGATCGCCGTGGATTTGGCACCCGCAGGGCCTCCCGGTTCGCCGCCAAAACAGTCCCGGGCAGGTCGCGACCTAACCCGAGCCATTCCGGTTGGCGCGTTCCTCGGCGCCGTGGTGGCGATTTCTGTCGCATGGAACTCGCGGCTCTGGTACGTGGTGGCCGCAGCTGCCGTTGCCCTGGCGCTGTGGGAAGTATTCAAGCGCCTGCGGCAGGCAAAGTTCAGGCTTCCTTTCATCGCTCTGCTCGTGGCAAGTCAGGCGATGATCTGGCTCGCGTGGCCTCTCGGGGCGACGGGCGCGTTCGCCGCGTTCGCGGTGTCTGTCGTCGTCATCCTTGTCTGGCGACTTTTCATTCGTGGTCTTCACCAGCCACCGAAGAACTACCTTCGTGATGTCTCCGCGTCGATCTTTGTGCTCGCATGGATCGCAATTCCCGGAGCCTGCGGGGCCATGCTTGTCAATGGCGAACACGGCGGCAAGTACGTTGTCACGTTGATCGTGCTCGTGGTCTGCTCGGACGTCGGTGGATACATCGCGGGCGTGCTCTTCGGAAAGCACCCGATGGCGCCTGCGATCAGTCCGAAGAAATCCTGGGAGGGGTTCGCGGGCTCTATGGTGTTCGGGGTGGCCGGAGGCGTGCTCGTATTCTGGCTCTTGCTGGACGAGAACCTGTGGGTCGGCGGGCTACTCGGCGTTGCCACAGTGCTAGCCGCAAGCCTCGGCGATCTTGTCGAATCGCAGGTCAAGCGAGACCTGGGCATCAAGGACATGGGAACCCTCCTGCCAGGACACGGCGGGCTCATGGATCGACTCGATTCGGTCCTTCCCGCCGCCGTCATGGCGTGGGTGTTCGTGCACTACTTCATCTAGCGCTTACGGCCCTTCTTCTTGGACCCGAGCGACTTATTCGCACGACGGGCACGATGGCGAAGCTGGAAGATGCGCATGGCGGCGACAAGCGCCATGACCAGCGCGCCGACGATAGCGGCGAGGAGAATGAGCACACCGGCGGGCATGCTGAACTCCCAGGAGATGAACTGCACATCGAGGCTGTCCTGATTCTGCAGCACGAACACGAGAAGCAGAATGAGCAGGATCGCGCCGATTACCAGCGTCACCCATGCCGAACCAAGCCCCCCACCTGAGGTGTTTACCGGGGTCGGCGTCTCCGAGGTGCTCTCCGTGCCCCCGACTTCAGTTTCAGACACCTGTACCTCGCCGGCCGGGACGCCGGACTGCTGAGCATCGTCAAAGGCAGCGGGGGCTACGGGATCTGAGCCCGCAGTCGGCTCCGACGGGACGGTCGGGTTCACTTCGTTATCGTTTGTCGGACTATTCATGTACGTAAATGTATACGGCCCGTCCCAAATCGGTTGGTGCCGATATGCATTTGACGAACAAAAAAGGGAGAATCTAAAGGCGTGCCTAAAGAACTACCCCTCGTGTTTGATGCGCCGAAGACGAAAATGGGAATGCCACCCAAACACCTGGCGGACCTCACGGATGCCGAACGAGCCGATGCAATAAGCGGCCTCGGGCTTCCTGCGTTCCGTTCCAAGCAACTGGCGAACCATTACTTCAGCCGACTTTCCGCCGATCCGGCGGAGATGACCGACCTGCCCGCGGGTGCGCGCGGCGTTGTTGCCGAAGCACTGTTCCCGCAGCTGTTCACCGACATCCGGGACCAGACGGCTGACGGCGGTGCGACGCGAAAGACTCTGTGGAAACTCCACGACGGCTCCCTTGTCGAGTCCGTGCTCATGCGGTACCCCGATCGCGCCACGCTGTGCGTGTCGAGCCAGGCCGGCTGCGGAATGGCGTGCCCGTTCTGCGCCACCGGTCAGGGCGGCCTGCAACGCAACCTCTCCACCGCGGAGATCCTCGAACAATTCCGGATCGCGGCCGCGGCCATGCGCAATGGCGACCTCGACGGTGGACCCGGCCGACTGTCGAACGTCGTGTTCATGGGCATGGGGGAGCCGCTGGCCAACTACAAGCGCGTCGTCGCCGCCGTCAAGCGGATGATCGCCCCGGAGCCAGAGGGCTTTGGTCTCTCGCAGCGAAACGTCACGGTGTCCACCGTTGGGCTTGCGCCGGCGATCCGTCGCCTGGCCGATGAGGGAATCCATGTCACTCTCGCCGTGTCCCTGCACACCCCGGACGATGAGCTACGCGACACCCTCGTCCCGGTGAACAACCGGTGGCCGGTTGACGAGGTTCTCGACGCGGCCCGCTACTACGCAGACGCCACCGGCCGTCGCGTGTCCATCGAATACGCGCTGATCCGTGACATCAACGACCAGGTGTGGCGCGGCGAGTTGCTCGGGAAGAAGTTGCACAAGGCGCTCGGCCAATACGCGCATGTAAACGTGATCCCGCTCAACCCAACCCCTGGCAGCAAATGGGATGCCAGCCCGAAGCCGCAGCAGGATGCGTTCGTCGCGGCTGTTGAACGCCAGGGCGTGTCATGCACGGTGCGTGATACCCGAGGACAGGACATTGCGGCTGCCTGCGGGCAGCTTGCGGCTGACTCTGCCTCCTAGCGGAAGCAAAAAGCGGCTCCCCGGTGCTGAAGGGGAGCCGCTTTTCGTGTATCCGAAACGGTAAAACCTAGATCGAGCGCCTAGTTATTGGCGTAGTGCATCGGATCAGTCGGGGTGAAGATCTTGTTGCGCTTGGGCGAATCGCGCGGGGGGTGCGGCTTGGTCGCGATCGCCATGATCACGAACACGGCGATTGCGATGGACACCAGGTAAATGTTTTCGACATTGCCGATGTGGTTACCGAAAAGCATGAGAAGCATGAAAACCGCGAACGAGATGCCGACGGCGTTGCCGAACTTGCGGTTGAATCCGTGCCAACCCCAGTTCACCGACGGCTCGTCGATCGAGCTGATGCCGTTCCTGACGATTTCCTTGACGTGACCGGAGTCGCTCGAACTCATAGCTGCTTCTTCTCCTGAAAGTGAAGTATCTGTTTGCCATGCGGTCGTGCGAGCATGACAGTCGACTCTGAGTATCCCATATGAACTCGCCGAATCGGGTCATCGACCCCCCGCGAATTCGTCGCGCTCGTGTTGCACTACGGCCCGACAGGGGGACAATGAGCGTGGAAACCACCGGCGGCTGGCCGCGCCTACGGCGGGCGCGGATATTCGGAAACTACTTTGGGAAGTCGTTCGTTTACGTAGTCGGCGGTACAGCTGCGCCCGCCACGGACTCGGTTAGCGCAGACAAGGGGTCATATTCACCGTGTTGATATTCGGCATCGTGCTCTTCGCGTTCGGCATCATCGTGTCGATCGTCTGGCACGAGTACGGGCACTTCTCCACCGCACGCCACTTCGGTATGCTCGTGCGACGCTTCTACGTGGGGATGGGGCCGAAGGTATTCGCCTTCCGGCGCGGGGAAACCGAGTACGGACTGGCGGCGCTCCCGGTCGGTGGATTCTGCGATATCGCAGGGATGACCACATCCGACGAGCTCGACCCGGCAGACGAGCCGCGCGCTATGCACTCGAAGCCGGCCTGGCAGCGGATCATCGTTCTGCTCGCCGGCCCCTTCATGAACTTCATTCTCGGCTTTGCTCTCTTTTTCGGGGTCGCAGTCACCGCCGGCCTGCCGAACATCGACCAGGAGCCCATTCCCGTCGACCAGGTCCCAGCCGTCGTCGGGTCGACCCAGTGCATCGAGCAGGGCTGCACCGATTCGGGTCCGGCCGGAGCAGCGGGAATCCTGCCCGGAGACCGTCTCGTCGAGATCGACTCAATCCCCATCGAATCGTGGGCGGACGTGTCTGCGGCGGTCACCGACCTCGGTGGCCAGCAGGTCGACATCGTCGTCGACCGTGGCGGGGCGACACAGAGCGTGACGGCCGATATTGCCACCCGCGAGGTCGACGGCGCGCAGAGCGGCGTCCTCGGCATCACTGTCGACGCCTCAGCCGTTCCACTGGAGATCCTCGACGACCCCCGCTACCGCGGCATCAACGAGTATGGCCCGGTCGGCGCGATCGGCGGAACCGCGGAATACACCGGGTACATCATGGTCGAGACGGCCAAGGGCATCGCATCCTTCCCGTCGAAGATCCCAGGCGTGGCCCAGTCGATCTTCGGCGGCGAGCGGGCGGAAGACAGCCCCGTGTCTATCGTCGGCGCGAGCCATATCGGGGGGCAGGTCGTCGATCACGGCATGTGGGCGTCGTTCTTCCTTCTGCTGGGCGCGCTGAACTTCTTCATCGGCGGCTTCAACCTGATTCCGCTCGTGCCTTTCGACGGCGGACACATCGCCGTCATCCTCTATGAAAAGATTCGGGACGCGCTGCGCAAGCGGCGTGGCCTGGCTCCCGGCGGACCGGCCGACTACGAGAAGCTCATGCCGCTCACGTTGGGGGTGTTCGCGATCCTCATCGGGATCAGCGCCATTGTGATCGTGGCCGATTTCGTCAATCCGATGGTGCTCAATCTCTAGGACTGTCCCACCTGGGTGCACACGCGAGGATGTTTGCCTCTTTCGTTACGCGTTCGGTGGGAGGCCGGTCTAAGATGAGTCCACGCCCGACCGGCGAGCCGCGCCGGCGAAAGGCCCGATACTCATGACCACTCACGCCGAACCTCGCTTGGCACGCCGCTTGGATTTGGACGACCAAGCGGTGCTTTTCCCGGTGCTCGCGGAAGAGGCGCCCATCTCCGGACCCATCGTGTCCGGCATTCGCGAAGAACGTCGCACCCCGCGGGGAGTGGTGTCGAGCTTCTTCTCCTGCAGCGAACCGGAGAAGAGCCTGCTGTACGTCGGAGCCGGGATAGTCCCGTTCCGCATGCAGCCGGGCGACGCGGAAATGTTCGCCGACTCGCTGGTCTCCGCCCGGTACACGAAGGCCTCCATCCACGGCCGCGCGGACAATGTTCTGGCGCTGTGGGATGCGCTCGAACCGGCGTGGGGCCCGTCCAAGGACATCCGCCCGACCCAATTGCTCATGCAGTGCACGGACCCACAACCAGCACCCTTGACTTCGGAGGTACCCGCCGGCGTGGGGTCCTTGCGCCTCGCCTCTCCCGGAGAGGTTGACCGCGTGCTGCCTGCGGCGGCGGCGATGTACGAGGAAGAGCTCGGCGCGAACCCGCTCACCGCCCCGTACGCCGCCGCCTACCACCACCGGGTCTACCGCTATCTCCTCAATCGCCAGACGTGGATCTGTGATCTCGACAATGGGGCAGAGGTGGCGTTCAAGGTCGATGTCGTCGGGCGCGAGTACTCGACCGCGACAATCCAGGGCGTGTGGACGAACCCGATGGTCCGCGGCACCGGCGTTGCCAGCAGCGCGGTGGCAGCGCTCTGCCGCGTGCTGCGCGCCGAGAGCGTCGTGCCCTCGCTCGTGGTCAATTCTTACAACACCGCGGCGCGCCGGGTGTACGAGCGCTGCGGGTTCGACCACGTCGCGGATTACGCGACTGTGATGTTCTAGCGCGGGATAGCGCTGCCCGGCAGGATCCGTGATGGGCGTATCTGCACCCACAGGGATACGATGGAGCCCATGTCTGAGGCCAAAGTATCGTCCACCCGCGCACCACTCACACCGGGCAAGCCGACGCCGATCCGCGAGGTTCCCGCGTCGATCGAGCGGCCCGAATACGCCTGGAAGGACTCCGTCGCCGAGGCCATCGGCGAGCCGTGGGTGCAGACCCCCGAAGTCATCGAGAAGGTCCGCGTGGCCAGCCGCATCGCCGCCGACGCCCTCGTGGAGGCCGGCAAGGCCATCGCCCCGGGCGTGACGACCGACGAGGTCGACCGCGTTGTCCACGAGTACCTCATCTCCCACGGGGCTTACCCGTCGACGCTCGGCTACCGCGATTTCCCGAAGTCGTGCTGCGTCTCGCTCAACGAGGTCATCTGCCACGGCATCCCGGACACGACGGTCATCGAGGACGGCGACATCGTAAACGTCGACGTCACCGCGTACTTCGATGGGGTGCACGGCGACACCAACGCCACATTCTTCGCGGGCAGAGTCTCCCAGGAACACCGCGATCTCGTCGCGCGCACCCTCGAGGCGACAATGCGCGGCATCAAAGCCATCCGCCCGGGCCGCGAGATCAACGTCATCGGCCGGGTCATCGAGTCCTACGCCAAGCGCTTCGGTTACAACGTGGTCCGCGACTTCACCGGCCACGGCGTCGGTCCCACGTTCCACAACGGGCTCATCGTCCTTCACTACGACACCGACGGCGACCATCAGCAGCTCGAGCCGGGGATGACTCTCACGGTTGAGCCGATGATCAACCTCGGCGATCTCGCCTACGAAACCTGGGACGATGACTGGACGGTCACGACCCGCGACAAGAAGTGGACAGCGCAGTTCGAGCACACCATCGTCGTCACCGAGGACTCCTACGAGATCCTCACCGTCCCCACCGGCGGGATCGAGGCCTTCGGCCCGGAGCTGTAGCGGCGTGCCAGCGCCGGCCATCCTCATAGCAGGAACAACATCGGACGCCGGTAAATCGATGGTGGTGGCCGGGCTCTGCCGCGCCCTCACTCGCCGGGGAGTCTCCGTGGCGCCGTTTAAGGCGCAAAACATGTCGAACAATTCGGCAGTGACGGCGGACGGTGGGGAAATCGGGAGAGCGCAGGCGCTCCAGGCGGAGGCTTGCGGGCTCGCGCCGAGCACACTGTTCAACCCTGTTCTCCTCAAGCCCGGGTCCGATCACCGCTCGCAGGTAGTCGTGCGGGGTCGTGTGTCCGGG
>NZ_DYXM01000256.1 GCF_020742175.1 Dietzia timorensis
CCCAGCCGATAACCGCGACCGCGTAGGCGAGCGGGCCTGTACCCAGGTCGCAGGAGCTGCGGCCGAAGATCTTCTTGCTGGCCGTCGACGCGCCCCATTCGGTGGCCACCACGAGCGCAGTAGTCGCGACCGACGAGACAGCGGCCGCCCGGCCGATTCGGTTGAGCACCGGCGGGAGCTCGGCGGGCCCTTGGTGCTGGGCGGCTCCGACGTCATTGGTGGTTGGGGAGAGGTGTGGTTCGGGGACCACGCCCGCCTCGGGAAGTTCGCCGCGGCGATGACGGCGAGCCACGTCTACCACCGTGGCGACCGCGCCCGAACCCAGCGCGAGACCGAGTGCCGCCGTGGCGACCCGCCCGCGCCCGGACAGCGAACCGAACAGCGCCTTCGACACGTGCGGGGCGAGGAGGCTGCCGAGGCCCATCGACAGGCTCGCCATCGTGTCCTTGAACTCGTAATCGCCCGCGCGTGTGCCGGCGGCGCTCGGATTCCGCTTCTGCCACACGTACTCCGCCGCCATCGACCCGACAAAGGCGGGAATCGCGACCAGGGTCAGGTCGATTCTCAAGGAAGCCTCCTTTGTTTCCACTCCGCGTCGCTTCGGGACTGAGATGGGTAGTGATGAGCACCACACTAATCTGTGCGCGCGTGGGCGCCTCGGGAGGGCGGGAGTGTCCAGAAAACGGACAGTCGTAGATCACATTTATGCGGAAAGCTGAGAGTCCCTCAAGTTTTGCGGGCCCCGGGTGACACCGGTTTCGCGGCGCGGCTAACCTGAGGTGTAGCGGCGGCGAAGTGTCCTAGGTCACTCCGACGTCACACGCGAATAGGGCCGCGAAACGCGGCGAAAGTGCACTTAGAGTGAAAGGTTTCTTCCCATGCAAGGACTCATGCAGGATGTCCCGCTCAGCCTTCCTATCATCATGGACGGCATCGAGTCGCGCTTCGCGCACAAGCAGGTGAAGACCCACTCGATCACCGGCGAGAGCACGACGATCACCTACGGCGAGGTCGCCGAGCGCATCCGCCGCCTCGCCGGCGTGCTCGACACCCTCGAGGTGCCGGTGCAGGCCCGCGTCGCGACGTTCGCGTGGAACACCCACCGCCACCTCGAGCTGTACATGGCCGTGCCGTGTTCGAACCGCATCCTGCATACCGTCAACCATCGCCTGTTCGCCGAGGACATCGAGTACATTGTCGGCGACGCCGAGGATGACGTGATCTTCATCGACCGCTCGATTCTCGGCGCGCTGCTGCCGATTCTCGACAAGATCCCTACCGTTCGCCACATCGTCGTTATGGATGACGGCGTGGGGCCGGAAACCCCCGAGGGCGACGATCGCTTCCACGATTACGAGACGCTGCTCGCCGACGCCACACCGGTCACCGATTTCGATGTTCCTGACGAGCGTCAGGCCTCGGCGATGTGCTACACCTCCGGGACCACGGGGCGCCCCAAGGGCGTGCTGTACGACCACCGCTCGATGTTCCTCCACGCGATGGCCATCCAGTTCGCCGATACGCTTGCGATCTCCGAGGCGGACCGCGTCCTCGGGATCGTGCCGATGTTCCACGTCAACTCGTGGGGCGTGCCCTACGCCGCGATGATGTGCGGTGCGGACCTCGTGCTCCCGGGTAACGCGATGACCCCGGACCTTCTCGCGAAGGCGCTCATCGAGGACGAGTGCTCGATCGGCTTGGCTGTGCCGACGCTGTGGCGCGGTATCTTCCCGCACGTGCAGGGCAAGTCGCTGCCGAAGCTGCGTCGCCTCGTCTCCGGTGGCGCGCCGATTCCCGTCGAGCTTTCCCGCGATTACCAGCGCGAGATCGGCGTTCCGCTGTCGAACGCGTGGGGCATGACGGAGACGAGCCCGCTCGTGTCGACCGGCCATGTGCCGTCCGACCGGCAGGATGCCTCCGATGACGAGAAAGTCGAGATGCTCGCGCTCGCCGGGATCACGATTCCCATTGTCCGCGTGCGCATCGTCGACGAGTTCGGCGAGGTCGTCGCCCAGGACGGCGAGTCCACGGGCGAGCTGCAGTGTCGCGGCGCGACGATCGCCTCCGGGTACTACGGCGTCGAGAACTCCGGATCCTTTACCGAGGATGGTTGGCTCAAGACGGGCGACGTCGCGACGATCGACTCGCACGGCAACATCACGATCGTCGACCGTACGAAGGACCTGATCAAGACCGGCGGCGAGTGGATTTCCTCCGCCGAGCTCGAGAACTGGATCGCCGCAGCGCCGGATGTCGCCGAGGCCGCCGTGATCGGCCGCCCGGATCCCAAGTGGGACGAGCGCCCGGTGGGCATCGTGGTGCCGGCAGAGGGGCACAACCCGACGCCGGACACGATCCGCGAATACCTCAAGGACAAGGTCGCCAAGTTCTGGATCCCCGAGGACTACGTCTTCGTCGACGAGCTGCCGAAGACCGCTACGGGCAAGATCAACAAGGTGACGCTGCGTAAGGCGCACGTGAAGTAAGTTTGCTTGGCTTGCTGCGGCGTTGACGCCGCATTGGATGACCGCGCCCCGGGAACATTCCCGGGGCGCGGTTACTCATTTCGGTGAAGCAATTATTCGTGGCGTTCTGTGGTCACTGTCTACGAGCGGCAAGGTCTGGAGGCTCGGCTCATGCGAGATTTCGGCGATTCGTTAGCGTGGGGAGCGCTCTATTGGGCCTTGTTCTGTCTGGTGATTGTCGGTGCCGCATTCACGTGGATGGTGCTCAGCGCGCCCCCGGAACCTGCGTTCCTGCTACACGACCTAATAAACGTTCCTCTTGCCACCTTGTTCTGGGCTGCACTTGCGGCAGTTTCCTACGGAGTCGTTGGAGTTCCGTTCTTCGGTCTTGTGGTTTTCGCCGTGAAGAAGGTGCGGAAGCGCCGGAAGGCTAGGCTCGCAGCTATGCCTGATTAGCTGCAGTATCCGTCTGACGTGCAGACCGTGCCGGTCTCGTCGTCGAGGCCGAGAAGGTCGGTGAACGAGGTCAGGGGAGCGGCGGGCTGCTGTGCGGTCTGGCTCGAGGAACCGGCTTCTTCCGAAGAGAGCTCGGTGGCGTTCGAGCCGGGCTTGGGTGCGGGGTTGCTCATGCCTGGGGCCCTTCCGTGTTGCCGGCGCCTTCGGCATCGGCGGCGACCTGGCGCAGCGCTTGGCGGAAGGTGTCCGTCGGCAGCGCGCCGGGCGCGGCGAACTTGTTGTTGAAGACGAAGAATGGGACGCCGCCGGCGCCCATCTGGCGAGCTGTCTGGATTTCCTGCTCGACCACGGCGTCAGACTCCTGGGAAGTCAGGGCCGCGCGGGCTGCGTCTTCCGAAAGGCCGTGGGCGGTGGCAGCCGCGAGAATCGAGGCCTCCTCGAACGGGTTGAGGGTGCCGGAGAAGTAGCCGCGCTGCAGGTCGAGGAAGAACGCGGTGCCGGCGGCCCCGTCGTCGTCGGGATGGGCGGCGTTGATCGCCTGCATGACGCGATGGATGGCGCGCGTGTTCGCGAAGGGGCGGTCGATCGCGAAATCGCGACCGAGCTCCTCGGCGAGTGCGGCGACGTCGGCTTCCTTGGCACGTGCGACGTCATTCCCGACACCCATCTTGGCGGCGAGCATCTCGGTCGAGGTTTGGGTGACCTCGGCGGGCGAGGTCGGGTCGAGCTCGAAGGAACGGGCCCGCAGGCGCACCTTGTCCGCAAGGCCCTCCGCCTCGATCGCCTCGTAGAGCCGGGCCTCGCCGATGTAGCACCACGGGCAGACGACGTCGGTCCACACGTCGATCTCGATGAGCGGTTGCGGGGTGGCGGGTGAGTCTGCGGGCGTGGTCATGCGGGCACCTTGGGGCTAGGGGGATTGTCTTCACCTAGGACAACGCAGGCGTGGGCGAAAAAGTCCCGAACCCTAGAGGGGGAGGCCGAGCTTGCGGCGGCGCTCACGCTTGAACTGGTTGACGGCGGTCGCGGCGATAACCCAGGCGGTGAGAATGTGGAGTGCGTCGAGGCCCAGATTGTGGAATGACAGCGCGCCGAGAGCGCCTCCGGTCGCGAGGCACACCCACATGAGCAGCGGATAGACCCACGCGGTCCTGTCGCCGCCGAAGAAGGCGTCGACGAAACGTTGCGCCGCCTTGACCAGTGTTCCCGTGACATACGTGAGAGGCACGGCAACCTCCCCGCTGCGCTCGAACGCGGAGTTGAGCGCGCCGATCGCGAGCGAAATGAGGAGCATCGCTGCCAGGTCCGGACCAAAGGCGTGGAGGAGGGACGAGGCGAGTAGAAGCAAGGAGACGAAAGCGAGGACCGCCTCGCGCGCCCGGTAGAGGTTGAAACGTTTCGTCGTAGCGCGGTGGACGACGGTGCCGAGCATGACGCCGACGATGAACAGGATGACGCAGCGCAGCGACAGCCACATCAGGTCGGTGTGTCCCTCGATGCCGGACACCGCGATGCGCGTGGTGTTGCCGGACATGAACGACAGGAACACTCCGCCGAAGAACATGAATCCGACCGAATCGGCGAAACCCGCGGAGCCCGCGAGCGCCATGGCGAGCGCCTTCTCGCCGGGGCGATAGCGCTTCATTCGTGATCCTCGCGCACGCGGGTTATGCCTCCCTCTCCGTCAGTGCACCGAACGCGTGGGCGTGCGGGCGGTCAGGGAGGAAACCGTGGTCGACGGCCCACAAGATAGCCTGCGGGCGACGCGTCACGTCGATCCGGCGATAGCAGCTGCGTATGAGCGTCTTGACCGAATTGATGGAGATGTTCGCGTGGTGCGCGATCTCCTCGTTGCTTCTGCCCTGGGCGATGAGCGCGAGGATTTCCGCCTCGCGCGGCGTGAGGCCATTTTCGCGGCCCGGCCAGTCGCCGCGGTCGTCGTTGCCCGGCGTAGGGGAGCGCTGTGCCCGGCCCGTTCCTGCGTGGACGGCCTCGATGGCGGAGACGAGATCGGCTGCGGGCAGGGATTTCGAGATGTATCCGTCCGCACCGGAGCGCAGCGCCGATTCGATCTGCGCCTCGTCGAGGTCCCAGGTGTAGAGCACCGAGCGGCGCACCAGGGGATGGTCCGAAAGGGTGCCGACGTGAGGGTTGACCGGCTGCGGGCTCGCGAAGGAATCGAATAGCGCGATGTCCGTGTGGGCGTCGACATCCGCATCGGAGTTGAGATCGACGAACGTGATGCGGTCGTCGAACTCGCTGAGCATATCGGCGAGCCCACGAACGACGACGTCATAGTCGTTGACCAGCGCGACGCGAATGGGACTCATGGGAAGCTAGCTTACAACTCGGCCCGGCGCGCTACGGACGGACGTGGCGCGGCACATGCTTACGTGGTGTAAATATCTCACCCTTAAGGGTGAAGATTCCTGGCGCTGAACTGTTTATCGTCGGTAATCCAGCGCGCGG
>NZ_DYXM01000257.1 GCF_020742175.1 Dietzia timorensis
ACGGACGCCGAATCCCTCGACTGGTACCTCGCATTTTCTGCCTTCAAGTTCGCAGCGATCGCGCAGGGCGTCGCCACCCGGGCCGAGGCCGGCGACATGGCCGGGCAGCACTTCGGCGATCTCGGCGGGCAGATTCGAGAGCTCGTCGACCTCGGCCGCTCGATGCTCTGAACGCACACCCCAACCAAGAATCGAAAGAAAGGCGCACCCGATGGGAATCGACCCCCGCACCGGCGACGACACCGCCACTCCACTCCTCGACCGCTTCGCCCTCGACGGCAAGGTCGCGATCATCACCGGCGCCTCATCCGGGCTCGGCGCCGGCTTCGCCCGGGCGCTGACTTCCGCCGGTGCCCAGGTGCTTCTCGCCGCGCGACGCCTAGACAAGCTCGAGGCCCTCGCCGAAGAGCTGGCCGGAGAGGGCCGCTCGGTCGCGACCGTGGCGTGTGACGTCGCCGATCCGAACTCCTGCGCGGCGGCCGTGCGCGCGGCAATCGACGCCTTCGGCCGCGTGGACATCCTCGTCAACAACGCGGGCGTCGGAACCGCGGTGCCTGCGCTCAAGGAGACTCCGGAGCAGTTCCGCGGCGTCGTCGACGTCAACCTGAACGGCACGTATTGGATGGCGAAGGAATGCGCGGCGGTGATGGAACCCGGATCCTCGATCGTCAACGTCGCGTCGATCCTCGGACTCACCGCGGGCTTTGCACCGCAGGCGGCCTACACCTCGACGAAGACCGCGGTAATCGGGCTGACGAGAGACCTCGCCCACCAGTGGGGCTCGCGCCGTGGGATCCGGGTCAATTCGCTGTGCCCGGGCTACTTCCGTTCGGAAATGACCGACGAAATCCCCGAACCGATGATGGAATCGATCACAGGCTCGACGATCCTCGGCCGTCTCGGCAGACAACATGAGCTCGACGCGGCACTGCTATTCCTCGCATCCGACGCCTCCTCGTTCGTCACCGCCTCCACGTTGGTCGTCGACGGGGGCATGACGGGGCACTGAGGGAAAGCGGGCCCGACGTCATTCATAGGAAAACAACACAAAATTAGAGGATGGGGCGGGAAATGGATTTCACCCAGAGTGAGAAGACGGTCGAATTGACCGAGTCGATGTGGGATTTCATGCGCGAGCACGTGTTCCCGGCGGAGCCGGAGTGGCATGCCTACCTCGCGGAACACGGCGAGCACGCGCACCCGCCGGTGATGGAAAAGCTCAAGACCGAGGCGAAGAAGCGTGGGCTGTGGAACCTCTTCCTTCCCGAATGGTCCGGGGTGACGAACCTCGAATATGCCCCGATCGCGGAGATTTCCGGGTGGTCGCCGGTGATCGCGCCGGAAGCGATCAACTGCCAGGCGCCGGACACCGGGAACATGGAGACGCTGGAGAATTTCGGCACGCAGGAGCAGAAGAACAGGTGGCTGAAGCCGCTCAAGGACGGGAGTATCCGTTCCGCGTATGCGATGACCGAGCCGGCAGTGGCATCGTCGGATGCGACGAATGTAGAGACGTCGATCCGGCGCGAGGGAGACGAATACGTCATCAACGGGCGGAAGTGGTGGATCACCGGCGTCGCCGACGAGCGCTGCGAGATTTTCATCGTCATGGGGCGCACCGATCCGGACGCGCCGACCCATAAGCAGCAATCGATGGTTCTCGTGCCACGAGACACCCCGGGGCTGACGATCAAGCGGCACCTGCCGATCTTCGGCTACCAAGACCAACACGGGCACTCCGAGCTGGTCTTCGACGACGCCCGCGTGCCCGCGGACAACCTGCTCGGCGCCGAGGGGGACGGGTTCGCAATCGCGCAGGCGCGGCTCGGCCCGGGGCGTATCCACCACGCGATGCGTGCAATCGGGATGGCCGAGCGCGCGCTCGCGCTCATGGTGCAGCGGGCAAAGGAACGCGAGGCCTTCGGCGGACCGCTCGCCGAGAAGGGCGTGGTGCGGGAACTGATCGCGAATTCACGCATCGAGATAGACCAGGCGCGCCTGCAGGTGCTTCACTGCGCGTGGATGATCGACGAGGTCGGCGCGAAAGAGGCGCGCTACGAAATCTCGGCGATCAAGGTCATCGCGCCACAGGTGGCGTGCACCGTGATCGACCGTGCGATCGAGGTGTTCGGCGGCGCCGGGGTGTCCGACGACTACGTTCTTGCCTACTTCTACGCGTGGGCTCGCGTCCTGCGTATCGTCGACGGCCCCGACGCGGTACACCGCAACACCGTGGCGCGCGGCGAGCTCAAGAAGACCCCGCCTTACGTGGGCTGATACAGCGCGGGCGCCGTGCCGGGTAGCTGCTGTACCCGGCACGACGCCCTGCAAGAGCTACCGGCTTACGTCGGGCAGTTTGCGACACCGGTGATCTCGACGGAGAGGCAAACACCGAAGAACGCGAGCCCGGAACCGGCGACGATGGGAACTCCCACGGACTGGCCGATTTCGGTGAAGGTCCCGTCCTGGTTGACGAGCCCGGCGGCTTCGAGAGAACCCTGAAGAGGGGCTTGGGCGCCGGCAGTGCCGGCAGCTCCGACGGACATTGCGGTCGCGGCGGCGCCGACGGCGGTGATAGAGGCGATTCGGCGGATGGATGTGCGCATACGTGCTCCTGGTCGAAAATTGTGCTCATCGTCGGGCGGAACGAAAGCCCCGTCCCGCGTGGCAGTCTTTCACATGGTCATCCGTAAATCCGCCGTGTGCATTACAAACCGGTGCTCTGGCGGTGCCGGCCGGGCGGCTCAGGCCGGCGAGCTCACCAGCCGGGGGCGCAGCCATTCGGCATCCGGTTCGGAGCCGCCGGCCAGCTCGGCGATAAGCCCGTCCGCGTGGCGGAACAGGCCGGCGGCGTCGATTCCGTACGGCGCCGAACCGGCGAACCCGGAAATTCGGGCGGACGCGCGTTCGAGCAGCGTCCGGGCGCCCTTGAGATTGCCGCGCTGCACGTGGGTGATGCCCACCGCGAGCTGGGCAAGCCCCTTCCAGAGCTCGCGCTCGCCGTCGGGGCCGGACTTCCACGCGCCCTCGAGCACCTCGTGCGCGTTGAACGCGAGCCCGCGGTCGAGCAGATCCTGCGCCCAGGCGAGCGACTCGGCGGGGGGTAGATCGAGGTCCTCCGGGATTCGCCCGATGCCCTTCGAACCGGGAGGCAACGGGCGGCCGAGTTCATCACGCGGGCGCGCGTTATTGGCGCGGCCCTCGTCGTCGCGATCGCGTTCCTTGCGGACTGGGGGAGTCATATCCCCATCGTCCCACTTTGGCCGCCGCGAAGGACGCGGGAGTCGGAAGTCGAGTCAGAAGGGGATGGGAGCGTCGCCCGCCGCGGCGGAATCGGTGGGCGGTACCTCGACGCCGGCGTGACCGGCGAGTTCCGCGCACAGCCGCTCGATGAGCGACGGGCCGCCGGCAAAGGGCCGCGTGTAATGGTCGGTATGCCAGCCGCCGTAATAGCGGTCGACGTCGCCGCGA
The DNA here is from genome assembly GCF_020742175.1 of Dietzia timorensis. Classification (GTDB taxonomy): domain Bacteria; phylum Actinomycetota; class Actinomycetes; order Mycobacteriales; family Mycobacteriaceae; genus Dietzia; species Dietzia timorensis_A. The sequence goes on from NZ_DYXM01000257.1 coordinate 3,472, forward strand.
AGCTGCGCGCCGCGATCGAACAGATCCCGCAGCCAGCGCACAGGGTTGCCGTCGTACAGTCCCTGGAGCTGGAACGACTCGGCGGCCAGGCGCGTGCGGATCCCATCGAGCGCCCCGGTGAGGCGCTTTTCGTCCATGTGGGTGCCGATATCGGCGGCCGTGCGCAGCATCGCGTCCGGCAGTGCGGCGGTGGCCGCGTCGCCCTCGGCAGCGCACCACACGGTGCGCTCGGGGATCGGACCGAAGTCCTCCCCGCACAGCCCGTAGCCGCCCGGGTCCGGCGTTCCGGGTGTGCGCACGCCGGCGGGCCGCCACGGATCGGAGACCAACCCGACCGCCCGCACCCGAGAAAGCAGAGTCGTGTCCCCGGCTGCGGCCGCCTCATTGAGGAGATCATGCACGATGCGATTGCCTCCGGAGTAGGAGATGAGGATTACCCCGTCGTCATCGGTGTTGAGTTTTTCGCGCAGATCCGCGAGGCCGATCGCGGCGTTGGCGACCCACGAACCCTCGCCCCCGACTCCGACCATCGCCGCGGGCCAGTCGACCCATTCGGGCGTGGCTTCCGTCCAGCGCGCAAGGGTGCGCGCTGCCTGGGACATGACCTCGGAATGCTCGAGGGAGGTGTCGATGCCGTCGGCGATGATGATGCGCATGAGTGCCAAGCTATCGCCACACCCGCAACGTCGGCTGAGAGGAACACTGGAATGGGCAAAGATTTCGGCTCACAGGCGTGGGATAAGGCACAATGCGGGCAACGCAATTGCGCGGCCACGAGTCGCCAGCACCAAGACTCGAGTAAATAGACGCGAGAAGGAAAAGGGGCGAGCAATTCATGTCGCAACCGAACGACGACCAGTACCGCGCGTGGAGTGACGGCAACGACCAAACGCGCGCGTTCGACGGATATGGTGCGGCGCAGAACTACCCCCAGAACCCCGGTTACGGATACGGCGGCCCCGCAGCGCAGCCAGGCGGTTTTTACGATCAGGGCGGCGCGCGCGAGGTCGACCCGGGCTACGACGAGCGCCCGCAGAGGCAGCGCTCGACGGCGTCGCTCACCGAGCTGTTCAACCTCAAATCGTTGTGGATCGAGCTGTTCATCGTGGCGATCGTCGCCGGCGTTCTCTACGGCATGGTCGTGTGGGTGTTCGACCTGCTCGCCGTGCGTTTCTCGGATGCCATCGGCGGTGAGTACCTCGCGCTCGGCGATCCCTTCGAATACACCATCCGCGGGGTCGGGCTCGGGATTCTCGTGCTCGTGGCCGGCGCGGTCATGATGGGGCTGCACGCCGCCGTCAACCAGCCTGCGCAGCTGTTCAATCTCCTGTTCGTCGTCGTGGGCCTGTGGGCGCTGATCCTGCTGCTCACCATGGCACTGTGGCAGTCGATCCCCGAGGTGATCCTGCTGCTCATCGGCGCCGCGATCATCTGGGGCGTGGTCCCCATGCGCGTCGGCGCGTACCGCACCGGCGTGCCGCGTCTGCGGTAGAACGTTCGCCCGGTGGTCCGCGAGCCGTGGACTACAGTGGGTTTCATGACGCCTCCCGCTTCCGAACTCGCCGCAGATCAGCACCTTGCCGAAACGCTAGCGGTAGAGGCGGGCGAGCTTTTGCTCCAGATCCGCGACTCCGAGAAGGCGGGAGGCCGCGCGCTCGGCGATATCGGCGACCGGCGCTCGAATGAATTTCTGCTCGCCCGGCTGGCCGAGGAGCGCCCCGGCGACGCGGTTCTCAGCGAGGAGAGCCCGGACGTCTCGGCACGCGAAAGCGCGGATCGGGTGTGGATCATCGATCCCGTCGACGGCACCCGCGAATACTCGATGCGGGGCCACAACGACTGGGCGGTCCACGTCGCGCTGTGGCTGCGCGACGGCACCCCGGAGTGCTCCCGCCTCGATGTATCCGCCGTCTCGCTGCCGGGGCTCGGCCTCGTCATCGGCACCGGCGGCGCCCGCAATTTTGCCGGCGACACCGTGCCCCTCGAGCCGGGCGAGGCCGCCGGCGGTCTGCTCGACCCGCAGGATGACGTCGCACGTCCCCGAATCGTGGCCTCCGGATCGCGGCCACCGCGATTCCTCGCCGGAGTTGTCTCCGCGCTCGGCGGAACGCAGCTCGCGGTGGGCTCGGCCGGGGCGAAAGCGATGTGCGTGGTCCGCGGGGAGGCCGACGCCTACATCCACGCCGGCGGCCAATTCCAGTGGGACTCGGCGGCGCCGGCCGGGGTCGCGATGGCCCACGGTTTCGCCGCGTGCCGCATCGACGGCTCGCCCCTCGAATACAACGTGGCCGACACCTACCTCCCCGACCTCGTCATCTGCCGGCCCGAGCTGCGCGAGCAGATCGTGGAGGCGATCGCGGCACATCGATAGCCACCGGTCGGTGTCGTGTGGCCGCAGGGCCTGGGCATCGCGATTGGCTAGGTGTAAGCTCTGTCACAAATGAACGCCGGTTCAAACCTTGTGGCCGCGAGCCATCGTTCACAACCATTCGTGAGGTGACCATGGCGTATCGCGAAACCGCCCAGGTGCGCGTGCGGGCGGCGACGCGCCGGCAGGCAATCCTCGACGCGGCCATCCACACGGTGGCGCACTGTGGCTTCGCAGGCGCGAGCGTGCGCGAGATCGCCGCCCGCGCCGAGGTGTCCACCGGCAGCGTGTACTCGTACTTCGGCAACCGCGATGAACTACTCGCCGAGGTGTTTCGTGTGGTCGCCGGACACGAACTCGAGTACGCGCGCGAGGCGCTCGAACAGCCGGGAGTCGATTTCCTCACGCGCCTGGAAAGCTTTATCTCCACGTTTGCCGGGCGCGCTTTTCGTGGCCGGAGGATGGCGGAGGCCTTGCTGTTCGAGCCTGCGAGCCCGGCGATCGAGGCAGAGCGCCTCGCCCTGCGCCAGCGCCACCACCGCTTCTTTTCCGAGGCCATCTCCACCGCGGTCGACCTCGGGGAGCTCCCGGACCAAGACCCCGCGCTCGCCTCACGCGCCGTGATCGGCGCCATCAGCGAAAACCTGTTCGGCCGGTTGACCGCACCTCAATACGGGCCAGACGACGACGGCGAGGTCACCCGGTATCTCTTGACCTTCTGTACCCGCGCACTAGGAGCACACTCATGACGATGTCTATTCCCCGTCCCGGCACGCAGGAGCACTTGCAGCCACTGCGAAGCGGCCGCACACACGAGGTCGCGAACCAGGCCCCCGCGCGCGTCGACATCGACGAATTCGCCGCCAACCAGGCGCTCGTCGATGCCGTCGCCGCCTACGCCCCTGCCGCGGACACCGGCAAGCTCCACCGCATCGGCGCCCACGTCGGCACTGCCGAATACCAGGACAACGCGCAGCTCGCGAACACCTTCACTCCCCGGCATCACCCATTCGACCGCTGGGGTAACCGCGTCGACGAGATCGAATTCCACCCCGGCTACCACGCGATCATGGAGTACTCGATCGCCGAGGGGCTGCACACCAGCGCATGGGCCAACCCTGGGCCGGGAGCGAACGTGCAGCGGGCCGCCGGCTTCTACCTCGCGGGGCAGATCGAGCCGGGCCATTCGTGCCCGGTATCCATGACGCACGCGATCGTTCCCTCGCTGCGCCGCGCGCCCGATCTCGCCGCGCAATGGGAGCCGAAGCTGCTGTCCACGATTTACGATCCGGAGCTTCGCGATCCCGCGAGCAAGGACGGTCTCATCGTGGGCATGGCGATGACCGAGAAGCAGGGCGGCTCCGACGTTCGCGCGAACACCACGGTCGCCGAGCCTGCGCCGTCCATCGGGGAGAGCGTATATGCACTGCGTGGACACAAGTGGTTCTGTTCGGCGCCGCAGTCGGATGCGTTCCTCGTGCTGGCGCAGGCCCCGGAGGGGCTGAGCTGCTTTTGGCTGCCACGCATCCTGCCGGGTGGCGAGCGGAACGCATTTCTCGTGCAGCGCCTCAAGGACAAGCTCGGCAACAAATCCAACGCCTCCAGCGAAGTCGAGTTTGACGGCGCGCTGGCGTGGCTCGTCGGGGAGCCGGGCCGCGGCGTGCGGACGATCATCGACATGGTCGGGCGCACCCGATTGGACTGCGTGATCGGCGCGGCCGCGGGCATGCGACAGTCGGTCGCCGAAGCCGCGTGGCACGCGCGCCACCGCGCCGCCTTCGGTGCGACGCTCATCGATCAACCTGCGATGCGGGGAGTTATCGCGGACCTGCAGATCGAATCCGAGGCCGCCACGTGGACCGCGCTCCGCCTCGCGCAGGCGCACGACGACGAAGGCGAGGCCGCCCTGCGGAGGATCGCCACCGCCGTCAGCAAGTACTGGGTGTGTAAGCGCGGACCCGGGCACGCCTACGAATCGCTGGAATGCCTCGGCGGGAACGGGTACACCGAGGACTTCCCGCTCGCGCGGCGCTACCGGGAAGCGCCGGTGCTCGCCGTGTGGGAGGGGTCGGGCAATGTGATCGCGCTCGACGTACTTCGCGCGCTGGCCAGAGATCCCGAGTCGGCCACGGCGTTCGAGGCGGAGATCGTTGCCCAGCGCGGCAAGCACCCCGACTACGACGCGCATGCGGACATGACCCTGGCTCTGCTCGCGGATGCTGCGCGCGACCCCCTGGGCGCGCAGTCGGGGGCGCGGCTTCTCGTCGAGTCCATGGCGCTGAGCTTCCAGGCGTCGGTACTGCTGCGCGACGCGGACCCGGCGATGGCGGAGGCATTTTGCTCGGCCCGGCTCGGCGCGGGACGAGGATACGAATACGGGGCTATGCCTGCCGGCGGAATCGACCTCGACACGGTGATCGGGCGAGCGTGATCGTGCGAGATGGGCGCGGAAAAGAACCGACGGTGTTTTATTTCGTCGATTCGGCGGGTGAAGCGCAACAGCAAGGGCTATCTCCGCTGGTAATAAACGTGCTTTCGGTGCTGAGTGGGTGCCCGTCTGGGTAGGGGCGATCAGCAACGCATATTCCGAACTCCTCGGCGTACCGCGCGAGACGCTGCTGTCCGGGCGGACCCTCGGCTACATTCATCCGGTCGATAGAGGCCTCGACGAGTGTCACCTATGGGACAGACGGAACCGAGTATCTGTTGATGATCTTCCGCGATATCAGCGAGGACCTACGGAACCGCGGGCAATGATTCCGGGGCGCCCACTAGTGTTGGACGTATGCGGCTTCTAGTTACAGGCGGCGCCGGGTTCATCG
>NZ_DYXM01000258.1 GCF_020742175.1 Dietzia timorensis
TCGGGCGAGATCGTCATTGCTGACGAGGCGCGCGGCGAATATTCGCTCGGCGATTTCACCCTCGCCGTGAGCGACGAGCGCGTCGCAGTCACCTCTGCCGACGGCACGGTGTGGGCGAGCAACACCGGCTACTCCTTCCTCATGGCCGGCGCCGGCACCGTGGACTGGCAGGAAAATCGAGGCTACTTCTGGCCCTCCACCCGCCACGGCGAAAGTTGGAACTCCCAGAGCGTGGACCGAATCGTCGATGACGGCGGAGTTCTCACCCTCACAGGCACTCTGGGATCTCCGGGCTCGGAGCGTGAGTATTCCGCGAGCTTCACCCCGCGCCCCGGCGGCGGGATCTCGGTCGACGTCTCCGTGCCGGGTGCCGACACTGTGCAGTGGGTGAGCGAGAAGACTGGCGGCGCCGGGGTCCACGGCTTCGGCGAGCAATTCACGGACTTCGATCTCTCCGGCCGCCTCATCCCCATTGTTCCCAGGGAACAGGGCGTCGGCCGCGGTGCACAGCCGCTCACCTTGCTCGCCGACCTCACCAACGGCGGTGCGGGCGGGACCGAGGCGATGACGTACGCCGCATGGCCCACCTTCGTCACCGACGACATGCGCGGTGTCCGCCTCGACCCGGCCGCGGATAGCAGCTACGCGTTCGCCGTCGGCGACACCCGGGCCGCCGATCGCGTTGGCTTGGAGGTGTGGTCGCCGAACATCCGGCTCGAGCTCACCGCCGCGAATTCGCCGAAGGAGCTCATCGCGCAGCAACAGTCCGGCGTCGAGCGGCCACCGCTGGCGGGGTGGACGCAGGACGGCGCCATCGTCGGCGTCCAGGGCGGCACGGACAAGGTCCGACGAGTGGTGGACGACCTCGAGGCCGCCGGCACGCCAGTCGCCGGCGTGTGGCTGCAGGATTGGACCGGGCAGCGCACCACGGACTTCGGCGACCGCCTGTGGTGGACATGGCAACACGACAAGGCCCGCTATCCGGGCTGGTCCGAGCTCGTCGCCGAGCTCCACGAGCGCGGCATCCGCACCACGACCTACGTCAACCCCTTCCTCGTCGACGCCGCGCCCAAGGGCGATCCGTCCATCCGGAACCTCTGGAAGGAGGCGTCTGACGCCGGACTTCTCGTCCGCAACGCCGAAGGCGCGCCCTACATGCTGGACCAGGGCGGATTCTCTGCCTCGCTCGTGGATCTCACCGATCCCGCCGGGAGGGTGTTCATGTCCGACGTCATAGCCGAAGAGGTCTTGGCGGGCGGGGTCGACGGCTTCATGGCGGACTTCGCCGAAGGCCTGCCGATGGACGCGGTCGTCCACTCCGGGGATGCGGCCGAGCTGCACAACAGGTGGCCGCAGCTGTGGGCGCAGACCGTGCGGGAGGGGTGTGAGAAGGCGGGGCGCCCCGACTGCGTGACGTGGTTCCGCGCCGGCACACTCGGGATGGACTCGCAGTCTCCGGCGTTCTGGAACGGAGATCAGACCGTCGACTGGTCGAAGGAGGACGGGCTCAAGTCCGCGCTGCTCGGAACATTCTCGGCAGGCGTATCCGGCTGGCCCGTCGTGCACTCGGACATCGGCGGTTATACATCTGTAGATGCGATCGTTCACCAATTCGTTCGCGACGAGGAACTCCTCGCACGCTGGGGCGAGTACGCCGCGTTCGGGCCGATGTTCCGGAGCCACGAGGGTAACCGGCCCGCCGCGAACCGGCAGGTATACGACGAGGGCGAGCGGGATGCGTTCGCCCGCAACGCCCGGATCTTCGCCGCGCTGGCCCCGTACCGCGAGGGCGTGCTCGACGAGGCCGCACGCACCGGGGTGCCCGCCGTGCGGCATCCGTGGATCGAGTTTCCCGGCACCGAGGTCGCGCGGAGCGATACGCAGTTCATGCTCGGCGAGGCGATCATGGTGGCGCCGGTGCTGGAGCGCGGGCGCGACTCGGTCGACGTCGTCTTCCCGCCGGGGCGGTGGCGGCACCTGGTGACGGGCGAGACATTCGAGGGCGAGTCGCGGGCTTCCGTGGCGGCGCCCATCGGGCAGCCGGCAGCGTTCGTCGACGCCGACGATCCGCGGGCCGAGGAGATCGGGCAGGCCGTCGCCGCGGCGGCGCGCGGCTGAGCAGCGGCGGGGGAGTCTCGTTCGGGGGCGAGTGACCTGCATTCACGCCCCGAGGCGCGGGAATCCTGGCACGCTGGGTTTATGGCTACCGAATTTCACATTGATGGTTTTGTTGCACGAGCGGCTCGCGCGCTGAGCCAGGTGTCGATCGCCTTGGTCGCGAACCGCGCGGGGATGGATGCCGACCGACTCAAGCACTACGAGCGGGGCCTCGGTTCGGTGACGCAGGAGGAGGCGCAGGCGCTCGTCAAGGCCTTCAGCTACTACGGCGTCGTTTTCATCCCCGAGGACGACGATGGCGGCGTCGGCGTGCGCCGCAAATTCGGCCAGACCAAGGTCGAAATGATCGAGAACTGGGAGGGCGAGGGCGGCCCGGTCGGCGAGGACGACATCTAGAGTCCGCCGGGCCGGCCGCACGCGGCGTATCTAGTCGCCGAGCTGGGGCAGCTCCGGACCGAGCACGTCATCGGCGTCGATGATCCGGTAGGCGTAGCCCTGCTCGGTGAGGAAGCGCTGGCGGTGCTGGGCGTAGTCCGCGTCGAGGGTGTCTCGCGAGACCACCGAGTAGAAGTGCGCCTGCCCGCCGTCGTGCTTCGGGCGCAACAGGCGGCCGAGTCGCTGCGCCTCCTCCTGCCGCGACCCGAACGTCCCCGACACCTGAATGGCGACCGAGGCCTCGGGAAGGTCGATCGAGAAGTTCGCGACCTTCGAGACCACGAGGCAGGACAACTCTCCGGTGCGGAACTGCTCGAACAGCTTCTCGCGCTCCTTATTGGGCGTGGAGCCCTGGATGACGGGAACGTCGAGGGTGTCGCCGAGCTCGTCGAGCTGGTCGAGGTACGCGCCGATCACGAGCGTCGGAGCGCCCGCGTGCTGCTCGATGAGTTTGCGGACGACAGGGATCTTCGTCTTCGCCGTCGCGCAGATCTTGTAGCGCTCGTCCTGTTCGGCGGTCGCGTAGATCATCCGCTCGTTTTCGGTGAGCGTGACACGGACCTCCACGCAATCGGCCGGCGCGATCCAGCCCTGGGCTTCGATGTCCTTCCAGGGGGCGTCGTAGCGCTTGGGTCCGATGAGCGAGAACACATCGCCCTCCCGACCATCCTCCCGGACAAGAGTAGCGGTGAGCCCCAGCCGCCGGCGGGACTGGAGGTCCGCCGTCATACGGAAAACCGGGGCGGGAAGCAGGTGCACCTCGTCATAGATGACGAGCCCCCAGTCGCGGGAATCGAACAGGTCCAGCGCCCGGTAGACGCCCTTGGTCTTGCGGGTGATGACCTGGTAGGTGGCGATGGTGACCGGGCGGATCTCCTTCTTCTCGCCCGAGTATTCGCCGATCTCGTCCTCGGTGAGCGTCGTGCGCCGGACGAGCTCGCGCTTCCACTGCCGCCCGGAGACGGTGTTGGTGACGAGGATGAGCGTGGTCGCCTTGGCCTTGGCCATCGCGGCGGCGCCGACCATCGTCTTGCCCGCGCCGCAGGGGAGCACGACGACGCCGGAGCCGCCCGACCAGAACGACTCGGCCGCCATCTCCTGATAGTCACGCAGCGCCCACTTCTCCTCCTCCGTGGAGAGATCGATGGGGTGCGCCTCGCCGTCGACATAGCCCGCGAGATCCTCGGCCGGCCAACCGACCTTGAGCAGCTCCTGCTTGAGGTGGCCGCGCTCCGAGCCGTGGACGATGACCGTGTCCTCATCGAGCTGCTCGCCGAGCATGGGGGCGATCTTCTTGTGCCGCTTGATCTCGGCGAGCACGGCCTTGTCGAAGGACACGAGCACGAGGCCGTGGGCCGGATTCTTCACCAACTGCAGGCGCCCGTAGCGCGCCATCGTCTCGGCGACGTCGACGAGCAGCGGCTGCGGCACGGGGAAGCGGGCGTACTGCACGAGCACGTCGACGACCTGCTCGGCGTCGTGCCCGGCGGCGCGCGCGTTCCACAGCGCGAGCGGGGTGATCCGGTAGGTGTGCACGTGCTCGGGCGCGCGCTCGAGCTCGGCGAACGGTGCGAGCGCGCCGCGCGCCTCGGCCGACTGGGGATGGTCGATCTCCAGCAGCACGGTCTTGTCCGATTGGACGATGAGGGGTCCGCCACTCACGATTTCACGGTCCTTTCGCTCGAAAAGCGGTGCGCCGAAATTTACGGCGCGGGGGCCACGGAGATGATCCGTGACAGAGAGTATTCGCGGTGTTCGTCGGTGAGCGGGTCGATCCCGCTGACCCGGCCCGCCGCCACGCGCAGCGGCAGCAGCATGCCCGAGGAGGTGCGCCCGGCGGCGTCGACCACCGCGATCGCCACGGGCGTGGCGGCCGCGGCCGCGTCATGCAGCATGGTGACCGCCGCGACGCCGGTCTTGCGGCCGCTTCCGCCCCGCGCTCCCGCGACGCCTGCGGCCTGCTCCGCCGAGCGCATGCCGGCCACGGCAGTGCGCGCGGCTTGCGGGCTCACGCCGATCCACGCCGCGAGCTTACGCGCATCGCCGGGGTCCTCCGCGCGATCAGGGGTGATGCGGGCGCGCTGGCGCACGAGATCGACGATCTGCCCGCTGGTGTCCTCGGCGACCGGCGAATACCCGGCCTGCCGCAGCTGGGAGAGGACGTGGTTCGGGCGCGCGTTCGCGATGAGCACGGTCGGCGCGATCTGCCGGATCCCGAGCTCGGACGCCAGCGGCCCCTGGCCGAGCTCGGCTACCAGCGCCTGGTCATCCGAACGCAGGAATGACGTCGCACTTCCCACCCGCAGGGTGCCGTGCCGGCGCGCGACATCGGCGACCAGGTACTCGACGGACTGCGGAACCGGCGTGATCGACGCCGCGCGCAGCATCGCGAGAATGCCGTCCGCCGTGCGGCCGGTGTCGAGCGCGCGGCGCAGCGAGGCATCGGTGAGCCGGTACGTCGTCGCCGCGCCGGTGGATTCGACCTCCCCAATCGCGCCGACCTCGGCACCGAGTTCCGCCGTGAGCGGGCCCGGGGCGAGGATCGTGTTGTCGGCCTGCACGATGATCTCGGACACCGGCTCGGGCACGATCTGCGCGAGGGTATCGGCGAGCGCATCGGCGAGGCCGGCGCCGTCGCGGGCGGCCTCCCCGTTGTCCTCGCCGCGGTCCGCGGCGAGAGATAACTCGTGCGCCGCGCGGCCGGCCGCGGTGAGTCCCCATCCGGCGACTAGCCCGAACAGCCGCGCCTGGTCCACGATCTCGCGGATGTGTGGCATGCCGCGTCCGCCGATGAGCGCCGGGCGCAGCCAGCGCACGAGCTCGGGGAAATCCTCTGCGGTACTGTCCCGCTCCTCGGGCAGCTGTGCGAGCGCGGCGAGCGCGTCCTTGCGGGACTCGAGCACGCTCGGCCGCCACCGTTCCTCGGCGCGAATCGCGAGAACCGGCACGTCGATGTGGGTCTTTCCAGGCTGGTCCGCACCAGGCTCGGGCTGCCAGGGCGCGACCGGCATGCGCCACCATGCGGCCGCGAGCGCGGAGACACGGCGCGGCAACTCGGCCTCCAACCACGCGTCCGCGGCGGGTGTCGGCGCCCACGAATCGGAGAACGGCTCCTCGGCGACCTCCCCGTCGCCGGGGAAGATGAGCCCGGCCGCGTACAGCGTCTCGAGGACGACGACGGCCGCCGAGAGCTCGGTATCCGCGGCGGCGGCGAGGCGCCGTAGCTCGCGGATACCGACGCCACCGCCGCGCAGCTGCGACAGCGGGCTCTGCCCGAGGAGGTCGAGGATGCGGGTGGCGAGGTGGTCGAGCTCGATCGCCGCCACCCCGGCGCTGCCGTCGCGCCGGCCCGCACCCATCGCGGTTCCCGGCCACGGCGGCGGGGCGAGGATGTCGCCGCCGTCGGTGTCGTACCGCAGTTGGTACACCGCAGTGGCGACCGGATAGAGGATAGTGCCGTCGCGGCCGAGCCTGGCTATTCCCGCAGACACCGCTGTGTCGATGACCTCGCGAGTCGCCGCCGGCACGCGCGCCGAGAATTCCCCGCGGCACGCGGCCCCGCGCGCCAGGCGGGCGAGCAGCGCCCGCGAGCGGTCGTCCTCGGCGAGCGCGCGACTCACCGCCGCGGGGGTCGGATCCCCGTCCTGCGGAAGCACGATCTGCGCGCGGGCCGCGAAATCGCCGACGTCCGCCGTCATACGAAGATTGTCGTCCGGCCCCCACAGCAGGCCGCGGGTGCGGAGGCGATCGATTGCGGAGGTGACCCGCTGCTTCGATCCCGCCGGGCGGCGGCTGCCGGCGTGGGGGAGCGCGGCGTCGATGTCCTTCGCCGCGACGGGCCCGGCGAGCGCGCCGGCTTCCTCGGCGGCGAGCAGGACGGTCGCGGTCGGCAGGTCGAGCCGGTTGGCCTCGCGCCTGGCGGTTTGGGGCAGACCGAGCCGCGCGGCGAGAACCTCGAAAGATGACGGCGGAGGCGCCGTGACATCGGGCCGGGCGCGGAGCAGCGCGTGGAGGAAATCGTCCTCTGCCGCCGCCAGCCACGCCGCGAGGTCGTTCGCGGCCGCTGGGCGATGAGTTCGACGTGGCACTTTATCCACAGTAATTGGAAACCGCGGCGCGTGCCTCCCCGCCGGCCGGTGCGGGACCGCGCGCCGGGTTCCCTTGGGGTCTACCCCCCGGTCTAACCCGGCGTTCACCCCACGCGATGACAGGCGCGAGAAGGAATGCGATAATGGTCGGCGTGAGCACCCAGGATAAAGTTCTCGATACCACCGCATGGCCGGACGAGCGCTACGGCGAGCACCCGGTGACCGAGCTGGTCGCCTACGTCACCGGCGGACTGTCGCCGTACGGCAACGTCACGTTCCCCGTCGACGCGTCGACGCTGCCGTACGTGCACCCGTACACGCGCACCAACTTCTGGAACGAATAGTTCCTTTCGGCTATCGCACGGCGGAGTGCGCCGTGGCGTGATTTCGCCGTGTGGCGGTGAGTAGTTGCCCGCCTCGTGCCCTTAATGGGTGCGGGGCGGGTTTTTGCGTGCCGTGTTGTGGGAGTTCGAGCTACGCGCTGGGTTCTGACGCTCGGCCACGAGAGACGCGCCGGGAAATGGCGAAACGGCCGGGACGCGCGATGCGCATCCCGGCCGTTGCATGCATGCCCCGGTGGTTGGGGCGTGCGGAATTCGGTGAAGCTTAGTTCGAGCCGAAGTAGGTGGCCATGAAGTTGTCCACGGCCTCCTTGTTGTCGACGTAGTGTCCGTCGACCTCGTCCTTGTGCTCGTTGTACTGCGCAGCGACCTCGTCGGCCGGAACATCGATGCCACGTGCGGTGGCCTCGGCGATGAGGGTCGCGATGTGATCCTCGGCGGTCGGCTCTGCCTCGGCAGCAGGCGCCTCAGGGGCGGCCGGTGCGGGAGCCTGGTCGAAGTCGGCGAGGGTGCGCTCCTGCGGGGCGCCGCTCAGACCGAGCTGCGAGGAGCAGGACGGCCATGCGCCCCAGCCCTGGCCGGCGAGAACGCGCTCTGCAACAATGATCTGCTGCTCACGGGTTGCCTGGTTGGCGGTGGCGGCGAACTCGCCGCCGCCGTAGCCGCTCCAGGTGGACGGGGAGAACTGAAGTCCACCCTGGAAGCCGTTGCCGGTGTTGATGCCCCAGTTGCCGCCCGACTCGCACTGTGCGAGGGCGTCCCACTCGGAGATCGGGGCAGCGTTGGCTGCGCCCGGCGCGAAGAGGAAGCCGGTGGCGCCGACGGCTGCACCGGTGAGTGCGACCTTCGCGAAGGTCTTGGTGTGCGAGGAGGTCGTGGCGGTGCGGTGACGGCCGGTGTAGGTGCTCATACTTCGAGGGGTCCTAACGTTTTGGTTCATTTCGGTGGCGGGGCTTCCCTCGCGCGCCCTCTGGGCACTGCGTTCGGGAGTGCAATCGGTGCGCTCCGCCTCTTAACTCGCGGGGAGTCTGCGCTAAACGATAACGAATGAACAACAAATCGTCACCATTTCGAAATAAACGTGTCGCGGATTCCGCGGCGCGATGGGGGCGAAAATGCCGTATCAGCTGGTTTTATGTGGATTTGTTGTGATTCGAAGCACGTCCACTTTAGGTAACAAACGAATCACGAATCACAATAGTCGCACGTGTCGGCAAAAATGCAGGTCAAGGGTCCACATCGGAAAGCCGATGCCGCCGACGGAGGCATTTATCGTCTTTCGTTCCTCGGTCTGCGTCCCGACAGGAGGGCATAAATGATCGCTAAGACGAAGCCGAGCGGCGTGCACAGTATCCCGATGAGGTAGACCCACGTCGGCCCCTCATTGGAGGACGACAGCAGCGGGATCGCGATGGATGCGAGCACACCGATGACGCCCACCACGAAGAAAAACATGGCGGCGAAGAACAGCGGCCGGAACCTGGGGCTGCGGGGCGTAACGGTGCTGCGGGGAGAATCTGTGGCGCTCACGGTCCATTACTGTACCGAGCGGGAGAAATCGATGAACCGAATCCTCCGCAGTCGGGGTACTCTGGTATTTCTTGCGTCCTCGCCGGTGCCGGCGGGGAGATGGTGCACGAGGTGTCTGCGCGCGACGAGCGCGGACTTTTCAGGAAGTGAGGGATAGCCGGTCATGGCACGCGGAAAGGTCAAGTGGTACGACGCCGACAAGGGCTTCGGATTCCTCTCCCAGGACGAGGGGGAGGACGTGTACGTGCGCTCGGACGCGCTCGCGGAAGGCGTCGACACACTCCACCCGCGCCAGCGCGTCGAGTTCGACATGGTCAGCGGGCGGCGCGGTCCGCAGGCGCTTCGTGTCGAGGTGCTCGAAATCCCGGGCAAGCCGGCTGCGGCGGGCCGCTCGCGTAGCTCTCGCACCCCGGACCAGCTGCACGGGATGATCGAGGACATGATCACCCTGCTCGATTCCTCCGTGCAGTCTGAGCTTCGCCGTGGCCGGAGGCCCGATGCGAAGGTGTCTGCTCGGGTCGCCGAAGTGCTGCGCGCGGTGGCAAGCGAACTCGGCTAGTTCGCGGGGTCCAGCTTCAACGACCATTCGCCGGCGAGGATCGATTCCTCGCCGGCGTCGTCGTATACGGGCATCGGCAGGGTCGTGGTGAGCACGACCCCGCTGAGGAGGCCCTTCTCGGTCTCGGCGGGCACGGTGATCGTCTTCTCCGAATGCGCCGCGATGTCCTCCACGGACTCGGTCGCGGTGCCGTCGGGGGCTGTGCGCACGAGGAGCATCGAGAAATCGGTGCGGATGAGCTCGACCGGGAGCCCGATCGTGAGCGTCTGGTCTTCGCCGATGTCGCGGCTGAGCTGCTTCTCGTCGCCTCCGGAGGACTCGAGGGTTGCGTACTGGTAGGGCTCGGCGTTTTCGCTCCACGTGGAGGTCGCGAACCGCACCTCGGGGATCCGGCCGTACTGGTCCGCGCTGCCCCGCCATGCGGAGAGCACGGCGACGATGAGCAGGGCGCAGACGACGACGATGACGATGGTGAGTGGGCGGATCCGCCCACGCGAGGCGCCGGTGTTGCCAGAGGCCGAACGAGAAGACATATCTCTATCGTGCACGGCGCCGTGTGGCTACGACGATTCCGGGGCCGGGCGCTGTGGCCGGTTGCCCCCGACCCACGGGACGAGCGAGGTGCCCTTGCGGGTGAGAACGGCCTGGGTGACCATGAGCGCGCTGAGCACCGCGAGCACCGTGAATCCGATGGTGAAGTCGGTGGGCAGCAGCACGCCGAGCGCGCCGCCGAGGACCCAGGACATCTGTAGCGCGGTCTCCGAGCGGCCGAACGCCGACGAGCGCCCGCGGTCCGGGATGTCAGTCTGGATCGAGGCGTCGAGGGCGACCTTGCCCAGGGCGCTGGCGAGTGCGGCGACGAGCGCGAGCACGACCGCCGCCTCGACGTTGCCGAGGAACGCGGCGACGACGGTCGTCGCGGTGGCGGCGGCGCCCGCCGTCATCGTGATGCGGGTCGAGCGCCCGAGTGGGATGCGCGCGCCGAGCGCATTGCCGGCGAACGTGCCGATGCCCGCGGCCGCGCCCGCTGCGCCGAGCATCGCGACCTGTTCTGTTGCCGCCGCGCCCTCGGTCGACTTGGCGACGAAGGCGACATAGAGGGTCATGAACCCGGTGAGCATGCGCACCGAGGATTCGGCCCACAGGTTCGCGATGACATCGCGGCCTAGCGGGCGGGTGAGCACGCGGCGCATCTGTGCGAACCCGGCGCGCGCCGCGGTGCGGATGGGGGTCGTGGGCGCGGCCGCGGACGCGGCGCCCCCGGCCGCCCCTCCGAGTTCGTCGTCATGTCCGAAGTAGGCGAAGGACGCCGATTCGTCGCCCTCGTGGAACTCGGCGGACGCCGGGATCGTCATGCATAGGTACGCCCCGACGAGCGCGGCGATCGCGAGCAGCCACAGCACCTCCCGCGAATCGAACAGGTAGGCCACGCCCGCGGCGAGCCCGCCGGCGACCAGCGAACCGAACACGTGCCCGAGGATCGTAAGCCGCGAATTCGTGCGCACGAGGTCGAGCTGCGGCGGCACGAGATACGGCGTGCACGACGCGCGCACCACCCCGTACGTCTTCGACAACACGAGCATCCCCAGCGCGCACGGATACAGCAGCAGCGAGTTGAAGTTGAGCGCGAGGATCACGGCGAGCACGGCGCGCAGCGTGAACGTCAGCGACAGGGTGAAACGCCTGCCCCGGCGCAGCCGATCGAGCGCCGGACCGATAATCGGCGCGATGACGGCGAACGGCGCGACCGTCATGAGGAGGTAGAGCGCGACGTTGGTCCGCGATTCGGCGGTTGCCGCCGAGAAGAACAGCGTGTTCGCGAGGGCCACCGCGAGCATCGCGTCGATCGAGAAATTCGCAACGGTCGTGTACGACAGTTGCGCGAGGCCCGATTCGCGCGCGCCCTCCGCGTGGAACATGCGCCGCGGCAGGTCGATGACACGCCCGAACAACGTGAGGCGCTGGCGCGGGCCGGTCGACCCGGCGCCGCGGGGAGCGGAGCCAGGAGCCTGGCCGGGAGCGGTACCGTGGGCCGAACCCGAGCGTGCGCGCCCCCGGAAGGGAGGTCGCGATCGGGTCACTTGAGGCGGACCTCGTACATATTCGGCCACATCTTGCCGGTGACGAGGAAGGTGTCCGAGCCGGGCACCTTCGCGATGCCGTTGAGTACCGCATCGGGATCGGACGGGCGCGGCTGCTGCAGCTTGCCGAGATCCCACTGCGCGTCGACCTCGCCGCTCGACGGGTCGATGCGGACGATCTTGTCGGTCATCCACACGTTTGCGTAGATCCTGCCGTCCGAGCAGTCGAGCTCGTTGAGATTATCGACGCCCTTGGCCTTGAGAGTCACGTTGATCTCG
>NZ_DYXM01000259.1 GCF_020742175.1 Dietzia timorensis
GGCGGCCGGGTGGCTTCGTGGTCCGCTATCGCTCGCGTTCCGACTTCAGCGCGCGGGGCTCATGTGGTGGACCATTGCGCTTGCCGTCGCCGGGGTGACGTTCGGGGCGTTCGTGTCCCCGATGGCTGACAACGCCGAGTCGATGCCCGAGGAAATCCTCTCGGTGTTCGGGGGCGCCGACGGAATGGTCGACGGCTATCTGGGCTACATGGGCGTCTACTACGCGATCATGATCGCGGTGTACGCGATCCTCACGGTCCAGGCGGCGTGGTCGGAAGAACAGAGCGTGAGGGTCGAACCCGTGCTCGCGACGGCCGTGTCGAGAACGTCGTGGTTGCTGTCGTGGGCGCTGTGCGCGGCGGTCGGCGTGCTGTGGTTGTTTGCGGTGGTCGGTTTCGGCAACGCGATCGGGGCGTCGCTGGCAACCGGGGACTGGACGCTGTTCGGCCCTGTGCTCATCGGACAGCTCGCGCACACTCCATCGGTGTGGCTGATCCTCGCGTTGGCAGCGGCCCTATACGGACTTGCGCCGAGGCTTATCGGCCTGAGCTGGATTTTCTTCGGTTACTCGGCGGCGCTGAGCTTGTTCGGGGACATGCTCGAGCTCGACGACTCCGTACTCGCCACCTCGGTATTTCGGCACGTGGGCCAGCACCCGGCAGAAGACATCTCATGGGTTGCCGTCGCCGTGCTCACCGCGGCCGCCGCGCTCCTCCTCGTCGCCGGGGTCGCTGCCTTCCGCAGGAGAGATCTGAAGACGGCATGAATGCTCGCAAATTGGGCAGTGGGCATCAGCGTTGCGCTGCGGGGCTCGCATCGGTTTCGACGAGTGGCCAGGCCCTCGTCAACCGGGGTCTTGGCTTCGACTGGCGCGACGATGTGCACCGAGTAGCGTAATGAGTCGCAAGTGGCTGGCGTGCTGAAAGCGAAAAGTGCAGCGCGGCAACATGAGTGGCTAACGCGGATAACTTGAGTTCGTTTTGGGGTCGCTTGCGCCCTCCTCAACAGCGAGTAAATGCAAAGGACAAACTCAGTTCAAAATAAAGATGATTTTTTGTCACTTCGTAGCTAGGTGGCGGTCCTAGTGTGCGGTGGCGCACGAAGCACGATTCGTCCCCTTTCGAGGAGAACCACATGCCACTGCACAACCCCCGCCCGAATGGCGGGTCATTCCTCACCGCGCGGCGCGCGGCCGTCACCGGGCTGTCCTTTGCGGCAGCTGTGACCATGCTGGCCACGCCCGCCACCGCCGCTCCGACGTCATCCATCCCCACTAGCTCCACCGAGCTGCAGGGTTCCCTCAAGGGTCTGCCCGGTGGATCTCTCGGTTCGGCCACCGGCTCGCTGCCCGGCGCCGGGCAGTCCGAGAACGAGGGCCTCTACGAGGGTTCGGTCCAGGTCGTCGACGGGGAAGCCGACGATCCGGAAACGCTGACGGGTCAGGTGTTCGACGACGTCAACAAAAACTCCACCCTTGACGACGGCGAGACCGGCATCGCCGGTGTTCAGGTGTCCAACGGCGTCGATGTCGCCACTACGGATGCAGAGGGACGCTACGAACTGCCCGTTCGCGATCACTTCACCGCGTTCGTGACTCAGCCGGCGGGCTACCAGGTGCCTGTTGATAGCCAGAACTTTGCTCAGTTCGCCTACAACCACGCCCCGGAGGGCTCTCCCGAGCTCAAGTTCGGCGGGCTCGAGCCGACCGGCGAAACGCCGAAGGCCGTGAACTTCCCGATGGCAAAGTCGGCACAGACCGCGCTGCCGGAGCAGACCTGCCCGATCGCCTCGGACACGCAAACCTACGACAAGGAACAGGTCGAGTGGGCCCGCCAGGGTGCCGTCGCCGACGTGATGGCGCGCGACGATTACGCGAGCTGTGGCCTGCTGCTTCTCGGTGACAACGTGGGCGACGATCTCTCGCTCAACCCGGATCTGCGCGAGCTCTACGAAAACGCCAACGGGCCTGTGCGCGCACTGCCCGGCAACCACGATATGGACTACGACGCCGAGAGCGATAAAAACGCCCTCGACACCTATCGCCGCGACTTCGGCGCGCCGTACTACTCCTACAACGTGGGCGAGACGCATTTCGTCGCGCTCGACAACATCGTCTACAAGGGCGCCAATGACGACGGCGGCAACGGCGGCTACAACGAGGCCATCGACGATGAGCAGCTCGAATGGCTCAAGAACGACCTCGCCAACGTGGACAAGGACGCTCCCATCGTGATCGCGGCGCACGCCCCGATCGTCAACTACAAGGGCGTGATCACCGATAACGCGGCCGAGCTCTACGACATCCTCGCCGACTACCCGAACGCTGTCACCGTCGGCGGCCACACGCACACGGTCGAGCAGCTTCTCGCCGGCGATACCCGCGAAGAATGGGCCGCAGATGGCGTTCCCGAGCTGACCCACGATCAGATCGTCGCCGGGGCCGTGTCCGGTTCGTGGTACTCGGGCGAGCTGAATGAGAACGGGGTTCCGCACGCCTACACTTCCGACGCCGCCGAGCCGGGTATTCAGACCCTGCAGTTCAACGGCTCGGACCGCTCCGAGTTCTACACGGTCCGCAACGAGAGCCAGGACCGTCAGTTTCTCACCGGCATCAACTCCCCGAGCTGGCGCGAATGGGCCGAGGGCGC
Source organism: Dietzia timorensis (assembly GCF_020742175.1). GTDB lineage: Bacteria > Actinomycetota > Actinomycetes > Mycobacteriales > Mycobacteriaceae > Dietzia > Dietzia timorensis_A. The sequence continues at coordinate 2,649 of NZ_DYXM01000259.1, forward strand.
CCAGGAGTGGCAGGACGACGATAAGCAGGGCGAGGCACCGGAGGACATCGCCACCAACGAGGTGAGCGCGGCCGATCTCGACAGCGGCGAGGCCTACCTCACGACGAGCTTCTTCTCCGGCTCGACCGCCTCGCAGGTAGACGTGACCATCGACGGCGCGGACGCCGAGGCCGAGCACACCCAGCCGGCCACGGGCGAGGCGCTGAACATGGGATGGGAGTTCACCGATCCGGTATCGGCGACGCACAACCTGTCCAGCGACGGCGCCATCGCGCAGTCCAGCCCGCACCTGTGGCGCGTGGCGCTGTCCGATGATCTCGCCGAGGGCGAGCACACCGCCGAAATCAACGCCACCGACCGCTACGGGAACGCCTACACCGAGACGTTCACCTTCACGGTGACCGGCTAAAAGGAATTCGCACCGCAAGGGCCCGCCGGGGAATATTTCCCCGGCGGGCCCGAGGCATTTCAGGGCCGCCGAACCGGAGGGGTGCCCTGAGAGGGCATCCCTCCCGTCGTGGATTTGGACTTAACCTGGATGGCATGGACGGCACACAGCCCCAGGGCCCGGCGAACGCCAAGGCCTCCGTGCGCGATTTTCTCATGTCGCGGCGGGCGAAAATCACACCCGAGGACGCCGGGATGCCCACGCACGGCGGGCGCCGAGTGTCCGGACTCCGCCGTGGTGAGGTCGCAGATCTCGCAGGAATCAGTGTCGAGTACTACGCGAAACTCGAGCGTGGACACATTGGCGGGGCCTCCGCCGCGGTCCTTGATGCGGTCGCCCGCGCCCTTCGTCTCGACGATGCCGAATACGCACACTTCCTCGATCTTGTGCGGACGGTGGATGGAATCCCCACCTCGGGTCGCCCGAGAGGCAGATCGCGCACCGCGCGCCAGGTTCGCCCGGGATTGCACAGTGTCGTCGATTCGATGACCGACGCCGTGGCATTCGT
>NZ_DYXM01000260.1 GCF_020742175.1 Dietzia timorensis
CGCGGGTTCGCGGTTGGATGCGCTGGCGCGGGACATGTCGATCATCGAATCTCGCTGGGGCAAGCTCAATCCGGCGCCTACGCGCAAGATTCCCGTGCTCATTGGTGGAGGCGGCGAGAAGAAGACGCTGCGAATCGTCGCGAAGCATGCCGATATCTGGCACAGCTTCTCCGACCCCGAGACGCTCGAACGCAAGCTCCGGATCCTCGCCGAGCACGGCAAGGCTGTCGGGCGGGATACTTCCGAGATCGAGATTTCCACCGAGGTCGGCAAGCGCGAGGTGGAGGAAGTAGAGCAGGTACGTGCGCTCGGCGCATCCCTGTTCACGGTTGGACTCTCGGGGCCGGACTACGACGTCGACGCCGTGCGCAAGTGGATTGCCTGGAGGGACGAGCAGAACGCGAAGTAGGCGCTAGCTCGGCGAGAGGAACTCCTTGCCTTCGGATTCGCTGATGCACCTAAAGGTGTAGCCAGCCTCCGCGACCATTCCCGCCGATGGGGTGCCGCACATCCAGCCATCGAATTCTCGAGTGCCGGAGTTTCCGTACTGGGCGATGTCCTCTTGGGTCATGTTCGTGATGATCTGGGTGTACCGAGCGGACACTTCTTTGACCTCTTCGCAGCCCATCGGGGTCGAGCCGGTGATCTGCATCGTGATCGGTTCGCCGTAGGCCATCTGGATTCCCGGGCAAGTGGTATCCGCTGCGGCACTCGAGGCCGTGGCGCTCGGTTTGTTGAGGCCGGGCGCCTCCGAGTGCACGGCGCCGTCGGCGTATTCGAAAGACTCCTTCTTCGTTTCGCAGCTCATCGACGTAGCGCTCTCGGCCGTGCACGAGATGCCGTCGACTATGAGAGTTTGGCCCGGCTCCAGCACCTTGAGGTCGGAATTGTGGCCGCCTTCCAGAGGGTTGTAGCGATACTCGAACCCGCTGTCGGGAGACGACAGAGCGATCATATTGGCTGGCTGAGGCGAAGGAATATTGTCTTCTTCTACCAGTGGCGGGTCGCTGAGCGTGAGATCACAGTGCAATGCCACATTGGTCTGCGAATTGAACCAGCAGCCGTCCGTGCTCCCTTGGAGACGGAAAGCATGTTTGCCGCCGGGAAGTTCGAATTCCGCGGGCTGCAGGATGCGAGAGTCCACCGACGTCGTGGTCGGAGAGGACGCCGCTTCGCTCGCACTCGTTGATGAGCTGCTCGACGACGCGGACGCGGTTGTCATCGGTGCAGCAGTGTCGTCGGGCTCGGAGGAGCAGCCGGCGGCGACGAGGAGCGCCGATGTGCCGAACAGGGCGGCAACGGCACGAAGGGACGAACGAGAGAAAGAGCGCATGGAACTCCAGAGTCCGTGTGGCATGTGGGCGACTTTCACATTCTGCGGAGGTGACACTACCCAGGTGCGAACGTTGTCGCCGAGGAACCGTTGGATAAGGAACGGGGTGTACACGAATCTCGTGGCAAACGCGGCGCCTCCGACGTCATAAACATAAGCTCTTTGCATGAGCGAGAAGAAGAGGGACGAAGACAAGAAGGCTTCGGCGAAGAAGCCGACGAAGGCTGCGGGCAAGAGCAGAACGAAGGCCTCGGGCAAGGCCGAAGTGAAAGCGAGTGCGAAGAAGGCTGATTCCAAGAAGTCGGGGGCGAAGGCGAGCAAGAAGTCGAAGAAGGACACGCTGCCCAGCGGCCTGGAGAAACTTCCGAAGAAGGCCTACAAGAAGGAAATCAAGCGGCTGCAGGCGGAGCTCGTCGAGATGCAGGCGTGGGTCAAGGACACCGGCAGTCGGATGGTGGTGATCTTCGAGGGGCGTGACGCCGCCGGCAAGGGCTCGGCGATCAAGCGGATCACGCAGTACCTCAACCCTCGGCACGCGAAGGTCGTCGCGCTGCCCGCGCCGACCGAGCGGCAGACGACGCAGTGGTACTTCCAGCGTTACATCGAGCATCTCCCGGCTGCAGGGGAGATCGTGATCATGGACCGGTCCTGGTACAACCGCGCCGGGGTCGAGCGGGTCATGGGATTCTGCACCACCGACGAGTATCGCCGCTTCCTGCACCAGGCGCCGATCTTCGAGCGGCTCCTCGTCGAGGACGGGATCATGCTGCGCAAGTACTGGTTCTCGGTGTCCGACGAGGAGCAGGAGCGCCGCTTCCGCGACCGCGCCTCCGACCCGATGCGGCGATGGAAACTCTCGCCGATGGACATCGAGTCGATCAACCGCTGGGAGGAGTATTCGCGGGCGAAGGACGAGATGTTCGTGCACACGGACATTCCGGAAGCGCCCTGGTACACGGTCGAATCCGAGGACAAGAAGCGCTCGCGCATCAATGTGATGAGCCACCTGCTTTCCACTGTCCCGTGGGAGCGGCTCGACCCGCCGAACCTGGAGATTCCTGAACGCACGTCGACCGGAACTTATGAGCGTCCACCGCGCGAGGAGTTCAAGTACGTTCCGGATGTCGCGGCTAAGTTGCTCGATTAGGGGTTGATTCGCGGGGGTGGAAAGTAACGAATTGGGAACTTTTGCGATCTATTAGGGTTAGTGCAGAATTCCTTTATTCGGATCGGTGAGAGGTAGGGCTGTGGCGCGGCAGAGTAGCGGACCCCGGAATTTTCGAGCTTGGACGTCGGCATTGGTAGCCGGCGTTCTCGTGGCCTCTACGCCGATGGTGGTGTCCGCGCCGGTCGCTGCGGCTCAGTCCGAGGTCATCGCGAACCCGTCGGGCTCGGCCGACGCCATCGAGGACGGCATCCGTTCGAGCCTCGGACTCATCGCCAACGGCTCCGCCTT
>NZ_DYXM01000261.1 GCF_020742175.1 Dietzia timorensis
CCAAGGCGCCGCGTGGGATGAGAGTCCCGCGCGGCGCCTTGGCTATATGCACGCAGAGCGGAGATATGGTGCCGACGGAGTCTCGTCAGCGTCGAATCAGTTTACTTTACATAATGTAGATTATCGGCGAAATGCCTAACTGGGAGAACGTGGTTTCGGGCTTGTTTCTCAAATGTGGTGCACTGTTGCGTTCTTTGTTTGCTCCCTGCGCGGTGATTCGATCTTGAATCGCTCGCGCGCACGCCTGCTGCTGGTTGAATATCTCGGCCGGGTCCTCATCGTTTTCCGTGAGTGTCTGGCGGTCGCCGTTTGATTCCTGTTGGGTTTGATCGACGTGTTGCTCTCTGCGTGTCGACCGTAATTTCATCAGTGAATCAAGCGGTACGGGCTTTCTGTGGAAATGGTCGATGCCGGCGATCCGATGTTCGGGCCAATGTCGTCACTGTCCTGAGGCGGGCGCATTTTCCGCCACTTGCTGTCCGGAATGGGCGGAATGGATGTTCGGCCCCGCGTCCCCGTTGACTCCGAGTGTACTGTAAATACGTCACAGTGACGAATGTGTAGAGCTGGGACGGTCGGCCGCCTGGGGTCCACGCGTGTTGCCGACGGGTATTCTTCGAGATCTAGCCTTGGGCTACGCGCGAGAATCGAGGACCGAATGCAGATACACGACGCCAACGCCGAGCATGTCGCGGAGATAACCGCTATCTATAACGACGCCGTGGAAAACACAACGGCTATCTGGAATGACCAGATTGTAGACCAGGATAACCGCGCTCGATGGCTCGTGGAACGCACGAATGCAGGGTTTCCTGTACTTGTGTGTAGTTCGCCAAAAGATGAATACGACGTTTTAGGTTACGCGACCTTCTCGCAGTGGCGTCCATTCGACGGCTACCGGCAGACAGTTGAGCATTCGGTATACGTACGCAGCGATCAGCACGGTAAAGGCATCGGAACGATGCTCATGGAACAGCTCATCGAGCGTGCTCAGCAGTCGGGTATTCACGTCATGGTCGCGGGTGTCGACGCCAGTAACTCGGCGTCGATAGGGCTACACGAGAAACTCGGATTCGAGGTCGTCGGGCGGATGCCGCAGGTCGGCGTCAAATTTGGGCGTTGGCTCGACCTGGCCTTTCTCCAACGCACGCTCGATCGTCGCGAAACCCCGCTGGCACAGAACTAGCCGAACTGGGTGGAGAGAAAGCCGGTGAGCAAGAATCCGACTCCTCCGATCTCCCCGACGATAATCACGATGATGCCGCCGATCACCAGTGGGGTTACCGGATGAACCTGGTTCGTCGTGTCCTCTTTCCAACCGTGGAATGCGTAGTTGAGGATGTTCGCCACGAAGAGGAACACGACGATGCACACGGCGATCGTGTTCGCCGTGGTTGACCACTCATTGAATTGAGCAAGAGGAACAAGTATCAACGTCGCCGTTGCATACATCAGTGCCGAACGATGGGCGATGTCGACATAAGGGTGTGCAAAGCCGTTCTCGCTGGTGGCCATGCCGAAGAACTTCCAAATGCCGAGCAGCATCCCCAGAAGCAACGTGCCCGCTGCAGCGGCGATGGAAATCTGTGTGGGAAGAAGGAGGTTTTCCATGGTCAGACCACTTTCGTCGAGGCCGATACTGAACTCGCAATGCAGGGGTTAATGGGCAGGCTATGGAGAGCCACTTCCCTTCCTACTGCGGACATTCGGGACGTGAGGAGTACGGTACACACGTGACCGCAATTCTCCGACATCTAGGTGCAGCATTCAGCGTTAATAGTATTCCGTCGAGGCGACGCCCCGCCATCAAGGTGGCCGTGGTCCAGCTGATCACTCTTTCCGCGTTCACGGCGTTTGGGCGCTTCGACCTCGCGCTTCTTGCAAGCCTCGGCCTTTTTGCCGTCCTCTACGCTCCGGATGCTCCTTACCGGAGACGCCTTATCGTCGTTTCCGGTGTCGCGCTCGCGCTATTCGTGTGTGCGCTTCTCGGCATCGCCGTCGGCGACAGCGCGCCACTCCTGCTCGTTGCAGTAATCGTGTTGTCATCTGCGGCGAGTTTCGCGTGTACCGCGCTCGTGGTTGGTCCGCCATCCGCATACTTTCTAATGCTCGGTTGCGGCGTGGTCAATTACATGGTTTATCAGCACGATATGCCTGCCGGCCACGTGCTGATAATGACGATGGTCGGCGGCGCAGTCGCCGTCGTCGGGACCATGGCAGAGCTTGCACTACAACCGCACTTGCCGGAGAAAAAGGCGGTCCGCGCTGCAATCACGTCGGTCGACACGTATGAAGAGTCCGAGCCAGGAGAGCCGGCGAGGGCTCTTCAGCGGAAGGCGTCGGCGGCACTCCACGGTGCCTGGACCGCATTGGATGATGCCGCTCCCCTCTTCCCCCGAGCCCCCTGGGCGCGTCGAAGGATGAGGACGCTGACCGCGCTTCGCGAGGACATCGCGAGCGCCGAACACAAGTTCAATGTCCGACTTGGTGACGCCGCCGCGCACTATTTCACGGGCAATCGCTTGGACACAGCCTCTTCCTCGGGCTTGATCGACCGAATGGTGGGTTCTGCGGGGGCCTCGAGCGGCCGCCCGAAGGCGAGAGTCCTGCTGTCCCACGCGCTCTCATGGCCATCGGAGAATCTGGTGACCGCCTCCCGAGTCGCCGTGGCGACGATTATCGCCGGGATCGTGACCCTCGCGCTCGAGGGGGAACACATCTATTGGTCGACGGCGTTCGCCGCGGTGGCCCTGCACATGGGCGGTGCCCGAATCATTCAGTCGTACCGGGCCGTCAACCGCCTTGCGGGCACGATCCTCGGAATCGGGTTGTTCACGCTGGTCGTCTGGTCCTCGCCCACGGCATGGGTGCTGGTCGTCATCCTCGTTTCCCTGCAATTGCTCGTCGAGCTCTTCGTCGCCAAGCAGTATGCGTTGGCCACGCTATTCATTACTCCTCTTGCACTGCTGATCTCCGTGGGTGGGCAGATCCCCGACGATCCGTGGCCGATCATGGGTGAACGCCTCCTCGACACCGTAATCGGCGTCGTTGCGGCGTTCATCGCCATCTGGTTGTTCGGACGCTCGATGCCGGCTAAGGTACTTCGCGCCCAAACGTCCCGGACGCTACGCTCGGCTGCCGCCTTCATCTCGGCGCCGGACGACCCGGGACCACGGGAATCGCTGTACACCGACCTCCGACTGCTCGATTCGGTGACCGGTGCCGTGACCACCGAGGAAGGCGGCTCGGACGCTGTTCACAACGGTCGAGAAATCGCCAATATCGGCTACATGCTCATCGGCACCCGCACACTCGACGCCGCCAGCTGGAACGATGCACGAATCGAAAAAGTTCGCAGTCTCATGATCAATGCGTCCGAGGAAATCGGTGCCGGAGGGCGCGACATGGACACGAGAATCGACGCCCTGCTGGCCCAGCTGGCAGCAAGCATTCGCATCACGGAGCGATAGTTAGCCGCGAGGCTGGGAAGCCATAGCCTCGTCGTGCAGCTGCCGGAATCTCTCCGCTGTTTGCTCGTTCCAGCCCGGACGTTCTGTGATCGTCGCCCAACCGTCGACGATCTCGCTGTCGTACAGGTGCCCGTAACCCTGGCTGCCACCGACCGCGTTGCCGAGATCTGCGGTGACCTGCCAGAACGTACCGATGGGAAGATAGGTCATGTCCGGATGGCGCCCCGCGCCCGGCTCCTCCTCGAGCCAATCGGGTCGCTCGAAGAGAAGATCGCTGTTCCACCACACCACCGGATCGGTGGCGTGCTGTACATAGAGAATCCGGGGTGACAGCCACTCTCCCACTCCCTCGCGAAACTCGGCCGGGTCGTCGGTAAAGCGGACCAGTAACCCGTCGGCGTATTCCGGTTCCACTTCAGTCGAGCCAGGATCCCTTCGTGAGACCAGGGAGTTCCAGATCGTGCTCGAGTTCGGCGGTCCCATCCAGAGCACTCCGTCGACCGTTGAACGAATATCGCGAAGACCAGAAAAGGCGCCCTCCCCGGCGAGAGTGCCGAGCGACTCTCCGTAGACGTAGAGTTTCGGTTTGTGTACATCGGCGGGGAGAGAATCTCGCCACGCCGCCACAGCGCTGACCAGCGCACTTCCAGCCGCTCGGGCTTTGTCCTGATCCGCGAGGAACGAAATCCAGCTCGGCAGGTACGAATACTGAGTGCCGACGATTGCCGTGTCTCCTGCGCCGAGTAGTTCTATGGCCTGTGCGGCGTTCGGATTGATCCATCCGGTGCCGGTGGTGGGGACGATCGCCACGGATTCCCGCTCCCAGGCGCGGGTGCGGTTGAGCTCGTCCACGACGAGCGCGGCACGTCCGTCGTCATCGGATGCTGATTCGATACCGGAGTACAGCCGGATCGGTTCTTTCGCGTCCTCACCGAGCAGCGCGGAGAGTTTGTCGGCGCGCAGCCCGCCGTCGACGAACCGGCGGCCCTGCATGCCGAGGTCCTCGAAATCGACGACGGACGCGTCACTCCCCGAGCGTTCGGGCTCCGCCGGCTTGGAGACGCCCTCGATGGCGTTGTCGTTCTGTGCACTGAACAGCACGTTCGCCCCCTCGAAGAATGCGCGAAGGACGACGCCCTGACCCAGTCCGAGCGCGAGGATGACCACGGCGACAATGCCGACGAAACGCGCGGCGGGTCGCGGGATGCGAAGCGTTCGTTGCAGGAATCGCGACACCCACGCGATGAGCCAGACCACTTCCCTGCCGATGGTCAGGAGGACGAAAAACACGGCGAGTGCAATGACGGGGATGCCGAGGTAGAGCAGCCACGGCTGGGTCGACGCGTCGACGAGAGCCGCGGATTGGTCCTGCCATCGCACCGCGGAGATCGAGCCGATCACGACGTAGACGATGACCAGGAACGGAATGAGTTTGTGCGACCAATAGATGACCGAATCGCCCGCTCGGCGCACGCGGTCGGTGAGGGTGATCTGTGGGGCGACGTAGCGCAGGTGAATGCTGCGGATGATTATCGCGAGCAGGTAACCGGTGAAGAGCGCGATCCCTGTGATCAAACCCTGGAAATACCAGACTCGCGGCAGAAGCGAGGGCATGAACGAGATCCATGCGAGGACCGCGGCCCCGATCAGTCCGGAATCGCGCAGTTTCCAACGGTTGGTGAGGGCGTGCAGGGCGACGAACCAGCGCGGATAGAGCACTTGCTTTCGCGTGTGCCCGGAAGTCGCCGACGTGGTCATCTGATCCGCTCGGCTTCGCGGGCGCTGCGCACCAACTCGGCCGCGAGCTCCCCGATCTCCTTCGTGCTCGCGCCTTCGTCCACGGCCGTCTGGAGATCTTCGGCGGCGCAGCGAAGCATGAACGCGCGCTCGGCAATCGAGGTGGCCTCGGCTTCCGTGAGGACCACGGTCCCCTCGGGAAGGTGCAACCGCGACGTCATTTGACGGTGTTCGTACGCCCGCTGGCGACAGGACCGCTTGCAGTACTTCCGGCGGCGCCCACTCGATGGCTGTGACACGGGACGACCACACCACTGGCATGGCGCGACATCGCCGTGGTGCGTCTCGGCGTCGTCCCCCGCCCGGGAGTCTGGCTGTTCGTCGGTCACGGCGGCTACAATACGCGGAGACGTTATACGCGTGCACGCAGGGCTCACGGCCCCGCGGGAAGTTGCAGCGGGAACAATTGACCCGCATCGCGCGTTGTACAAGCTGGAAACATCTAGGCACCAAGCGAAGGAGCCCATTTATGGCAGATCGAGTACTGCGCGGAAGTCGCCTCGGTGCGGTCAGTTACGAGACGGACCGAGACCACGATCTCGCTCCGCGTCGCACCGCCCGTTACCAGACCGAGAACGGCGATATTTACGAGATCCCCTTCGCGGACGAGGCGGAGATTCCCGGCACCTGGATGTGCAAGAACGGCCAGGAGGGCAAGCTGCTCGACGGACCGGCGCCCGAGTCCAAGAAGGTCAAGCCGCCGCGTACCCACTGGGACATGCTGCTCGAGCGTCGCTCCATGGACGAGCTCGACGACCTGCTCAAGGAACGCCTAGACGTGCTCAAGAAGCGTCGCCGCGCCGGCAGCCGCTAGCTGCCGCACTTCCCGGGGCATGCTGCTTTTAGATAAATGACGGCGGGCACCGAATTGTTTCGGTGCCCGCCGTTCTCTATTTCGCGGTCCCAGCTATTGAGGGCCGTGCGGGTGTGCTCAGCGCTCGCGGCGCAGGAGGACCACCGTGTCCTTCATGCGCCCGATCTGCCCCTCGGGTCCGGTCGCCTCGCGTTCGCGGACCTCACTGATTTGCACGGTCCAGGAACCGGCGGGGACGGACAAGTCGAGTACCTCGCCCCACGGTGTCGGCATCTGTCCGTGGCCCCGATGCTCGGCCGGCGCCCAATCCGGCGGAGCGAAGTGGCTGAGCGCGAACAGATGCCCTCCGGGGCGCACCATCTCCGCGGCGAGGTTGATGATTCCGACGCGGTCGAAATCGTCGAGTGGAGACTGGAAAAAACTTGCTGTCACGAGATCGAGTGGGCCGAGAGACTCCACCCGCGCACGGGTCAGCCACGGCGCGAGATCTCCGGAGTCGAATGTGGCCGAGCCCGGGATCGAACCCTGAATCTCCTCCGCGTTCGCGCGAGCGCGCGACACTGCCGTGGGCGAAATGTCTACGCCGGTCGCGTCCCAGCCTTGGCCGGCGAGCCACAGGACGTCCGCTCCCTCCCCGCAGCCGAGGTCGAGGCTCCGCCCCGGGGGAAGAGCGCCGACGACGTCAACAAGAACGGGATTCGGGCTGCCGCTCCACCGGGACTTCCCGGCGTATAGATCTTCCCAGAACTCGGTGGGATCGGACTGGGTATCGTGCATGCAAGCTCCTTTCGCGGGGCCGTGAACCGGCCGACTACTCGCGCCCGAAGAGCGAACGCACTTGTGAGACGCGGTGCTCGAAACCCCAACGTGCGACGTTGACCGCAGCCTCGCGGAAAATCGATTCGCTCATCTTCGACTGACCGATTGTACGCTCTACGAAAGTAATGGGTACCTCGACGATGCGGCATCCCGCCTGGCGTAGGCGCCAGGTCATATCGATCTGGAAGCAATAGCCAGCGGAGTCGATGCTATCGAAGTCGAGGGACGCCAACGCGTCGGCCTTGTAGGCGCGGTAGCCGGCGGTGATGTCATTGACCTTGGCGCCGAGCATGATCTTCGAGTACAGGTTGCCGCCGCGCGAGATGAGATGCCGGCTCAGCGGCCAGTTCTCGATTCTGCCGCCCGGAACATAACGTGATCCGATCGCGAGATCGGCGCCCTGCTCGACGGCGCCGATGAGCGTGGGAAGCGATTCGGGCGGATGCGAGCCGTCGGCGTCCATCTCGACGATCACGCGATAGCCGCGTTCGAGCGCCCAACGGAAGCCGGCGATATATGCGGCGCCGAGTCCCTCCTTGCCCTTGCGATGGAGCACGTGAATCCGGCCATTGGCGTCGCCTGCCGCGAGCTCGTCGGCGATCTCCCCTGTGCCGTCGGGGCTGTTGTCGTCGGCGATGAGGACGTCGGTATCGGGAACCGCCACGAGCAGGCGCTCGATGATCGAGGGAAGATTCTCCCGTTCGTTGTATGTCGGCATGATCACCAACGATTCGGCGTTGCTCATTCTCCCTCTTTCCTAAACGGTGCTCTTGCGACGGCGACGCTCGAGGGTCGGAAGTCGATTGAGCACGAACATCGCGCCCAGCGCCCCGAGAAGCCCGAAGAACGCGAGGACGTATTCGACCTTGGGTCCAAGCCGCGTAGCGAGCGTACCAGTGGGGACGTCGCCGAATGATGCAGTGAGAACATCGGCGGTGGACAATTCCGTCTCCGATTCGATCCGCCCGCGCTCGTTGATCACGGCCGACACTCCATTGGTCGAGGCAACGACCACCGGGATGTGGTGTTCGACGGCCTGGACACGGCTCATGGCGAGCTGCTGGTACGTCATCGGCGACTCGCCGAACGTCGCGTTGTTGGTCGGCACCGTGAGGATCCGGGCGCCATCATTGACGGCGTCCGTCGCCGCACGCGTGAACGCGATCTCGAAACAGGTGGCCACCCCGATCTTCGTGTCGCCGATGCGGAGTGTCCAGTCGGGTGGGCCGGGCTCGAAGTATCCAGCGCGCTCGGCGATGGGGAATATCGATTCCCAGAATCCGCGCCACGGGAGCCACTCGCCGAATGGTTGGACGAAGTACTTGTCGTGCCGCGCGGTTTCGCCCTTGCCCGGCTCCCACACGAGCATCGAGTTGGTGGCCGACGGCTTCTCTTCGGTTCCGGTCGGAATGACCGAGCCCACGATGATCGGGGCGTCGATGGCGTCGGTGGCCTCGTCGACGAGCTCGCGCGCGTGCTCGTTATAAACGGGATTGACGTCGGCGGCGTTTTCCGGCCAGAGGACGAGGTCGGGCTGCTCGGCGCGCCCGGCCGCGACATCGTCGGCGAGGCGCAGAGTCTCGTCGACGTGGTTTTGGAGGACCTGGAAGCGCTGGGCATTGAAATCCAGGCCCGTGCGCGGAACGTTGCCCTGCACGGCCGCGACGTTGAGCGGCACCTGATCATCCGGATGCTTGGAGCCGCTCGCCATCGGCGTGAACGAGAGGCCGATCGTCACCGCGAGAAGCACGAGCACATATCCCGTGAGCGTGATCGGGGCGCGATAGCTACTCGGCGCGGTGACGTGGCGCCACTGCCACGCGACGACGAATATCGCGAGCGTCGCGCCGATGAGAGCGACGAGGTAGCTGAGCCCGGGCGTCGTGGTGATCGGTGTGAGGAACACGAGCGGTCCGTTTGCCTGACCGAATGCGAGTCGGCCCCACGGGAAACCGTTCCACGGCCACGACGAGCGGAGGAACTCGGTGGCCAGCCACCATGCCGGTAGGAACAGCGCCGTGGACAGGTACGTGAGCGTGGTCATCGTCGAGCGATGCAGCACGCGGAGCATCAGCGAGGCTCCCAGCGCGAAAAGCGCCGTGTAGAGCGACTCCACGAACGACAGGCCGACCGCCGCGTACCAGCCGACGTACATGCCCACCCACGGCAGGAGAAGACCGAAGAACGCCATGCCGAATACGATGCCCAGACCGATGGACATCCACGATCCCGGAATATGCGCGGTGTGGCGCTCGAACTTGCTGTCCCGCTTCGGCTTCGGGCCCATATCCCAAGGGGTCAGCGAGACGATGAACAGTGCGATACCGAACGGCGCCGTGAACCACCAGGCGACCGGCGGGAACGACATGAACACCAGCACACCGCCGAGGGCGGCGAGGCCGAACCGTAGCAGCGTGAGAAAGTGCGAGTAGCCGCTGGTCAGCTCGACGGCTTCGGGGTTTCCCTTGGCCTTCTTCGTTGCGATCGGCTTCTTTCCCCGGCTCATAGCGCCTGCTCCGATCCCGATCCCGGGGCCGCGCCCAGGACGCCGCTATCGAAGAGCACCTCCCCGCGATCGACCAACGCAAGACACGTCGGAGCAGGCCCTTCTAGATCCGGCATCGGTGGGACTCCCGACCGAGGATCGGTGGACCAACGTTGCACGGCGTCGTCCGCGGCTTTAGCGACGAGCTCGCCGGTGTTCCACAGTGCGAATGCTGCCGGCGCACCCGGCTGCAGGACACCCAGGCCACTTCCCTGCCCGATAAAGGCGCGAACCGCGCCGCGGGTTGCCGCGGTGAACGCTGCGCGCGGCGACAAGGCACGCGCCGGAGACGCTGCCGCGTCGCACACACCGGTGAGCGTGGCGAGCGCATCCCAGGGCCGGAATTCCGCGCCGTCCCAGCACGTTCCGGCCAACGGAATTCCGGCCGCCGCGAGACCGATGAGATCCGCCCCGGACACCCCGTCGCCCAGCAGCGGCGCAACGACGAGTGAGACTCCGTACTTCGCCAGTGCATCCGACTGCTCGGCGGAGATCGCGCGGAGATCGGCGGCCCCGAGTCCCACGATCGCCGGAGCGCGCCCAGCCACGCGGACATGCCCTGCCTTCTCGGCGGCGGCATCGAGGAAGTCCAGAACGCCCTGCAGCCCGCCGGCCGCCGAATCTGCGCGGAGCGTGAGCTTGTCGAGGTCCCCGGCAACCAACGAATCGATGACGGCGGAGCCGGGGGCCTGCAAAACGGGAGCGTCCGACGTCATTCTTACAACGCCCAGGGCCGCGGCGGACGCGTCCACGCCCGCATCCGCGGCGGCGTCGAACTCGAAGAACGCGGGCGCGCACCATGCGTCGGCAGCGTTGACGGACGCGGCGTCCGGGAACAGCGTGGGGCCCGGAGCGTCCTGGCCGATCCATGCGACGGCGCCGTTATCGACGGCGAGCGAGGTCGCGTCGCGCGAGGCGGGACTGAGCACGCGTGCCCCGTGAATCAACGTCGGCCCGAGCTGGCGAGCATCTACCGACGAAATCGATTTTTGTGGCATGTGTTCAATTATGACGTACCGGCATGGGCGCTCGGGGCGCGAGTCGTAAACCACACACGGCAGCTACTGCTCCCCGCCCTCAATCGTCCCCTCCGCATCGAGGAACGCCTCACGCAGATCCTCGAGCACCTGCGGATCCGGTTCGGCCCACAAGCCACGATCGGCGGCCTCGAGAAGCCGCTCGGCCATCGAGTGCATCGCCCACGGGTTGGATTTTTCGAGAAACGCGCGGTTCTCCGGATTGAGGACGTACTCGCGGGTGACCGCATCGTAGGTCCAGTCGTCGATCACCGAGGTCGTCGCGTCGAAGCCGAAGAGATAGTCGACCGTCGCCGCCATCTCGAACGCGCCCTTGTAGCCGTGCTTGCGCATCCCCTCGATCCACCGCGGATTGAGAACCCGCGCACGGATGACCCGGGAGGTCTCCTCGAGCAGTGACCGCGTGCGTACCGAATCCGGCCGGGTCGAGTCACCGACATACGCCGCAGGTGCCGACCCGCGCAGCGCCTTGACCGTGGCCACCATGCCGCCGTGGAACTGGTAGTAGTCGTCCGAGTCGAGAACGTCGTGCTCGAGGGAGTCGACATTTTTCGCCGCCACATCGATGCGTCCGTAGACGCGCTGCATGTCGGCGCCCGCGGGCACGCCGTCGCGGCCGCGCCCATACGAGTACCCGCCCCACTCGGTGTAGACGGCGGCGAGATCGGCATCGTCGCGCCAGTTTCCCGTATCGATCGCCTGCAGGATGCCCGCGCCGTAGGTGCCCGGCTTCGAACCGAACACGCGGTCGGCGGCCCGCTCGGGATCGATGCCTGCGGCCGTATCCGCGTCGACGTTGGCGCGCAGAAAGTTCGAGTCCGCGGGTTCGTCCTGCTCTGCGGCCATGCGCACCGCGTCGTCGATGAGGGCGAGCACATGCGGGAAGGCGTCGCGGAAGAAGCCGGAGATGCGGACCGTGACATCGACGCGGGGCCGGCCGAGTTCGGCGAGCGGAATCGGCTCGAGCCCGACGATACGACGGGACGCCTCGTCCCAGCGCGGCCGGATGCCGAGCAGAGCGAAGACCTCGGCCACGTCGTCGCCGCTGGTGCGCATGGCGGAGGTGCCCCACACAGACAGGCCCACGGATTTCGGGTACTCGCCCGTATCTTCCTTATGACGTCGCAGGAGTGAATCCGCCATGAGCTGCCCGGTATCCCACGCCAGCGGGCTCGGAAGCGCGCGGGGGTCGACCGAGTAGAAGTTGCGCCCGGTCGGCAGCACGTTGATAA
>NZ_DYXM01000262.1 GCF_020742175.1 Dietzia timorensis
GCGCGCGCACGGACGACACCATGGGCGCCGGCGCAGGCGTCGAGCGCGTCGCGAATTTCGTCGCGTAGTCGTTGTGATGTGTCGAGGTCGCGGTCGCGTTTGCTATTCAATGCGAATTCGATGAGAACGACGGCGCCTTCGAAGCTCAACCGCTTGGCGCAGTCGGCGACGGTCCGCGCCAATGTCGTGACGGGGATTCCGTCGCGTGCCGTTATCGCTGAGTCGGGAAGTGGCGTGTCAAGTACGCGTACCCTCCCAACCAGCTTCGACCTGGTGTTCTTTCGGGAATTCATAGCAAGCGAGAGCTCGGTGATGGGAGCCGGAATTACGTATTCGGGCAGCTCCCATATTCGCGCAGCAGTCCACACGGAAGCGACATGTCGCGATCCGCGACGGATGATCTCCGCCCGTGCCCATTCGCGGTGAAAGGTCTCTTGGTCGATGCTGGCTAGAGATTCGGTGCAAATGAGGCCGCGTGACGGCTCCATCCACCGGTCCGAGCGAATCATCTTGAGTCGGTGGTAGCGGCTGACGCCCAGCAACTCGGTTTCAGCAATCGAGACAATGTTGAACGGGAGGGAGGAGGTACTTTTCGGAGCATGCTGCACGAATGAATTATCGATAGCTCGGAGAGTGCGTAGGGGGCGCTACCGGCGGTGGCCTTGCGATGTGGGCATGGGCCGTGCCGACTGGACGCCACTTTGTATCGACAAACTCCGATAAGGGAACTCAATTTGAGCGTTCATCGATACAAACTGGCGTCCAGAGCCGTGTCGGTGGAATGGCCGACGAGAACGCGCGCCGCGGGAGGGGTGCGAGGCGCGGGAGGGATTGCAGGGCCGCGGGAGGGGCTCAGGCCAGGAGGGCGGCGATGACGAGGCCGGCCGCCGTGGCCACGGCCCACGCCAGCATGGCCATGCCGGACTTGCCGATCGCGGGCACCAGGTCGGCGCCCATCGCGCGCGTGCGGACCGGCGCGTTCGCCGACCACGCGACCGGCAGGGCAAGGAAGCCGAGTAGCGCCCACGGGGTGGCGAAGGCGAGGATCGCCGTCATGAGTGGCGGTATGAAGATGCCGAGCAGAGCGCACAGGCCGCGGGTGCGCGGATCGCCGAGACGCACGGCCAGGGTGATCTTGCCGGTCTCGGCGTCCGAGGGGATATCGCGCAGGTTGTTGACGAGGTTGACGGT
The DNA here is from genome assembly GCF_020742175.1 of Dietzia timorensis. Classification (GTDB taxonomy): domain Bacteria; phylum Actinomycetota; class Actinomycetes; order Mycobacteriales; family Mycobacteriaceae; genus Dietzia; species Dietzia timorensis_A. The sequence continues at coordinate 1,192 of NZ_DYXM01000262.1, forward strand.
GCACGATAGCGAACCGACCGCAATCGCTACCGGAAGCGCGAACCACGAGATCGACCCGGTCTGGACGAACTCGGTGCCGAGCACGGCGACGAGGCCGAAGAACACGAACACCGCGACCTCGCCGAGACCGCGATAGCCGTACGGCTTGTCGCCGCCGGTGTAGAACCACGCCGCCGCGATGCACAGCGCGCCGATGACGATGAGCCACCACGCGCTCGTCAACGACAGCGCGATACCTGCGACCGCGCCCGTGCCGAGCGCGAGGAACGCCGCGCGCTTGACCGCAGCCGGCCGTGCGATACCCGAGCCGGTAAGGCGAAGCGGGCCGACGCGGTCGTCGTCGGTGCCGCGGATGCCGTCGGAGTAGTCGTTGGCGTAGTTGACGCCGATGATGAACGACCACGCGACCAGCGCCGCGAGCAGCGCCTTCCACCACACGAACTCGCCGGCGAACGCGGCGACGGCCGAGCCGGCAATGACCGGCGCGAACGCGTTGGGCCACGTGCGGGGCCGCGCGCCGGAGATCCACTGCGCAACAGTGGCGCCGCCGGCGGCCGCGTCGCTTCCGGGGGCCGGGGCGTCTGCGCCCGACGGGAAATCGTCGCCCGCTTCGGGGCCTGGGTGGTGGTCGCGTCCGTTGGGTTCACTCACGCCAACCATTATCTCACCCGTCGCTCGATTTCCTTGCGATCCACCTTGCCGTTCGCCAGAACGGGCAGTTCGCCCATGACGTCGTACGTCGCCGGTGCGGAATGGCGGCCGAGGCGCTCGCGCACCCAGGACGAGAGCTCGGCGGGAGGCGGGGCGCTCGCAGAGGGCGCGGGGACGATGGCCGCAGCCAGGCGGTGGCCGAGGCGAACATCGGGCACCCCGACGACCACGGCCTCGGCGATCGCGGGGTGCTCCGTGAGCGCGGCCTCGACGACCTGCGGGACGATCGTGAGCCCGCCGACGGACACCGCGGTGTCGAGACGCCCGAGGATGCGGAGTGCGCCGTCATCGGCAAAGGAGCCGGCATCCTCGGTGCGGAACCAGCCGCGTCGCGAGAACGCCTCGTGGCCGGGGGCATTGCGGTAACCGGCGGCGACGGTCGGGCCGCCGAGCCAGACGCGGGAGTCGTCGTCGATTTCGACCTCGGTGCCCGCGAGTGGGACGCCGTCGTAGACGCAACCGCCGGCGGTTTCGCTGGAGCCGTAGGTGCGCACCACGTGGATATCCGCGGTCGCCGCGCGTTCGAGGAATTCCGGCTCGGCCGCCGCACCGCCGAGGAGGACGGTGTGGAAGCGGGCGAGCGCGGCGGCGGGGCGTTCACTCGGATGGTTGAGGACCTTGCGGAGCTGGCCGGGGATCAGCGAGGTATAGAGCGGGCGGTCACCGGCCGAGGCTTCGAGGGAGCGGACCGCGCCGGGCAGGGAGAGCGGGTCGAAACCGGCGGAGACGTCGAGGACGTGCGGTTCGGCACCGGCGAGCAGGGAACGCAGCACCACCTGGAGGCCGGCGATGTGATGGGCCGGGAGGGCGAGCAGCCAGCGGCCGGGCCCGGCCAGCCGGTCCTCGGTGGCCACGGCCGAAGCGTGGAGCGCGGAGGCGGAGAGCATCGCGCCCTACGGGGTGCCCGTGGAGCCGGAGGTTGCGACAACGAGGGCTGTGTCGTCGCCG
>NZ_DYXM01000263.1 GCF_020742175.1 Dietzia timorensis
CTCAACTCGGTCAACCCGGCCGCAGTGATCGCCCCCTCGGCCTAGTCGCCCCGGTCCGCGAGTTCCAGACGGTCGACGATCTCGGCGACCCGGTGAGCGTCCGCTCCCGCGAGGCCGCGAATGGGCCTGGGCAGGCTCGGCGCGGCGACGAGCCCGAGATGCTCCGCGATCGCGGCGGTGACGCGGAGACTCCCGTGTTCGGCCATGAGATCCCATACCGGTCGCAGGCGCTCCGACGCCGCGAGCGCCTTGTCGGCGTCGCCGGTGAGTGCGGCACGGGCGATCTCGATCGCCGGCGCGGGCAGCGTGCCACCGAGAACCGAAAACCAGGACTCGCAGCCCGCGAGGAGCCCTGCGGCGCCGAATCCGTCTCCGGAAACTCCGAGCGCCACGCCTGAAGGGATACGTACGCGCAGCTCGGACACGCGCTGCGCCGCCGCGCCAGGCTCCTTCGGCACCCCGGGGAGCTTGATCGCGGCGACATTGGCGAGCCGCGCCAGCGCCGCGTACAGCTCGTCGGTGAACTCGAAGCCGGTAGTCGACGGATTGTCGTACACCACCAGCGGAACCGAGAGCTCACGGTCGACGTCCTCGTACAGCCCATACACATCGTCGGCGGTGAGCGGCTGGTAGGACACCGGTGCAAGGAGGACGGCGTCCGCCCCGGCAGACTGGGCATCGTCGACGTGGGCAAGCACATGCTCGGTGCGTAGAGCCCCCACCCCGACGATGACCGGTGTTCCTGCCGCCCGCTCGACGGCCAGCGAGGCGATCCGCGCCCGCTCTGCGCGGTCGAGGTACATATAGGAACCGGTCGAGCCCAGCGCGCCGATCGAGTCGACACCGGCGGCCACCAGCCGATCGATCAGCCCGGCGAAGGCCACCTCGTCGACGCCATCGCCACCGACCGGCGTCAACGGAAAAGCGCTGAGTCCTTCAAACATCCGTGTCCTCCTCGATCGCCGGGACCGCCGCTTCGACGCGGACCGTTCACACGAGCCCGTGCGAACCGGCGTAGGTTACATAATCAGGCTATATAGGTGACAGTACGTCCCTCCGCGGGACCGGTGTACTGCGCCGTGATTCGAAAGGAATATTGCGTTGACCATTCGCTATGTCGCAATCGGAGACAGCTTCAGCGAAGGAGTGGGCGACGAATATCCGGACGGAACGCCGCGAGGTTGGGCAGATCGCCTTGCCGGCGCGCTCGCCGCGGTACAGCCCGAGCCTGTGTACTACGCGAATTTCGCGATCCGCGGGCGCCTTCTCGATCCCATAATCGACGAACAGCTCGACGTCGCGCTGTCGCTCGACCCGCTCCCCACCCACCTCACCCTCAACGGCGGCGGCAACGACATGATGCGCCCGAAGCACGACATGGCGCATCTGGTCGACCTCACCCGGGGAGTCATCGAGCGTTGCTGCGAAGCCGGGGTCACGCCCGTGATCCTCAGCGGCGCGGACCCGTCTTCGCGCCTGCCCATGGGCAAGCTGCTGCACCGCCGGGCCGGAATGCTCACCGACGCGATCTCCGAACTCACCGCCGAGACCGGCACCACGTTCGTCGACGCCTTCCACGACACCGAGATTCGCAAAGCCCACTACTGGTCGGGCGATCGACTCCACCTGGGCCCCGGCGGACACGCGCGCGTCGCCTCGCTCGTGCTCGAGGCCTTCGAACTCTCACTCCCCGCAGACGAGGAAACGGTGGTGACGGAGGCGAAGCGGAGCCCGCTCGGCGAGGTGCGGTATTACCGCGAACATGTCCTACCCTGGGTCGGGCGCCGACTCACCGGACGGTCCTCCGGCGACGGCCGTGAGGCGAAATTCCCGAACTGGACGCACATCGAACGGCCGATAGGAGAAGAAGAGGAGACTCGATCAGCGTGACCATCCGCTACGTCGCGATTGGAGACAGCTTTACCGAGGGCGTCGGGGACGAGTACCCGGACGGGACGCCGCGAGGCTGGGCGGACCGTCTCGCCGAGCAGCTCGCCGAGAACCGCGGCGAGCCCGTGCACTACGCGAACCTCGCGATCCGCGGCCGTTGTCTCGGCCCCATCGTCGAGGAGCAACTCGAGACCGCGCTCGCGCTCGACCCGGCGCCCACGCACCTGTCGGTGCACGGCGGCGGCAACGATTTCCTTCACGCCCGCATCGACGAACGTTCGCTCGTCGAACTCGTGTGCCACGTCGTCAACCGTTGCAACGAAGAAGGAGTTCGCCCGGTACTCCTCAGCGGCGCGGATCCGTCCTCCCGACTCCCCTTCGGCCGGGTTTTCCACCAGCGTGCCGCCGACTTCACCGTCGCGACCAAGCAAGTCGCCGAGGATTTGGGCGCGGCGTACATCGACGTGTTCAACGATTCCGCCATCCGCGACGCCCACTACTGGTCCCCGGACCGTCTCCATCTCAACCCCGCCGGTCACGCGCGCGTCGCGTATTTGGTGATGCGCGAGATCGGTCTCGACTCCGGCGAGGTCGAAGCGCCGCCCGGTGTTCGCCACACGCGCGGTGCGCTTGCCGAGGCGCGCTACTACCGCGAATACGTCTGGCCGTGGGTCGCGCGGCGGCTCACGGGGCGCTCCACCGGCGATAATGTCACCGCGAAGTTCGCGGATTGGAAGATCTTCGAGCCCGCGCGCGGCTAGCGGCGGGCGTTTCCACGGCGTCCGGCGTCATAGGTAAAAAGAGCGAGCAAAACGAGCAAAACGATAGTTACGCGCACAAGCGTGACTGTGACCAGCATTACACCGAGACTTGTGTCACATACCTGCCGGAGCAGAGGCGGGTTCAACAGCACAGAACGATCGAATCGAGTGAGTAATGCTGGTAGTTCTCGGCCTCGCAATGGTCGCCGTATTCATGTACCTCATCATGAGCAAGCGCGCGACGCCCGTCGTGGCGCTTCTCCTCGTCCCCGTGGCCTTCGGTCTCTTCGCCGGAGCCGGCCTCGGGGTCAGCGACATGATCATCGATGGCATCAAGGACCTCGCGCCCACCGCCGCGATGCTCTTCTTCGCGATCATCTTCTTCGGCATCATGATCGACGTCGGTCTCTTCGACCCGATCGTGCGAGGCGTGATCAGACTCGTCCGCGAGGATCCCGCGAAGCTCGTAGTCGGCACCGCTATCCTGACCTCGGTTGTCTCCCTCGACGGTGACGGTTCCACGACCTTCATCATCGTCACGTCCGCGCTGTTGCCGCTGTACCTCAAGCTCGGCGTCTCCCCCGTCGTGCTCACCGTGGTCGCCGGCCTCGCCAACGGCACGATGAATATCCTCCCGTGGGGCGGACCGACCGCGCGAGCGGCCGCTGCCCTCAATATCGACGTCTCCGAGATCTTCCTCCCGATGATCCCCTCGCTCGTCGTCGGCATGCTCGTCGTCTTCGGCTTCGCCTACCACCTCGGCCTCATGGAGCGCCGCCGCATCGGCAAGATCGAGGTCCGCGAGTCCGTGCTCGTGTCTGCGGCATCGCCGTTCGAGAAGCGCAGCACCGAGTCGGTCGCCGCCGTCGGCGGGTCCAGCAGCGAGTCCACGTCGTACTCATCCGTCGCCGTCGCCACGCGCCCCAGCGACACCACCCACGCCCATGACGGCGGAGGGCGCACTCCCACCGGCGGATCCGGGTACGGCACGGACGCGGGCAGCGATAACGGGACGGGCGGCTCGCACGGCGGTTCGGACTCCGAGGGCAACGCTTTCGGCGGGGTGCTCGATCCCGACCGCGACACGCTGCGCCCGAAGCTCCTGTGGGTCAACGCAGCGCTGACCATCGCGCTGCTCGTGGTCCTCGGGCTCGACATCGTCGCGATCCCTGTGCTGTTCATGATCGCCTCGGGTCTCGCGCTGGTGATCAACTTCCCGCGGGTCAAGGACCAGCAGGACGCCATTACCCGCCACTCCTCGTCGATCGTGTCGGTCGTGGCGATGGTGCTCGCCGCGGCCGTGCTCACCGGCGTGTTCACCGGAACCGGTATGGTCGACGCGCTCGCCCACTGGCTCACCGGCGCGATCCCGGACTTCATGGGCCCGCGCCTGGCGATGGTCACCGGCATCCTGTCGATCCCGATGACCTTCCTCATGAGCAACGACGCCTTCTACTTCGGCGTGCTCCCGATCCTCACCGAGACCGCGGGGCAGTACGGAATCACCGGCGCCGAGATGGCCCGCGCGTCCATCACCGGCCAGCCGGTCCACATGCAGAGCCCACTGGTGCCGGCGATCCTCCTGCTCGTCGCGTTGTCCTCGGTGTCGCTGGCCGACCACCACAAGAAGGTGCTGTGGCGCGCCGTCATCGTGTCGGCGGCGATGCTGCTCGTCGGTGGACTCGTCGGTGTGATTCCGTTCTGATCGCGCTGCGCGTGCGCCTATTCTGACCCCATGACCCAACACGAGATGAAGACGCGACCGGCCCGGCGGGCTGGTCGCGTCTCGCTTGTCGCGCAGATCCTCGTGCTGCAGGTCCTCGTGCTGGTCGCCAGCCTCGCCGTCATCGCCACATGGCAGATCAGCCGCACCGACGACAAGTTGCGCGAGGAGTACGCAGAACGAGCGCTGGCGGTGTCGCGCGCCGTCGCCAGCGACCCGGAAGTCAGGGAAAAACTGTCGGCGACTTCAAGCCTCGATGTTCCACCCGAGGAACTCGTCGGCGGAGACATGCAACGGATGGCCGTCGACATCGCTCGCCGTACGGGCGTGCTGTTCGTCGTCATCGCCAATCGCGAGGGGATCCGCCTCGCGCACCCCGACCTGGACAAGATCGGGTTCCACGTCTCCACGGATCCAAGCGGCGTTCTCGATGGCGAGGAAATCCTCGACACCGACCGGGGAACCCTCGGCGAGTCTGTGCGCGGCAAGGCGCCGGTCCGCGATGTCGACGGACGGATCGTGGGGTTCGTGAGCACGGGCATTTCCACGCAGGAAATCGCCGACGAGGCTCGCGGCGACATCGCCGTCACCATCGGCATCGCCGCCTTGGCGTTGTTCGTCGGTATCACGGCCTCGTGGCTGCTCGCGCGCCGTTGGCGGCGCCTCACTCTCGGGCTCCAACCCGACGAGCTCGTCGACCTCGTCACCGATCAGCGAGCCGTCCTCGGTTCTCTCGCCGATGGCGTGGTGGCCATCGGGCGCGACGAGCGCCTTCGCGTGATCAACGATCGCGCCCGCGAGTTGCTCGACATTTCGGCGCCTGTCGGAACGCCGAAAGACGAACTCTCCCTCTCCCCTCGTCTTCTCGGGCTTCTCAATGATCCGAATCCGCGACCGATCGCCGCGGGCGTCGGAGAACGGATCGTGCTCGCCTCCTCGCACCGGGTCACCGTCGACGGGCGGGATCTCGGCGTCGTCCTGTCCGTCATCGACCGCACGGATATCGAGCAGCTGAGCCGGGAGCTCGATTCGATCAAGTCGATGAGCGAGGCGTTGCGCGCCCAGCGCCACGAAACGGCGAATCGCTTTCACGTCCTGTCCGGCCTCCTGCGGCATGGGCACAGCGACGAGGCTCTCGAATTTCTCACCGAGATCATCGGGCGGCGTGGCGCCTCGGAGCCCTCCGGTTTGGACAATGTCGCCGAGCCCCATCTGCACGCCTTCCTCGACGCGAAGACGTCGCTGGCGCGCGAGCGCGGCGTGGAGCTGAGCATCGGCGGACAGACGTGGGTTGCCGGCGCTCTCGTCGATCCCGTGGCGGCGACGACTGTCCTCGGTAACCTCGTCGACAATGCCATCGACGCGGCCGCCGACGACCTCGGCCGGGTCGAGGCCGGCGATGAGATTCGCGCGAAGGTAGAAGCCGAACTCGTCACCGACGACGGCACGTTGTGGATCACCGTGGCGGACTCGGGACCCGGAATCGGCTTCGACGACCCGGCGCAGGTATTCGTCGAGGGTGCGACGTCCAAGCCGGATGACGTGCCCGGCGGACACGGGATGGGGTTAGCGCTGGCGCGGCAGATTTGCCGCCGCGCGGGCGGTGATATCCAGGTCGTCGACCCGGGCGGCGGTCCGGACGGACTTGGTGGCGCGGTGTTCGTCGCGGAACTTCGCGACGTGATCTCGGAAGGGTAGGGACGAAAAGCAATGGATTCGGCCACGGGCGAGCTGGGCGTACTCATCGTCGACGACGATTTTCGGGTCGCCAGGCTGCACGCCGCTATCGTCTCGGCGATGCAGGGATTCACTGTCGTCAGCCAGGCGGGAACAATCGCGGAGGCACGCGCCGAGTTCGCCGCGGCTCCTCGCGGCACCATCGATCTCGCGCTGCTCGACGTCTATCTCCCCGACGGTTCCGGGATCGATCTCGTCGCCGAGTTCCCTTGCGACAGCTTCGTCGTCGGCGCCGAAACCGATAGCGAGGCGGTCCGCCTGGCGACCCGTTACGGTGCACTGACCTACCTCATCAAACCGTTCGACGACACCGAACTCGCGCGCCGGCTCGCAGGCTACCAGCGCTACCGCGCGCTCCTATCCGAGGGAAATATCGACCAGAGGCGGGTAGACGACGCGCTCGCGGCCATTCGGTTCGGCATCGCCCGCCGCGACCGCCCCCAGCAGACTTCGCCGACGGAGGAACGCATTCTCGCGCTCTTCACCGAGGCCGGCACCGGTCTCTTCGCCGACGACGTTTCGGAAGCGATCGGCATCGCTCCCCCGACCGCTCGGCGCCACCTCGCGCAGCTCGTCTCCGCAGGCCGACTCAAGATGACGCTGCAGTACGGCGGGACCGGCCGCCCGCGCCAGGAGTACCACCTCGATACGGGCCGTTGAGAATGGCCTCGCCGAAACGCCCGCGCTAGTCGCGCGCCGCGTCCAGCGCCTGCGCGAAGTCGGCGATGAGATCATCGGGATCCTCAAGACCGACCGACAACCGGAGGTGCCCATAGGTCTGGAATTCCTCCGGGTAATGCTCGGCCCCGCCCCGACCGGACGGCCCGACGTGCACGATAAGCGTCTCGTCGTGCCCGATCGACACGGCCGAGGTGGCAATACGAAGCTCGGCGACGAAGCGATTCTGCAGATCGCTGTCGCCGTCGAGCGCGAAGGCGAGAACCCCGCCGAATCCGAAATCGCCGAACTGCCGACGCGCGAGCTCGTGCTGGGGATGCGACTCGAGCCCGGGGTAGGCCACGTAGGCGATAGCGTCCTGCTCGGACAGCCACCGCGCGACCTTCGCCGCCGACTCGACGTGTTGGCGCAGCCGCAGCGGCAGCGTCACCGAGCCGCGCATGATCAGCCACGCGTTGAACGGCGAAATGATGCCGCCGACATCGACAAGCGCGTCCCCGCGCACCCGCGCCACGAGTTCGGACCCGCCGATCACCGCGCCGCCCATGGCATCGCCGTGACCGTTGATGTACTTGGTCAACGAATGGATCACCAGATCCGCGCCGTCCGCGAGCGGACGGTACAAGGGCGGCGGCGTAAAGGTGGAGTCGACCGAAAGCAGAGCTTCGCTGTCATGGGCGATCTGGGCCAGCGCCGCGATATCGGCGACCCTCGTGGTCGGGTTCGCGATGACCTCGACGTGCACCAGCTTGGTGTTTTCGCGCATCGCCGCGGCCACTGCGCTCGGGTCGGAGGCGTCGACGAACGTCGCCTCGACTCCCATCCGCTCGGGCAGCAGCTCGTCGAACAGGCGCCACACCGCCTCGTATGTCACGTCGGAGACGACGACGTGGTCGCCAGGCCGCAGCAGCGTGAAGAACGTGCCGTGCAGCGCCGCGACGCCGGTCGCGAACACCGCCGCCGCGTCACCGCCCTCGAGCGCGGCAAGCTTGTCCTGCAGCGCGGACTGGTTGAGCGCGCCATTGCGCGTGTACACGAGCCGATCGGCCGTGGACCAGTCCATGCCGGACGGGTCCTCGGGAAGCAGATAGGAATTCGCCATGACGATCGGCGTGCGCACCGCCCCGGTATCGGAATCGATTCGGTTGCCGCCATGCACCGCCCAGGTCGCATCGCTCACGGTCGTGGCGTCGTGCTTATCCGGCGCGTTCTCCCTCATTGCGTTCCCACCTTCCGCATTTAGTCAATGCAACCAGTATGACGCCGGAGGAAGGTGGCCCTCATAGCGGCCGCGCATTCGCGGTTCTTCGAACACGAGGCACCCAGGGCTCGACGGGCACAAAAAAGTGTCGGCCCACCGGATTTCCGGTGGGCCGACACTTGATTCTCGGTGGAGCTAAGGGGATTCGAACCCCTGACCCCCTCACTGCCAGTGAGGTGCGCTACCAGCTGCGCCATAGCCCCGTATTTACTTGAGTCGGTGCGATGCCGACTCGAAAAACTCTACAACAGGCGGATCGGGGGAGCCAAATCGCGGACGGGCGGGGTGCTCCGTTCTCGGAACTTCCCCGCCCGCCGAGCGGACGCGAGGTCCGCCGTCATCGCCGGTGTTACGCGGCCATCGCCTTCTGGACCCAGGTCGGGTCGCCGATTTCGAGCTTCTCGCCGTCCTTGGCAACGGTCGGTGTCGCCATGTCGAGCCCCGAGTCCTGCAGCGCCTGCTGCGACGCCTGCGCGGTTTCGGTGGCCTTGTCGAGGTTGTCGGCGCCCTCGGCGCCGATTCCCTCGATGCACTTGACCGACTCATCCCCGGCACCGGCGGACTTCGCGTCCTCGGCGATCTCGGATTGGGTGCGGTCGCCACCGCCCTCGGCGGGCTGGTTGGTGAACCACGCCGAGCGCGCGTCGAGGTAGGTCTGAAGATCCTCGTTGACCGCGACGCACTGGGACGCGGCGATCATGCGAGTCGAGTAATCGCCCTTCGCCGACTGCTGGTCGAGGAAGTTGACGTAGTGATGGACGACCTGCAGGTCCCCGGCCGTGACGGCCTCTGTGATCTGCGCACCGGACTGCTCCTCCATCGCGCCGCAGGCGGGACACATGTAGTCCTCCCACACGTCGATTTTCGGAGCTTCGGGATCGCCTACGGTCACGGCGCCGTCTTCGGAGATGGAAATCTGCGGGTCGGCGGTTTCGGCGAAATTAAGGGACACGGCCTC
>NZ_DYXM01000264.1 GCF_020742175.1 Dietzia timorensis
TGCGAACGGGTCATCCTCTCGAGCTCCTCGCGATCGCCGGGACGCAACATCAATGCCGGGGCAGGTCGATTCGCCATGCCCCATGATTTCACAAACCCAACCGTAAAACTACTTCACACGCGCGACACTAGAAACGGTCCTGTGCACGCCCGAAATCGACACTCTCGACGGTGTCTGGGCATTTGGGCGTTGTCTAGCGTGGCGGATGGGGAAACAGGGGCTGCAGAGGCGCGATGCCAGGTCGATAGCGGATTACACACCAACCCGAAGGGACACACACCAACTTGAGGGTCGGAAAACCCGGTGATTTCGGCGAATTTATAGCCCGGAGAGTGGTGTGTAGACCCTCCGGTTGGTGTGTATCGCCGAACCAGGCGACATCCGAGACCCAGGACGCGGAATCCGGCACGCGGGCAGGCACTCGCTAGTCGGCCCCGGAAATCGAATCACGCCACGGAACCCCGGGCGCAGAAATCTTAAACCGCCACGCTACGAGGCGGATGGTGATCGCCGCGATCACCCCCACCGTCGCCGGGATCAAGTCGTCGAAGCCTAATTCCTCGCACACCACCACGATCAATGCGCCGACCAGCGCGGACGTCGCGTAGAGATCCTGGTAGAGGATCGACGGGATGCGGCTGAGCAGGATGTCCCGGACGGTCCCGCCGCCCACCGCGGTGAGCATGCCGAGCAGCACGGCCCCCACGGGCGAAGCGCCGAACGCGAGCGCAGTTCCCGCACCGGAAACCGCGAAGAATCCGAGGCCGAGGGCGTCGAACACGACGATCGCCGGCTCGAGGCGGGCGAGCCACCGCGCGGCGAAGAAGGTGATCAGCGCACCGAGGAGGGCGGCGGCGGGGTAGCGCCAGTCGGACACCGCATTGACCGGCGTCGCGCCGAGGATCGCGTCGCGCATGGCGCCGCCGCCCATCGCCGTCACCGAGCCCAGGACGAGGACGCCGACGAGATCCAGGCGCGTGTAGCGGATCGCGGACAATGCGCCGTACACGGCGAAAGCGATGGTGCCCGCCAGGTCGAGCAGCAGGACGAGCAGCTCAGAGGACACCATGGTCGCGCTCGGTTAGCGGTAGTTCTGGAACTGCAGCGCGACGTCGAGGTCGGCGCCCTTGAGGAGAGAGATCACTGCCTGCAGGTCGTCGCGCGACTTCGAGGACACGCGCACCTCCTCGCCCTGGATCGTCGGCTTCACGCCCTTCGGGCCTTCGTCGCGGATGAGTTTGGTGATTTTCTTCGCCTGCTCCTTGTCGATGCCCTTTTTCAGCGACCCGACGAGGCGGTAGCCCTTGCCCGAGGACATCGGCTCGCCGAAGTCGACGGTTTTCATCGAGATACCGCGGCGCACGAGCTTCTCGATGAATACGTCCTTCGCTGCCTGCGTGCGCTCCTCGGCGTTCGCGTAGATCTCGACGACCTCTTCGCCCTTCCACTCGATGGACGTGTCGGTGCCGCGGAAGTCGTAGCGGTTGCCGATTTCCTTCGCCGCCTGGTTCACCGCGTTGTCGACCTCCTGCCGGTCGTACTCGCTGACCACATCGAACGAGGATTCCGAAGCCATTGCTGTACTCCTAACGTGTCGCCTCGGCGCCCGAAAGCGCCCGGTTGCATTACCGCCAGGGTAGCCGCGGGCTTCGCCCATCCGCGGCACAAGCTCGCTTGTTGACGTCGGACGTACCGCGATTTTCCATCTACGCGGCGCGCTTGGTACTGTATCCCTCGCGCCTAACGGCGGACCCCAGGGTTCCGAAACGGCGCACGCCAGATTGCCCGAGCGGCCAAAGGGAGCGGATTGTAAATCCGTCGGCATTGCCTTCCAAGGTTCGAATCCTTGATCTGGCACCACAAGATGAGCCCAGCCACACAATCGTGCCGGCTGGGTTTTCTCGTTCTCCGGTAGCGACCACCCTGCGGATGGGCGGTGGTGCCACGCGTTGCCTCGGGAGCCTGCAACAATGGCAGGCGTGACGACACCACACGAGGCCAACCTCGCGCGATTCACCGCCGCGGCGCGGCGCTGCTCCTGGCAGCTGCTCGCCGCGTACTCGTCCTCGTTCACCCTCGCCAGCAGGCTGTTCGCCCCGAGGACTCGCCAGCACGTCGCCGCGATCTACGCGCTCGTGCGCGTCGCCGACGAAATCGTCGACGGCACCTTCGCCCCGCCTCCCACCGGTACGGCAACACCCGCCGACAACCAGGACCGCGATGCCGAGCGCCGGAATGCGGAGCAACTCACCGCGCTCCTATCCGGCTACCGCGACGAGGTCTACGCCGCTATCGGCCGCGGGTTCTCCACCGACCCGGTAGTCCACTCCTTCGTCGCCACCGCGAACGAGTACGGCATCGGCGCCGAGCTCATCGACCCGTTTTTCGCGTCGATGAACATGGACATCACCCGCACCGAATACACGCGTGAACAGCTGGCCGAATACATCCACGGCTCGGCCGAGGTGATCGGGGAGATGTGCATGCGTGTGTTCGCCGGCGGGGCACTGGCCGGAGACGCCGAGGCTGCGGCGTCCGCCCGATCGCTCGGCGCCGGATTCCAGAAGGTCAACTTCCTGCGCGACATCCGCGAAGACACGACCGAGCTCGGCCGCAACTACTTTCCCGGCCGCGATCCGGGCGCGCTAACCGCGGCCGACATCGCCGAGCTCTGCGACGAGATGGACGCCGATTTCGCCCATGCCCGAGAAGGCATCGCGCGCATTCCCGGCCGTGACCGGGCCGCGGTCCTCGCGGCGCACGACCTCTTCGCCGAGCTGTCGCGCAGGCTGCGCGCCGCGGGACCGGAACGCATCGCCGCCGGTCGTGTGAGTATTCCGAACAGGCAGAAGGCGATCATCGTCGCTCGGGCGGTGCGAACCTCCGCCGTCATGGGCTAAAGCGTTCCAGCCGGCGCCGCCGCCATGCGGCCCCAGCCCCGGCACCGCCCGGCGGCGCCGCCACGCGACCCGCCTAGAAGGAATCCGCCCGCGCGTGGGCCCAGTCCGCCGCCCAGCTTTCCGGAGGGGAATCGAGCAGCTGCCCGGGGGAGAGCCATTCGTAGATCTCGGCATAGGAGCTCGATGCGATGGGCGAGAGCACCTGGCGCAGCATCGTGGTGTCGAGCTGCGAGGGCCGTGAGGCGCCCATGGCCCCCATGATTCGCCGTGCTTCGGCGATGGTCGCCTCGTGGTAGCGGCGAACCCGTTCGCCCTTATCGACCACGTCGAGAGCGCGCTGCCTGCGAGCGCTTTGCGTGGCAACGCCCACTGGGCACTTTCCGGTGTGGCATTTCTGCGCCTGAATGCAACCGGTCGCCATCATCATCGCGCGGGCGGACATCGTGAAGTCGGCGCCTTGGATCAGGCGTCGAACGATGTCGTTGCCCTGCGCCACCTTGCCCGACGCGCCGATCGAAATCGTGTCGCGCAACCCGGAACCGGTGAGCGCATTGTGGAGGGTGATCAGCCCCTCCCGAAGCGGCATGCCGACATGATCGGTGAACTCCTGCGGCGCGGCGCCGGTACCGCCCTCGGACCCATCGACGAGAATGTAGTCGGGGCCGCTGCCGGCGTCGATAATAGCCTTGCAGATCGACAGCACCTCGCGCCGCGAGCCGAAGCAGATCTTGAACCCGACCGGCTTACCGCCCGAGAGCCGGCGGAGTTCGGCGATGAATTCCACGAGTTCGATCGGGGTCGAGAATTCCTTGTGCGCGGACGGCGACAGGCAGTCCTCGCCTTCGGGAACGCCTCGGTACCGAGCGATCTCCGCGTTCACCTTCGCCCCGGGGAGCATCCCACCCATGCCGGGCTTGGCGCCCTGCGAGATCTTGATCGTGATCGCCTTGACCTCGTCCATCTGCGCCTTTCGGCGAAACTCGTCGCGATCGAGGTGGCCATCGGGCGTTCGGGCGGAAAAGTATCCGGTGCCCAGCTCCCACATCAGGTCGGCGCCGTATTCGAGGTGATAGTCGGTGAGCCCGCCTTCGCCGGTGTCCTGGGCGAAGCCGCCCATGGCGGCGCCCTTGTTCATCGCACGTACCGCACGCGCGGAAAGGGAGCCGAAGCTCATCGCGCTGATGTTGAGCAGCGAAATGTCGTACGGGCGGCTGCACTCCGGCCCGCCGAGGCGCACTCTCGGCTCGGGGCCGCTGGGTTCAACCGGGGCGTTCGAGTGCACGAGAAAGTTGTATCCGGGCTCTTCCAGGTCGCGCTCCGAACCGAACGCCTTCCCGATCTCCTGGCCTTTCGCCCGCGAGTAGACGACGGTGCGGGTATCGCGGTCGAAGGGGCGCCCGTCGAAGTTGCGCTCGATGAAGTACTGCTGGAGCTCCGGTCTGATCGATTCGAGCGCGTACCTCATGTGTCCTGCGACCGGGTAATTGCGCAGGATCGAATGGGTCCGCTGGGTCAGGTCGTACGCGGTGAGCGCGCCGACTCCGACCCCGATCGATGCGAACAATCCCCGACGCGCGCCGGATCCCTTGTGGTGTGAACCCACACCCAACACCCCCTTGGTAAAGCATGCCCACCGTGCTTCCGTCGGCAGCTGGCGGAAGATTTCCGTGTCCCAGCGTGCCACGTCGACGGAGCGGTCGTGGGCGACTGCACTAACCTCCTCAACAAGGCATTCGAGAGAGGACCACTGATGGCGAAAGCTACCGGGCATAGCGCCGAGGCAGTTCCTGCGGACTCGCAGGGCCGCCCAGAAGGGGCGCGCACGGTCGTCGTCATCGGCGGCGGGGTGTCGGGGCTCGCCACCGCTGCGCTGCTCGCGCGCCGCGGGCATTCGGTCACTCTCGTGGAAAAGAATCCGGTCCTCGGCGGGCGGGCCGGCTCGCTCGAATCCGGCGGTTTCCGCTGGGACACCGGCCCGTCCTGGTATCTCATGCCGGAGGTGTTCGCCCAGTTTTATGCCCTTTTGGGGATGACGCCGGAGCACGAACTCGACCTGGCCCGCCTCGATCCCGCCTACGCGGTCTGGGATGGCGAGCGCGGCGGCACCGAGTCGATCGAGGTGCGCTCCGGGCGCGCGCATGTGCGCGCACTCTTCGAATCCCTCGAGCCCGGGTCCGGCGCCACCTTCGACGACTACCTCGATTCCGCCGGCCACACGTATGCGCTCGCGCTGCGCCGCTTCCTCTACAACAGTTTCGGCGCCCGCGGACTCGCCTCGGCTTTCGCCCGCCGCGACGTGCTCGCCGTAGCCCCGCGCCTCGTGCCGCTGCTGCTGCGCAGCCTCCACTCCTTCGTTTCCGGGAGTTTCCGCAATCCCACGATCCGCAAGATCCTCGACTACCCGGCCGTGTTCCTCGGCTCCTCGCCGTATCGCACCCCGGCGCTGTACCACCTGATGAGTCATCTCGATCTCGACGACGGTGTGTACTACCCCCGCGGAGGTTTCACCACATTCGTAGAGTCGCTGCGGCGCGCGGCGGAGCGTGAAGGAGTCACAATCCTCACCGACACCGAGGCGCTGGAGATCAAGACCCGCGCAAGCCGCTCGGTCGGGGTGTACTCCTCTCGCAGGCCGTCGAAAGTCTCCAACTGGCTACGTCAGAACGTGCCGTACCTGCAGACGAAGGGGCCGATGCTCGCCGGTGCGTTCACCCGCGCCACGGGATACGGCCCACGCGAGTACGTCGCCACGGGCGTGCGGATCCGCAGGGCGGGGGAGCCGAACCCGCGGGTGCTGCACGCGGACGCCGTCATCGGTGCGCACGATATCCAGCACCTGGAGGAGCGCCTCCTCAAAGAGGACCGGCGCACGTACCCACAGAGCTACTGGGACAAGAAGATCCCCGGTCCGGGTGCGCTGGTGCTCATGCTCGGGGTGCGCGGGGAATTGCCGCAGCTGCGCCACCACAATCTGCTGTTCGCGAGCGACTGGAAGGGCGGTTTCGAGGCGATCTTCGGCGCGGCACCGCACATCCCGGATCCCGCGTCGCTTTACATTTGTAAACCCTCGGCCACCGATTCCTCGGTAGCCCCGAAAGGGTACGAGAACCTGTTCGTACTCGTGCCCGTTCCGGCGGACGTCGATGATGCCGGTGGGCACGTGCAGGACCCGGGCGCGCTCGGTTACGGGGACGGAGATCCCGAGGACCGTGCGGATCCCGCGCAGGCGGCGGCAGATCGCGTGATAGCCCAGATCGCGCAGTGGACCGGGGTTCCCGATCTCGCCGAGCGGATCGTCGAGCGGCATGTGCGCACCCCGGCCGATTTCGCCGAAGACGTGTACGCCTGGCGCGGCACCGCTCTCGGGCAGGCGCACACGCTGGCCCAGAGTGCGATGTTCCGGACGAAGAACTCCTCGCGCCGTGTCGAGGGGGTGTATTACGCGGGGTCATCGACGCTGCCGGGAATCGGGGTGCCGATGTGCCTGATCTCCGCGGAGCTCGCGGTGCACGCGGTGGAGGGTACGCGGGCCGAGGGGCCGATGAAGCCGCGGGATCGGTACGGAAGGCGCTGATCCAACGCGCCGGGGCGGCTGCGCCCTCCGCCGTCATAGGTGGGGGTGGGAGATCCGGCGAAAACGGTGCACGCAGGGGATTTGGAAGATATCCGCGCGGCAATGTAATCTACTTTAGGCCTTAACGCGGGGCAGCAATGCCGCGCGTTGGACCGGCCCCCTTAGCTCAGTCGGCAGAGCGTTTCCATGGTAAGGAAAAGGTCGACGGTTCGATTCCGTCAGGGGGCTCGCACTCTTCTTCGTCGCTTTCGCGGCAGCGACTCGCGCCAAGGCGCGGCGGGGTAAGGGCACGGCGGTGTAGCTCAGTGGTAGAGCAAACGACTCATAATCGTTGTGTCGCCGGTTCGAACCCGGCCATCGCTACAAATACAGAATGCACGAACCCCTCACGGCAGAAATTGCTGCGAGGGGTTCGTTCGTGCGTGGCCGAGCTCGGGGCTAGAGGCCGTGCGCGGTCAATGCAGCTGGCCGGAGCTATTGCCGGCGCGGGAATCCTTGTCGGCGCCGCGGGTGAGCCGTTTGGGGAGGCGACCGACGAGATCGCCCACCGGGACCACCGCGGTGTTGAGGGTTTCTGCGGCGAGGTTGAGCTCGACGACGGTCTTCTGGAGCTCGACGATGGTCGGCGAGATCTCGCCGATCGAGGCCGACAATTCAGAGATCTGGTCGATCGCGCCGCCGGGGGCGATGGCGCGCTCGATGGTGCCCTCCGGGCCGAACGCGGTGTCGAGGATGCCGCCGTCGGCAACCGCGCGGTCGAGGAGGCCATCGTCCTCGGCGAGCTTGGTAAGTAGGCCGTCGACCGCGGTGAGTTGGTCGAGGATGCCGCCGGTGTCGAGGACGCGTTCGAGCACGCCTCCCGGCTCGGTGAGCTTGTCGACGACGCCGCCCTCGCCGGTGAGGCGCTCGAGGATGCCCTCGTTCTCGGTGAACTGATCGATGACGCCGCCCGGCCGGGTGAGCCGGTCCAGCGGGCCGTCCGCTGCCGTGATGCGCATGAGGATTCCGTCCTCGTCGGTCGCGCGGTCGAGGAGGCCGCCGGGCGCGGCGAGCTTCTCGGCGAAGCCGTCGGGCGCGGTGAGCCGGTCGACGACCCCGCCAGGGGCGAGCAGGCGTTCCAGCGGCCCGCCCGGGGCGAGAACGCGGCCGAGTGAGCGGTCCTCGTTGAGCAGCTCGTTGATCTTGTGCAGCAGGTCGAGCGGGGTGCCCGACCGCTTCGGCGTTTCGATGTCGAGGGCCGCGCCCAGCTCGGCCTGGACGTTCTCCACGGCAAGCCGCGACAACGAAATGGACGCCTCCGCCACGGCGAGCGCGCTGGCCGCCGTGGCGAAGGTGATCTTCGTGGGGAGTTCGATGACGTTTCGGATCCGCATCTGCCAGATTCTAGGTGTTTAACAGGTGTCGAATAGGCCGATCGCGCGCAATCGAGCCCCGGGCCTACTTCGCGTATAGCGCGTCTATCTGCTCGGCGTACTTACGCGTGATCGGCACCCGGCGCAGCTTGAGCGTTGGCGTGAGCTCGTCGCTGCCGGGAGCCCAGAACGTCGGCAGGATCTCCCACGTGCGCACGTGCTCGACCCGCGACAGCCGCGCGTTGGCCGCCTCGACCGCCGCGGCGATGGCGTCGCGCACCCCCGGGTGGATCGCGAGATCCGCCGGGTCCGTGCCCTCGACGCCCGCCTTCGCCGCGAACTCGGTGGCGACGTCCGGGTCGAGGGTGATGAGCGCGGAGATGTGCGGGCGGCGATCGCCGATGGCGACGGCCGAGCCGATGAGCGTGCTCGCGGCCTTGAGCGCGCCCTCGATGTTGGCCGGCGAGATGTTCTTGCCGCCGTCGTTGATGATCAGTTCCTTCTTGCGGTCGATGATCGTGAGGTAGCCCTCGTCGTCGAGCTGCCCGATATCGCCGGTGTGGACCCAGTTGTCCTCGTCGATCGTGTCCTCGGTCTTCTCCGGATCGCGGTGGTAGCCGCGCATCACGCCGCCGCCGCGCACGAGGACCTCGCCGTCCTCGCCGAGGGAGACCTCGGTGCCCGGGATGGCCTTGCCGACCGTGCCGAACTTGGGCTTGGCCACGGGGTTCACCGTCGTCACCGCCGAGGTTTCCGACATGCCCCAGGCCTCGAGGACGTCGATGCCGAGCGAGGACAGGAACACGAGGGTGCTCGCGTCGATCGGGGCCGCGCCCGACACCGCCGCGGTGAGCTGATCCATGCCCAGCTTCTCGCGCAGCTTCGACAGCACGAGTTTGTCGGCGACCGCATAGGCGAGCGCATCGCGACGCGACGGGGACGTGCCCGCGACGCGCGCGTCGGCGCGGCGCTCGCCGACACCGGTGGCCCACCGCAGCAGCTTGCCTTTGACGCCCTCTTCGGCGTCGATCGTCGCCTTCACCTTTCCGACGATCTTGTACCAGAGCATCGGCACGGCGACGAAGAACGTCGGATGCACCTGGCCGAGCACATCGACAAGGATCTTCGGATCGTCGACGTCGGTGACCTCGATGTTGAAGTACATCGGCGCGTACTGGCAGATCCAGCGGTTGATCAGGTGCGCGTCCGGTAGATAGGAGATGACCCGGCCGTCGCTGAGATCGCCCACGACCGCGGAGATAACTCCCAGTTGGTAGAGCAGGTTCGAATGGGTGAGCTCGACGCCCTTCGGGTTGCCCGTGGTGCCCGAGGTATAGATCAGCGTGAGCACATCGCCGGGGTCGACTGCCTGCCAGGCGGCGTCGAAATCGAAGTCGTCCGAGCCCTGCGCGAGGAAAGGCTCGAGGCCCTCGCCCTCTTCGGCGGAGTCGATGACGACGACCCGCTGGGTGGAGGTGTCACCCTCGGCCTTGCGCATGGCGAGCGCCTCGCGCACCTTGCCCTCGAACTGCTTCTCGGTGAACACGATCTTCGGGCGCGAATTGCTGAACAGGTAGTCGATCTGCTCGGGCGCACTGGTGTTATATACCGAGTAAGCGATCGCGCCGAGGTGCATGACGCCCGCGTCGATGACGTGGAAATCCGGACGGTTGCTCAGCATGATCGCCACCACCTCGCCGGAACGCAGCCCCTCGGCGGCCAGCGCCGCCGAAGCTCGTCGAACCTGCGCACCGTATTCGGACCAGGTGAGGCGAACGCTGCCGTCCGCATTTTTGATGGCAATCTCGTCGCCGTTCTCGGCGACTCGTTGCTGGAAGTAGTGGCAAAGTGTCGTGGCCATGGTCATGCTCCGGGGATCGGTGTGTCCAATGTCGAGCGGGAAATTCTCAATGCCGCTCCTTTGGCGTCCCGGTGCGGTGTACTGTACACAGAAGGACAGAGCTGACATCAAGTGATGTCAGCATAGCGATAAGCCGCCGCCTACGGGGAGGATTTCCTTATGAAAACGCTTTTTCCTGACTATCGACCGGCCTGGCTCACCGACGAGCGCCGCGAGCTCATGGAGCACGCCTTCGAGTTCTCACAGAAGGAATTAGTCCCTCACCAGGAACGATGGGCCGATGAGCAGAAGGTAGACCGCGAGCTGTGGAACAAGGCCGGGGACGCCGGCCTGCTGTGCGCAGACATCCCCGCCGAATATGGGGGGATCGGGGGCACGTTCAGCCACGAGGCTGCCGTGCAGCACGCGATCACCCTCAGCGGCGACACCGCGTTCGGTTACTCCGTCGGCTCGACGATCGTGCCGCACTACTTCCTCAACTTCGGGACCGAGGAGCAGAAGAAGCGCTATCTCCCGCGGCTCGCCTCGGGCGAATTCGTCGGCGCCATCGCCATGACGGAGCCGTCCGCTGGCTCCGACCTCCAGTCGATCCGCACGACCGCAAAGCGCGAGGGCGACGAGTACGTCATCAACGGGTCAAAGACCTTCATTACCAACGGCACCCACAGCGACGTCATCATCGTCGTGTGCAAGACCGACCCCGAGGCCAAGGCGAAGGGCATTTCGCTCATCATCGTCGAGACGAAAGACCTCGCCGGCTTCGAGCGCGGCCGCGTGCTGCACAAGATCGGCATGCACGGGCAGGACACGCGCGAGCTGTTCTTTGACGATGTCCGCGTGCCGGTGGACAACCTCCTCGGCGAGCAGGAGGGGCAGGGATTCTTTCAGCTCATGGGCCAGCTGGGCCGCGAGCGTCTCATCATCGCCTCCACCGCCGTCGCCGCCGCGGAGTTCTCCGTGCTCGAGGCCGTCGACTACACCCGCGAACGCCAGGCATTCGGCCGGCCCATCGGCGATTTCCAGAACACCCGATACGAGCTCGCGGACTGCAAATCGCAGGTTTTTGCCGGCCGCGCGATGGTCGACGTCGCCCAGGGACTCGCCGACGCCGGCACGCTCGACCCGACGACCGCGTCGATGGCCAAGCTGTGGACCACCGACATGCAGTGCAGCGTCGTCGATCGCTGCCTGCAGCTCTTCGGCGGCTACGGCTACATGATGGAATACCCCATCGCCCGCGCCTACGCGGCCGCCCGCGTTCAGAAGATCTACGGCGGCACCAACGAAATCATGAAAGAACTCGTCGGCCGCTCCCTGTAGCCGCCGAACCCCGAGGAATCATGCCCAGTCACCAGAGCTTTACCATCACCCGAAGCTTCGACGGCGATCTCGCCGAGCTCCTCTCCCTGGAAGCGGATACCGCGCGCTGGCCCGAATGGGCGGGCGCTCCTTTCGACCGCTTCCGGTGGGAGAGCCCGCCGCCCGCGGATCTCGGCGAGGGCGCGGTGCGCCGCCTGGCCGCCGGCCCGATCGCGCTCGTCGAACGCACGGTGTCCTATGTTCCGGGCGAGCACCACACCTATTCGATGGACCCGGTCGCCGGGATGCGCGCGTATTCGGCCACCCTGTCGGTATCCGCCGATGACGTCGGACGTGGCGTTCTCACGTGGAACGTCGACTTCGACACCGCCGTCCCAGGTTCCGGCCCGGTGCTGCGGTTCGCCATGGAGCGGACCATCTCGCTGCTCGCCGATCGCCTCGTCGCCGCGGGTCGATAGCCACGCCGGACGCAGCCGGAGTCACAATGGACTCATGGTAGAAACGCCCCCACGCTCCACAGGCGGGCGCCGCTGGCGCGGCGTCGAGCCCGGTGATCGCAAGGCCGAGCGACGGCTCAAGCTCATCGAATCCGGACTCGACCTGCTCGCCGCGGAGGGGCCGGGGGCGGTGACGATGCGCGGGGTGTGTCGCCGCGCAGGCCTCACCGAACGCTATTTCTACGAGAGCTTCGACAACCGCGACCGGTTCCTCGTGCAGATCTTCGACCTCGTCGTCGAGGACGCCGAGGCAACGCTGCAGGAGGCCGTGGCGTCGATGCCGCCGCAGCCCCGCGACGCGATCGCCCACATCGCGTCGGCGTTCACTGATTTCCTCGTCGACGATCCTCGCCGGGGGGAGATCCTGTTCGTCCAGTCGGTCACCAGCGAGCTCTACCCCCACGGTCGCGAACTCATCGGCCGCTTCACCGCCATCGTCGGCGGGCTCAAGGACGCCTTCGCCGAGGCCGGCGGCACCCTCGGGCGCAACGACGAACTCACCGCACGCTGGGACCCGCTCGCGCTCTTCGGTGGACTCGCCTTCGTCTATCAGGACTGGTTGCTCGATCCCAGAGGGGTCTCGGCGGAAGAGATCTCCGCGTATATCGGCTACCTCATCTCCCTCGTCGCGCGCGTCGACTTCACCGGCCCGACCGAATAGAGACGCGCCACACCCACCCCGCCGCGCGTTCTGGAAGGCACCGGTTACCGGGCGTCGAGCTCAGCGAGCGCCCTGGCCAGGCCTTTGCTCTTCAGGGTGAGCCCCTCGAGGTAGGGAAGCGCGCCGCGGGCGAGGTCGAGCGGAAGCCACGGGGTGGGGACCACCTTGCGCGGCGCGCGCCTCTCGATCTGCCGGCAGATCGCCTCGGCCGCGTCGTGCGGGGACATCCGCGAACTCAGGACCGCCGGCAACTGTGCGCCGAGCGCCTGACCGTACGGGTCGTCGTCCAGGGTCTTGGCCGCGAGCGAGGTATCGATCATCCCGAGCATCGCGATCCCCACGGAGATCCCGGAACCGGCCACTTCGAGCCGTAGCGAACGCGCGAGCGACTCGAGCGCCGCCTTCGAAATCATGTACGCGGCGCCGCCCGGACCAGGCATAAATGCCGAGCAGGATCCGGTGATCTGGACGTGCCCGCCGCTCGCGGCGAGCGCATCGGCCGCCGCCTGCACCGTGTGCAGCACGCCGAAGACGTTGATGTCGATCACCTGCCGCACCTCGGCCGGATCCGTCGACCTCAGCATCCCGGGATCCGGGGTCACCCCGGCGTTGGCGATCACCACGTCGAGCGCGCCGAATTTCTCCAGCGCCAGGTCGGTAGCGGCCCGCATGTCCTCGGGCGCGGTCACGTCCGCGCGCGCAGAAACCGCGCGCGGCCCCAGCTCGGTAGCGAGCCGCGCGACCGCGTCGGCATCGATATCGACGGCCACGACCTTCGCCCCGCGCGCGTGGCAGCTGCGGGCGAGCTCGGCGCCGATGCCATTCCCCGCGCCGGTGATCAGGACCCTACGGCCGTCGAGGTCGTACGACGCGCCCCGACGAAAAATCCCCATCAGGGCTTCCCGTTCCCGTCGAGCAGGGCGCGCACCTTCCCGGCCCTGCCGTGGACCTGCTCGATCACCGTGCTGATCAGCTGGTCGACCTTCGGGCCGCGCCTAAACGAGGTCAGCGGGAGCGGAAGCTGCACGAGCGTTTCCGTGCACGAACGCGAATAGGCGAACTCCCGCAGCCCGTCCGGCCCATGCACGCGCCCGAACCCGGACTGCTTGGTGCCGCCAAGCGGAAGCGTCGGCACCGCCGCGTGCAGCACGAACCCGTTGATCGCCACGTTCCCGCTCGTAATCCGGTCGGCGATCGCCCGGCCTTTGCGGCGCGAGAACACGGTAAGCCCGAGCCCGTACTCGCTGGCCTCTACCAGCCGCACAGCCTCGTCCATATCGGCGACGCGGCGGATCGTCATCGTCGGGCCGAACGTCTCCTCGACCACGGCCGGCGAATCCTCCGGAACATCGGTCAACACGATGGGGGAGACGACCTGCCCGTCGATCGAATCCAGGCCGCCGACCAGCGCTCGCCCGCCGCTGGCGAGCGCGTCCTCCACGTGCGAGCGCACGATGTCCACCTGCCGCGGCATCGTCATCGCGCCGATCTGCGTCGACCCGTCCGCCGCCGCCCGCAGACGGCCCGCCTCCGCGGTGACGAGCCTTTCGAACTCGTCGGCGACGTCGGCGTGCACGTAAACGCGCTCGACGGCGAGGCACGTCTGTCCGGCGTTCGACATCGCGCCCCACACCGCGGCGTCCGCGGCGGCCGCGACATCGGCGTCGGCGTCGATGACCAGCGCATCCTTGCCGCCGCATTCGCACAACACCGGCGTGAGGTTCTCCGCGCACGTCGCGAGAATCTTCCTGCCCGTCGCCGTCGAACCGGTGAACCCGATCTTGTCGACGCCCGAGCGGCACAGCGCCTCGCCGACGTCACCGCCGCCGGTCACGCAGTGCGCGACGTCGAACTCGCCGCTGGCACGCTGGAACGAGGCGATAATCGCCTGACCGGTGCGCGGCGTCCACTCGCTCGGTTTAAACACGACCGTGTTTCCCGCGGCGAGCGCGAACGCGATTGACCCCATCGGCGTGAACACCGGGTAGTTCCACGG
>NZ_DYXM01000265.1 GCF_020742175.1 Dietzia timorensis
GCGCGCGAGTTCTGGAGCGAGGACATGGTCGCGTTCCTCATCGGCTGCTCGTTCACGTTCGAGCATCCCCTCCTCGCCGCGGGCGTGCCCGTGCGCCACATCGACGCCGGCCGCAACGTGCCGATGTACCGCACGAACCGTGCGTGCCGCCCCGCGGGCGAGTTCCGCGGCGAGCTCGTCGTCTCGATGCGCTCGATCCCCGCCGAACAGGTCGCCGACGCCGTCCGCATCTCCTCCCGCTTCCCCTCGGTGCACGGCGCTCCCGTGCACGTCGGCGAGCCGGCCGGGCTGGGCATCGCGGATCTCGCACAGCCCGATTTCGGCGATCCGCCCGTCACCCGCGACGGCGACGTCCCCGTGTTCTGGGCCTGCGGGGTCACTCCGCAGGCCATGGTCATGGCCTCGGCGCCTCCGCTGGCCATCACCCACTCGCCAGGCATGATGCTCATCACCGATGCCCCCGACTCCGATTACCAGGTGCCCTAGATGTCTTCCGCTCCCCGCGAACTGCGCGCCGACCGCCCGTTCCGCGTGCTCCCATACGGACCTCACGCCTCGCTGCTCGAACTCGATTCCCTGACAGAAGTAGAGGACCTGTTCGCCTTTCTGTCCGACGCCCGCGCGGCGGGCGAGCTCGGCGGGGTTACCGAACTCGTCCCCGCCGGGCGCACGGTGATGATCGAGGCGGAGGACCCGTCCGCGCGGGCTGCGGCCGTGGCGACCTGCGAGCAGTGGGTCCCGGGCACCGCCGATGTCCGCGCCGGCGAGCTTCACGAGATTCCCGTCGACTACTCGGGCCCCGATCTCGATGACGTCGCCCGCCAGATCGGCGGCAGCACCTCCGACGTCATACGCCTCCATTCCGAGCCGACGTACCGCGTGGCGTTCATGGGGTTCAGTCCCGGTTTCGGCTACCTGACGGGGCTCCCCGAGAAGCTTCAGCTGCCGCGCCGCGACGACCCGCGAGACGCCGTACCGCCGCGCTCCGTGGCCGTGGCCGGCGAGTTCTCCGCGGTGTACCCGCGCACGTCGCCGGGCGGGTGGAACCTCATCGGCCACGCGACCGTGCCGCTGTGGGACGACGACTGGCCGCGACCGAACCGGCTCGCCCCGGGCGACGAGGTCCGCTTCGTGCCGCAGTCGGAAGGGAAGGCACACGTATGACGGCGAACGCACTCATCCGCAAGGCAGGGCCGCTGTCGACTCTCCAGGACCTCGGCCGCGCCGGCCACATGGGCACGGGCATCCCGGTCTCGGGGGCGATGGACCGGCGCAGCCACGGGCTCGCGAACAGGCTAGTCGGCAACGGAGAACACCGCGCGACGATCGAGGCCACGCTCGGCGGGCTCGAGGTCGAGTTCGACGAGGACGTGTGCCTCGCGGTCACCGGCGCGGAGCTGGACGTGTTCGTCGGCGAGCGACTGGAGGGGATCAACGCCGCGCTCCGCGTTCCATCAAACACACCGGTGCGCCTCGGGATACCGCGCGGGGGACTGCGCTCCTACGTCGCGGTCGCCGGCGGGTTCGATGCGCCCGCGCTGTTCGGCTCGCGCTCTACGGATGTCTTGTCCGGGCTGGGGCCCGATCCGCTGGCCGATGGCGACTCGATCGGAGTGGGCATTCCCGATCCCGCGGAGGCGCCGCCGGTGTGGATCGACCACGCCGCCGTCGCACCCATTGCGCCAGAAGTCGAGGCGCGGATCCTGCCCGGCCCGCGGCTCGACTGGTTCACCGACGAGGCGCTCGAAAAGCTACGGACCTCCGCCTACTCCGTCGGGGCAAGATCGAACCGGATCGGTGTGCGCCTCGAGGGGCCGGAATTAGAACGCAGCATCACCGGCGAGCTGACGTCGGAGGGCATCATCTGCGGGGCGATCCAGGTCCCGGCGAGCGGGCAGCCGCTCATTTTCATGGCGGACCACCCGACGACCGGCGGGTATCCCGTGATCGCCGTGGTTCACCCCGACGACCTTCCGCTGCTCGCGCAGGCCGCGCCGGGCACGCAGGTGCGGTTCCGGCTGGAGTGAGCTCGCAGGCGTCGTCGGCGTCCCGCTAGCCTGGCGTGATCACCGTGCGGAGGTCGTCGACGGCAAGCTTTCCGCTCTTGACGTCGGCGATCGCCTGCTTGGCCTTGCCCACCGAGTCCCACGTGTTCCACAGAAGGACGCCGATCGGTGCCGCGTCGCGCAGGTACCACACGACTGCGGCCTTGCCGTCCTCGTTCCACGTCTCGATGGTCTCGGCATGCCCGTCGAGGCTGCCGATGGCCTCGTAGCCGTCGTCGAACAGGTCGGACCAGAACATCGGCGTGTACTCGTAGTTCTCGGACGACCCCGCCATATTCTTGCCGGCCGTCTCCCCCGAATTCTCGGCGTGGTCGACGTGCTCTACGCGGCGGCGGCCGAAGAGCGGATCGTCGAACACGACGAGGTCACCGGCCGCAAAAACGTCCGGTGCCGAGGTGCGCATTTCGGAATCGACCACCACTCCACCGTCAACGGTGAGCCCCGCAGCTTCTGCGAGATCGATGTTCGGGTGGACGCCGAAGCCGACGACGACAACATCACCGTCCACTGCCTCTCCCGAGGCGCCGACGACCGAAACGTGGTCGTTCTCGGCGACGATCTCGCCGATTTCGAACGCGGATCGCAGCTCGACGCCGGCGGAATGGAACGAGTCCTCTACGCGTTCGACGATGGACGAGGGGAACATCTGGCTGAGCAATTTCGCTTCGCGGTAGACCATCGTGGTGCGGGCGCCGTTCCCGACGAGCGCCGCCGCGATCTCGGAGCCGACATAGCCACCACCTGCAACAACCGCGCGCACGCCTTCATGGACGAGACTGCGGAGCCGACGATAATCGGAGGTGCTGCGCAGGTAGACCACGCGCGGGTCGTCGAGCTCGGCGGGCTTATTCGGGCTCGCGCCCGTCGCGAGCAGGAGCTTGCCGTAGGAGACGGCCTTCTCCTCACCGCCGGTGTCGATGGAG
>NZ_DYXM01000266.1 GCF_020742175.1 Dietzia timorensis
GAAAAGGGTGCGGACCATGTGGGTGATCAACCGTAAGGGATACGTTCTGGCCTCATTAGCGGCCCAGGCGTGGGGCCGCGCGTGCCGCGGACGGCGCGCGCGTCACGGCGATCTCGTGGTGATCTCCGGAATGCCGAAATGGGCGTTCGGGCGCGGTGCGACGTGCGTGGGCAACACCGTCCTATGTCGCACGGAACCGCGGGCGAGGACGCTTGCCCACGAAGACATCCACCGGCAGCAGTGGCTGCGCTTTGGTCTGGCGTTTATCCCGCTATATCTTCTCGCCGGGCGGAACCCGCTGACCAACCGATTCGAAATCGAGGCAGGCCTGGAAGCCGGCGGCTACAGCACGGGAGAGGACCAGCCGCTGCCGGGAGCTGAGTAGCCGCAGAGGGTCGCTTAGGCGGTGCTGGCGAGGTCCGGATCTGAGTCGCAGGCCTTCTCATCACGTGCATGCCCATGGCCGCGTGTCCCGAGAATGTTGTGCAGGTGCGGCTTCGGCGTGGCGGGGCCGGTCGGCTCCGCGTTGTCCTTGATCCCGTAGTAGCGGTAGAGCTCGTCCTCCTGCTCAGGGGAGATGACGGTGCCCTCGTCGACGGCGGGTGCTCCCTTGACCAACTCCTTGCAGTACGGCACGAGGATCGTGCCGGATTCGAACCGCGCCTCGGTGAGGGGGATGAAGTATTCCTTGAACCCGAGAACTCCGAGGAGCCCGCTCTTTACCGCAACCCAGGAGGGGCTCCGGTCGGCAGAGGTGACGTACACCTGCGCGACTGTTCCCAACTTGTTGCCTTCGAAGTCGGTGACATTCGATTCGGCGAGCTCGCTGACGTAGTTCCGTACTGACATCTAGGTCCGTTCATAGGGGACAGGGCAACCAACCCTTTCCGAAGGCAAATGAGGCCTGTGGAAAGCATTAGAGTTTGAACCTAGCGCGCTGACGCTGCTTATACCTAGATGAAAACGGGCAAACCGGTACTGATCGAACGCTTTTCGTCGTCCGAGGCGATTATCTGTGCAGGTCATGAGGAGGATCGCGCCAAACGTTACGATCTGGCATCGGAATTCGACCACGTCGCAAATCTCACAGTTTGGAAAACTGGGGCAGAATTTGAATATTTCGATTCAATAACGAGATTGGCGGTCAAGATGCCCTGGTGAACCGATGTGACCAGCGTCATCTGTGAAACCCGATGTCGCACACCGCCAAAACGAGACCCGATGCCGGTCGAGACGACTTTACGAGGAGTTTTCAAATGTTTAGCGTAAGCAAGTCAGTTTCCGAATAGAGTGACCTCTGCCCGATCTCGGTAGCGGAGCCACTGGAGGTAACAACGTGCCAGACAACAAAATAGACGCCTCACCAGGCGCGACGGGACAGCCGGATGCTGTCGACAAATCGGTGCTTCACCGCGCCATCGCCGCCTCTGCCATGGGTAATGCCACGGAGTGGTTCGACTACGGTGTTTACGCCGCGGTGTCGGTGTACATCACCGCGAACTTCTTCTCGGGGGGACTCGAGTCGATCGGCACGATGCTCGGCCTGGCCGTGTCGTTCGTGCTTCGTCCGCTCGGCGGATTCATCTGGGGGCCGATCGGCGACCGGCTTGGTCGCAAGAGCGTTCTCGCGCTGACCATCATCCTGATGTCCCTGGCGACCGCGCTGATCGGTGTGCTGCCGACCCAGGACCAGATCGGCGTGTGGGCGCCGGTGCTCCTCATCCTTCTTCGCGTCTGCCAGGGATTCACGACAGGCGGCGAATATGGCGGCGCCGCCACATTTATGGCCGAGTATTCCCCGGACGGAAAACGAGGGCACTACGGCTCGTTCCTCGAATTCGGCACGCTCGGCGGCTTCGTAGCCGGCTCCGGTATCGTCCTGATTCTCCAGACGTTGTCCACTGACGCATTCATGAACGAGTGGGGATGGAGAATCCCGTTCTTCATCGCTCTCCCGCTGGGCCTCATCGGTCTCTACCTGCGTTCGCAGCTCGATGAATCCCCGGTGTTCCAGGAGGTTCTCGACGACGACGATCAAGAGACCAAGACGATGGGGGAGAACTACAAGGATCTGTTCAGCACCCACTTCAAGCAGGTCGCCATCATGTTCGGCATGGTGACGGCGCTCAACGTCGCCCACTACACCCTGCTCACGTATCAGCCGACGTATCTTGCCAATACAGTCGGCATCGAGGGCTCGCATGCGACCGCTGTCATGTTCGTCGGCCAGGTGGTGATGATGATTCTCATCCCGTTCTTCGGCACCCTGTCCGACAAGATCGGACGCAAGCCGATGTGGTGGACATCCCTTATCGGGTTGTTCATCATGGCCGTGCCGATGTACCTGCTCATGCGCGTCGGATTCGGCTGGGCGATCGTCGCGTTTGTCG
Source organism: Dietzia timorensis (assembly GCF_020742175.1). GTDB lineage: Bacteria > Actinomycetota > Actinomycetes > Mycobacteriales > Mycobacteriaceae > Dietzia > Dietzia timorensis_A. The sequence goes on from NZ_DYXM01000266.1 coordinate 2,391, forward strand.
TTCTCGGTCTGCTGTTCATCCCGCAGCTGTCGACGATTTCGGCGACGTTCCCGGCCATGTTCCCGACGACCGTGCGCTACGCCGGGTTCGCGATTTCCTACAATGTCGCCACTGCGGCCTTTGGTGGTACGGCTCCGTTGATCAACGACGCGGTCATCGATGGGACCGGTTTCACCCTGTTCCCGGCTTTCTTCATGATGGGCGCATGTGTGATCGGCATGGTCGCCGTGTCGTTCCTCACCGAGACTGCGGGTGTGTCGCTGCGCGGGGACGAAGTTCCCGGCGAGGCGGAGGACAATCAGTCGCAGGTTTTGTTCCTGGGCAACTCCGATGACGACGACCCGGAGTACGCCCGCACCTAGGTAGAGACTGCGGGTTCTACTCGCCAGTGGCCTCGCTCATGGAGCAGAGCTGGAATGTCGCGCCTTCGCGATCCAGCACCGTCACGATCCGCCCGAATGGGGAATCCTCCGGGCCGTCGGTGACCCTGCCTCCGAGCGAGGCCACTTTTTGTGCCGCCGCATCGGCTCCATCGACGCCGAAATAGACCCGCCAGTACGAGTTGTCGTTCTCGCCCAGCCAAGGCGCGAAACAGATGCCGGCGGTCGCCGAATCCATGTCGCCGTTGGACGCATATCGGAATTCGTCGGTGTCCGACATCATGTGGATGTCGAAGTCGAAGACCTCGCGGTAGAAAGCTACGGCGGCGTCGAAGTCCTTGGTCATCAGCTCGAACCACACCGGAGTCCCGGGCGACCCCACGAAGTCGTAGGATTCAAGATTCTTCGGCTGCCATAGGGAAATCGGCGCGCCGGTGGGATCGACGACGAGTGACCACGTCCCCGAATCTCCGACCTCCATATTCTCCATCGCGACCTCGGCCCCGGCGGCCTTGGCTTTGGCCGTGCGTGCGGTGAGATCATCGACGTGGAGGAAGACTCCCCACTCCGAGGGGACCGGACCGCCTGTGGGGCATTGCATGCCGGAGACATCCATGAGTCCGCCGACGAGTGCTTCACCGCAATGAATCAGGTTGTAGCTGTTGAAATCCGCTCCGAGGTCCTCGAAACGCCAGCCGAAAAGCTGCTGGTAGAACTCGGTGCACGCCTGGAAATTGTTCGAACCGTAATCGACCCACACGGGGGTCCCAACCTTTTTGGACATGATGCTTCTCCTTCTACCCGCCGTCGGCGACGTGGCCGTCGCCTGAACATGGAAAGCCCGACGCGAACACCACTTACGCTAGTGAGGCAAAACCACGCTCGCTTGTCCAAAAGTGCGCTAAGCCAGGCGAGTACGAAGACTCGGTAGCGCCGGGAGCATCGGCACGGCGAAGGGATCGGCCCTTTCAAATCGGAGTGTGACGGCGGAGGGCGCAAAAATCGGCTGCATGTGGATCGCAACCAGCGGTCGCTCCGGTGCGAGAACCTCGTGTGCATCTACATTCGTGGAGACAGTGAACCCCAACAGCCACGGGTTACCCGGGCACAAGGGGAGAGTGAGTTCGTCGGTCCATGTGAGCATCCCCTCGGCAGGCAGGCCGATTGGTGAGGGGCGTGGAAACCAGCCGACCCACGTCGCCCGGGGCACTCCGGGGCCGCGGGAGATCTCGTCGTCGGTAGGGAATTGCATGCGCACGGTGATGGCAGGGGCGGCGCCGTCACCCAACGCGAACGGGGTGAGCGTCGTGGAAGCGACTTCGCCTGCGAGCCGGCGGAGATGGGCGGGTGGCACTCCGACGCTGTCGCGAAATCGTCGGGTGAAACTCGACAGCGAATCGAAACCGACCGTGGTGGCGACGTCGATCACCGGGAAGTCGGAGTCGAGAAGCATGCGCTTGGCGGCGTCGATACGGTGCGCGCATATGTATTGTGCCGGTGCGACGCCCATGGACGCCGCGAACATGCGGCTGAAGTGGTGCTGGCTGTAGCCGGCCGCGTCCGCCAGGTCGGCGACCTGGATGGGGTCGGCATACCGCGAGTGGACGAGTTCGAGCGCCGCGCCGAGAGCGGGCGCGGGTAGGACGGCGATTCGGCCGGCAGGCATAAGGCAAATACTAGTGGCGATCGCTCACAAAATGGCGGTTGTGAGGGAACTTCATCACGATCCTAAGGGGGCGTCGGAACGATATCTACGCGGACATCGGCTCGGAAGGCATAGCGTGGGGGAAGTAAATCCGACCCTCCTGCCCGAGGAATCGATAATGAAGATTGCGCTTTTCGCCACGTGCATCGTGGATGCGATGTATCCGGAGGTGGCTATCGCCACCACGCGGATACTCGAACGTCTCGGCCATACCGTGACGTTCCCCGAGCGTCAGGCCTGCTGCGGCCAGATGCACATTAATTCCGGCAAGTTCCACGATGCCTATCCGGTGGTGCGAAACCATGTCGTCGCCTTCGAGGACGCCGATTGGGACTATGCGGTGGCTCCCAGCGGCTCGTGTGTGGCCTCGCTCGGACATCAGCACCCGATGATCGCCAGGTATAACGACGACGAGTCCCTTGCGGGCCGCGCCGCCGACATCGCGGATCGGACTTACGAGCTCTGCCATTTCCTCACTGATGTGTGCGGAATTTCCGATGCTGCGAAGGAGCTGGGGAGCTACTTCCCTCATACGGTCGCCTACCATCCGTCCTGCCACGGGATGCGGATCCTGCGTCTGGGCGACAGGCAGCGCGACCTGCTCTCCTCCGTTGAGGGGCTTGAGCTACTGGAGATCCAAAACGAGTCGGAATGCTGTGGATTCGGCGGCACCTTCGCGGTGAAGAACCCCGCGATCTCCGCAGCGATGCTCGGGGACAAGACGGAAGCTATCGTGTCGACAAACGCAGAGGTGTGTGCGGGAGGAGACGTGAGCTGCCTGATGCACATCGGTGGCGGGCTCTCGCGCACTCGGCGGCTCATTCCGGCGGAGTCCAACGCCCCCGCTGCGGTGCACCTGGCCCGAATTCTTGCCTCTACAAAAGACGAGCCGCTGGCGGTGCCGGCAGAGGGGGCAACCGTGACTGGAGGTGCGCTGCGATGACCAGCCCGGATATCGACGTCACGCTTCCGCGTGAAACCCACAACGATCGAACCATGCTCGGCATGCCGACTGTCCCCGGAAAGGGAAACCTGCGGGAGATAGCGCCGTTCGACGAGGCATCGGCGCACGAGAGCCAGAACGTGCAGCTGCGAACGAACCTTCGCAACGCGACCCACAGCATTCAGGACAAGCGCAACGAGCGCGTGTCGGAAATACCTGATTGGGAGGAGCTTCGCGACGCGGGCGAGGCAATCAAGACGGACGTCATCGCCAGGCTCCCGGAATTGCTCGAACAATTCGAGGCGGCCTTCACAGCGCGCGGAGGCCACGTCCACTGGGCGCGGGATGCCGACGAGGCCAACGACATCATCGCTCAGCTCGTTGAGGATAATGCGCGAATCAATGAGCAGGGTCGGCGCGACGTCATCAAGGTCAAGTCCATGGCGACCCAGGAAACGGGGCTCAATGAGGCCCTCGCCGAACGTGGCATCGATGCTCTCGAAACCGACCTTGCCGAGCTGATCGTCCAGCTGGGCAACGACTTGCCTTCTCATATCCTCGTCCCCGCGATCCACCGCAACCGCGAGGAGATCCGACGCATTTTCCTGCGTGGGATGGATGACGTCGATCCGGACCTCGATTCCGAACCGGAGCATCTCGCGGAGGCAAGCCGGAAGCATCTGCGTAAGAGGTTCCTCTCTGCGGACGTTGCGGTGTCGGGGGCGAACTTCGGAATCGCCGACTCCGGGACGCTCTCGGTGGTCGAGTCCGAGGGCAACGGCAGAATGTGCGTCACGCTTCCAAAGACGCTCATCACGCTTATGGGCATCGAGAAGTTGCTGCCGAGCTTCGAGGACCTCGAGGTGTTCATGCAGTTGCTGCCGCGGTCGTCGACCGGCGAGCGGATGAACCCCTACAGCTCGTTCTGGACCGGAGTCGCCGACTCCGACGGTCCTGAAAACGTGCACGTCGTGCTGCTGGACAACGGTCGGACACGGGCGCTTGCGGACGAGCATGGACGCGAGGCCCTCCACTGCATCCGCTGCTCGGCGTGCATGAACGTGTGCCCGGTGTATCAGAGGTCCGGCGGACACGCCTATGGCTCTGTGTACCCGGGGCCGATCGGAGCGATCCTCACGCCGTTGATGACCGGAGTCGACGATGCCGAAAACGGCACGCTTCCTTATGCCTCGTCACTGTGCGGTGCGTGTTTCGACGCATGTCCGGTGAAGATCGACATCCCGACCATGCTTACCCGGCTTCGTGCGCAGGACGACGAGGTCAACCACGGGGAGAAAATCCCACGGACGCAGCTGGACGCCGCGCTCAAGGGCGCCAAGTGGATGATGTCGGATGGGAGACGCATGAATCTTATTGGTCGTGCGCTGCCGCTCGTACACAAGGCGACCCCGGACGAGGGGATGCTCGACCTCCCCGGTGTCGCAGGCAAGTGGACCGATTCACGCGATATCCCACAGCCACCGCAATCCTCGTTCCGCACCTGGTGGAAGGACAACCGAGATGACTGAGGCCCGAACCGAGATCCTCGAACGCATCCGTTCCTCCTTGGGCGGTGCACAGCCGGCCCCGGCGAAAATAGAACGCAACTACCGCATCACCGGCGAGCTCGACACCGAATCCAGGATCAAGCTGCTCATCAACCGTCTCGATGACTACGATGCGACGGTCCAGCGAGTCCCCACTGCCGACATCGCAAACGCCATCGCCGAGTTCCTGGGCGACGATGCGAGTGTTGTGGTTCCCGATGATCTCCCGGGGGAATGGCTGGATTTCGCCACCGCAGGCGACGGAGGATCCGAGCCCCCGAAAATCCTGCGGGACAGCATCGCGAACCCCCTCGACACCGAGACGATCGATACCGTCGACGCGGTGGTGACGGGATCCTTCGTGTCCATCGCGGATACCGGAACCATCGTGCTGGTCGGCGCGGAATGCGGACGGAGGGCGATCACGCTCGTGCCCGACCACCACGTCATCGTCGTGCGTGCCGTCGACATCGTCGACATCGTGCCCGAGGGAATTCGCCGCATCGTGGATGCCGGGCTCGACACCGAACCCATCACGATGGTGTCCGGACCGAGCGCCACCGTCGACATCGAATTCATCCGCGTACACGGCGTTCACGGGCCACGTCGACTGGACGTGATTATCGCGGAATAGAACGCCTCCCGTGCGCCGGCGGCCGAGCCGCTAGCCTCTAAGCATCACCGAGGAGGACTATGTCGCTACTTTCGAAATTTCGTCCCGCGCCGTCACCAAGAATGGACCTCGATCCGGAGAAGACTGGCCGTACTTGGCTGATCACCGGGGCGACCAACGGCATCGGGCGAGAGCTCGCGCGAATGGTCGCGGCGCCGGGGCGCAGGATGATCCTCCCCGCGCGCAACCTCGACCGCGCCCAGGGGGTGGCCTCCGAGCTGCGCGACGCGGGTGCCGAAGTCGACATCGTGAGCCTCAACCTCGCATACCTATCCTCGGTGCGGGAGGCCTCGGCGGCGGTACGCGCGCTCGACACCGAAATCGATGTCATGGTCAACAATGCCGGGG
>NZ_DYXM01000267.1 GCF_020742175.1 Dietzia timorensis
TTTCGGGCTAGATGCCGCGCCCGGCTGCGGAGGCGAAGCCGAGCCACGTGTGGCGATTCCCCGCCCAGCACCAACCGACCTTCGGCGCGCCCTTGCGCTCGGCGCCGTCTCGGCCGGTGCCGCCGCTGATCCACAGCGCGGGTGTTCGCGCGTCGAGGGCGACGCCCTTCTGCGATTTCGGCTGCCGCGCCTTGGGCTTGCGGGAGGCGATGGTCATGAAGCAGTGGTTCGGTTCCAGCTGCGACGGGTCGGAGAGCAGCCAGCAGATGCCCTCGGAGACCGTGAGCGGGGTGCGCCCGCGCGCCGCGATCTCCGGCAGCGCCTCGTCCGGGCTCCAATTGCGCATGTCGTCGCCGCGCTGCGGCGCTTCGAGGATATAGAGCGGTGCGTCGGGAATCTCGACTCCGGCGATCGGGGCGAACTCGGCGAGATCGGTCATGTCTTCGACCACGAAACCCGGCCGGCCCTCGCGCACGAGCAGCGGTGCGAGCTTCGCGGCGGGCACGAGGGACGGGTGAACGACCACGACCCCTTCCCGCGAATCTCCCAGCCGCGAGGCGAGTTCGCGGCACTCCGATTCGGAGATGCCGGCCAACGCGGGCAGCCCTTTCCGGACCAGAGAATCGACTTGCTCGGAAATGGTGGGCAGCGTTTGTCCGTTCATGCGCACTCCTTCGATCCCTCTTCCCCGCGGCCGCGCGCGCTCGTAGCCTCGGGGCATGCGCACACTATTCATCCACGGCGCGGGCGGATTCGATGAAGACCGCCCGCTCGCCGCCGCGTTCGGGGCGCACGCGAGTATGCCACGAATGTCGGACGAGGATATGTCGTACGACTCGTGGGCCGGTGCGATCCAGCCGGCGCTCGCCGAACTCACCGACGGCGACATGGTGATCGCCCACTCCTTCGGCGGCTCGATACTCTTGCGGATGCTCGCCGAGGAGCGGTGGCCGCGGCTCGAGGTGCACATGCTCGCCATGCCGAATTGGGGACCGGAGGGCTGGGCGGTCGCCGACTACGAGTTCACCGGCCCCGAGCCGCCGCAGTCCATCACGCTGCACCATTGCGCCGATGACGACGTGGTTCCGCATTCCCACCTCGACCTCAACTCCGCGGTGATTCCCCATGCGCAGACGGCGCGCTATCCGAGCGGCGGCCACCAGTTCGACGGCCGACACGACGAGCTTCGCGCCGCGTTCACGCGCTGACCGGGACTGGATTCATCTGCCGAGTCGCGCAGACATCCACCATTGAAATTAGTTCGTAAGTACGTAATTACGTACTATTAGGGTATGGCGAAGGAATACGAGCGTCTCGCAACTGAAATAGCCGAGCTGACCAAGCGAGTGGAAGAACTCGAAGGATCCACTTCGAAGGAGCCTTCAGTAGCCCCCACTGCGGCAAAACTCGACGCCGATACGTTCTGGGCACTCAACGGTCTGCGCGCCCGCATCGAGCAGAACTCTTCGAGCGACGGTGGCGAGGTGATACTCCTTGGCTCCGTGACGCTGCCAGACGGAACCCCGGCGGCGTGGCAACAAGGCGCGGAGACAGAGGCTCTGTTGGAGTCAGACTGGTCCGACTTCGCTGCCACATTCGCTTCGCTGGGCCATCCGGTCCGCCTTGAGCTTCTGCGCCACATCCTCGCAGGAACGCACTCGACGGCGGAGCTCGGAGATCAGGGTTCGCTAGGCACGACGGGCCAATTGCATCACCATCTCAGGCAACTCGTCGCCACAGGATGGGTTCGGCAGTCCGGCCGCGGGAGCTACGAGGTCCCGGCCTCTCGAATAGTTCCATTGCTCGTGATGATGGCGGGAGCTCAGCGATGAAAAAGGCACTCATTGGGATCTACAGATTTCGCGGGCCACTTTTCTATGCGTCCACCGCTGTCCTCGTTGTCAATCTTCTCGTCGGACTCTCGTGGTGGGATGGTGAGCTTCTCGCCGCGCGAACGGTTATCGCCGTGTCAGCGCTGGCGGTGTTCGTTTTCAGCGTAATTCTCACCATTCTTGTGCCGCGAATACTTCCCAAGCACGCCGTCAGAGTGGTGAAATCCCCCGTCGAGGGTCGGTGGCTTGGGATGAACAGCCCCGCGACGAAGGTCCCGAGCCACGGCGTCCGGGCGTATGGCCAGACGTATGCAATCGACCTCGTTTTCGAGCCGGCCGATTCGGCCCGCCCGACTTTTGGCGGGACGCTGATGCGGCCTGCGGGCTCATATCCAGCATTCGGGCAGCCGGTGCGAGCGATGGTTAATGGCGTCGTGGTCAAGGCGTCGGATTCGAAAAGGGATCATCGCGCCCGGTCGAGTCTTCTGAGCATTGCGTACTTGATGATCGAAGGTGTCGTTCGAGAGATCGGCGGCCCGGGATTCATCGTCGGCAACCACGTCACGATTCGGACCGATGAGGGAAGTTTCGCCACGCTCGCCCATCTGCAACGCGATTCGGTGACCGTGAAGCGTGGCGATCAGGTTCGGGAGGGAACGCATATCGGAAACTGCGGAAACTCTGGAAACAGCAGCGAGCCGCACGTGCACGCGCAGCTCGCCGACCGGCCTAATTTGTGGACCGCGATCGGACTGCCCGTGGCATTCGCATCGATCGAACTGGACGACGACCCCACCGCGGTGGATGGGCTACCGGCAAATAATCAGCACATGATTGCTCATGCGCTGACGTAGCCGAGCTTCTCGGGGTTTCGCACCATGTCCACCCGGGTCACCTCGTCCCCGTCGATTTCGAACCACACGACCATGTCGACGTTGCCGTCGTTATGTCCGAGCAGCGCCGGTGCACCGTTGACCTCGGCAACCTTCCACGACAGCGCCTGGGTGTCCGGCTTCGCGAGAATGCCGGCGGTGAACCGAAGCACCTTCGACACACCGGAAATCGGGCGCCGCGCAGCGGACGCATGCCCTCCGGCGTCAGTAGTGAGGACAATGTCCGGGGACAGCACAGCCAAGAGGTCGTCGAGCGCGACCGAGCCCCGCGCCACCCCGAGGAACAGCTGCGCCACGCGCTCCTGGGCGGCGGCGTCGGCCGGGTAGCGCGGCGCGCGGGTGCGAACGTGCTCACGCGCGCGGCGCACGAGCTGCCTCACGGACGCCTCGGAGCGGCCGAGAGCCTCGGCAATCTCCTCGTACGGCGAGCCGAACACCTCGCGCAGCACGAACCCGGCACGCTCGAGCGGCGACAGCGACTCGAGCACGACAAGCATCGCGAGCGACACGTCCTCGGCCACCTCGACGCTGCGCGGCGGATCCGCACCTTCCCCCGTCGACACGGGTTCCGGTAGCCACGGCCCGACGTACGCCTCGCGTCGCCGCTCCGCCGAGCGCACGATGTTCAGCGCCGTCCGCGTCACCGCGGTGAGCAGATACGACCGCGGCCGCTCGATCGCATCGAGATTGGTCTCCCGCCAGCGCAGCCACGTCTCCTGCACCGCATCCTCGCTGTCCGCGACCGAGCCGAGAATTCCGTACGCGGCGCGAAACAGCGCCCCGCGGTGCTCGACGAACACCCGCGCGTGGGTGTCATCGTCCATGCTCACACCGCATCACTCATCCGATCTCGCAGGTATCCTCGAAGCCCTGGCTCGATAGCCCGAGCCCCGCGTTTGTCCTGCTACGGTAATTCTCCAGCGATACCAGCGCAGCAAGTTCGACAATCTGCCGGTCGGTCAGCTCCTCCCGCAGTTCTTCGACCATCTCGCGTGTGACTGCGGAGGGCGTCGCCGTCGCGGCGACCGCGTAGGCGATCACCTTCCGCTCGGGCGGCGAATAGACCGCACTCGTCTCCCACCCCGCGATGCTGCGGATTTTTTCGACCGGGACTCCCCTGTGATGGGCCTCCCAGTAACCGAAATCCATGCACCACGAGCAGCCGATCTCCCGGCCCACCGCGAGGATCGCCAGAGTGCTCAGCGTCGTCGGCAGAGCCTTCCACCGCGAGGCGGTCGCCTCCAACGCAAGCGAGCTCGCAAGCGCACCCTTGTGGTGGAAGGACACCGCCAGCGGGTCGAGCACCTTGCCGTAGATCTTTGTCGACGCCCACTCCGCGAACCTCTCGAACCGGCTGTTCGCACCCAGCGGTATCCACGCTCGATCGGTGGCGTCGCATTCCATCCGCACCTTGTTCATCCTCGTCCCCTTGCATTGACGGGGCCCGCTTGTCGAAGCCCACACAATAGGGACACCGTCCACACCGGTTTTGTGACATCGAGATCGTCGTGGATGAAGCTCTGCTGTTGTCGGAGGCCGGTAATCAGCCGAGCGGGATGTCGCGGCTCGCGAGCGCCTCGACGTCCGAGCGGTCGTGGGTGACGAGGATCGTTGGCGCGTCCGAGGCCGCGAGGTGCCGTGCGAGCACCTCGCGCAGAAGCGGGCGACTCGGCGCGTCTATTGCGGCGAGCGGTTCGTCGAGCAGACGCAGGCGCGGGGATTCGGCGGCGAGCGCGCGGGCGATGGCGACACGCCCGCGCTGGCCGCCGGACAGCTTCGCCGGCCTGAGCGAATGTTTGGCTTCGGGAAGGCCGAGTTCGTCGAGGAGGCTGGCGGCGCGGCGGCGTGCGTCGGCGCGGGGAATCCCGGAGAGCGTGGCGGCGAAGGAAACGTTCTCCACCGCCGTCATATGTGGGACAACCCGAGGCTCCTGGAATACGAAGGCGAGGCGGCGATGCTCCGGCGGAAGGTGAGTCATGTCCTCGCCGCCGAGGGTATAGGCGCCGGAGGGACCGAGGATCCCGCCGAGTCCGGCGAGGAACCGGAGGACGGTGGTTTTGCCGACGCCGTTTGGCCCGGACAGCGCGACGACTTCGCCGGGCGCGACGGAGAAGTCGACGGCGATGGAGAACTCGCCGCGAGTGATGGTCCCGGCGAGGCGGAGCGCGCCGTCGCGGGGGCTGCTCATGACACGCCCACCCTGTCCGCCCAGCGCCCGCGAAGCACGATAAGCATGGCGAGCGAGACG
>NZ_DYXM01000268.1 GCF_020742175.1 Dietzia timorensis
ATCGGCTCGAACGGCGCCGGCAAATCGACGCTGCTCAACGCGGTGTCGGGAAGGCTCGCAGTGGACTCGGGTCGCATCGAGATCGCCGGCTCCGACGTCAACAAGCTCGGGGAACACAAGCGCGCCCGCTACGTCGGCCGCGTGTTCCAGGATCCGCTCGCCGGTACCGCCCCGAACCTCACCATCGAGGAGAACCTGTCGCTCGCGCTGCGTCGCGGCAAACGCCGCGGTCTCGGGCGGAGCCTCAACGCGAAGCGCCGTACGAAATTCCGCGAGGAACTGGGCTCACTGGAACTGGGCTTGGAGGATCGTATGACGGCGAAGGTCGGTCTCCTCTCCGGCGGGCAGCGGCAGGCGTTGTCCCTACTCATGGCGGGTTTCACGGCGCCGAAGATCATGCTGCTCGACGAACACACGGCCGCGCTCGATCCACAGCGAGCGGAGCTTGTGACCACGCTGACCGAGAAGATCATTTCGCAGGGTGGTCTCACGACTCTCATGGTTACGCACAACATGGAACAGGCGATTCGCCTCGGCAACCGGCTGGTGATGATGCACGAGGGCCGGATCGTCTATACCGCCGACGCGGAGAAGAAGGCGAAACTCACGGTGCGGGACCTGCTGCAGGAGTTCGCGAATATCAAGGGCGCGACCCTCTCGGACAAGGCGTTCCTCGGGTAGAGCAGGGCCGGCGGCGATCAGGCCGGGCGCACCGGCTGGCGGAGGATGGTCCGGAGCTTGTCGGGCGCGGTCTTCCGGACGTCGCTGAAGTAGATCTCGTGGTGGGTGCCGGCGAGCTCGAGGTCGTGTTCGGGGATGAACGAGCTGTGCATCTTGGAGAGAACGGGACCTTCGGCGTCAAAGGGGCCGACATGCAGCGTCTGGACGCAGCGCCCCTCGGCGAGGGGCTGCAGGCGGAGCTCGTCCAGCTGGGGCGGCGGGGCGGTGGATTTCGCGGCGGCCTTCGTGCGAGCGGTCTCGCACGCCGCCTCGACCTCCGCGGTACCCAACCACTCGGGAACGAGGAGCATAAGTGTCCAGGACCAGCGCGTTTTATCGCGCTCGGTGGTGAATGAGGCCATGTCGTCGGCCCACCACAGCCCTTCGAGCGGAGGGACGACGTAGTCGCGGCCGAGGTCATTCTTGCTCGCGAACTTAAGCGTGTAGGCGACGGGGTACAGGGTTTCGATGGCCTCGGCGAAAGCGGGCGAGGCGTTGGGGTCGCCGTGGCCGTCGACCATGAGATAGTGCTGCTCCGGCACGTCAAGCAGCCGGAACGTTCCCTTTCGGGCCTGGTAGGCGTCGAGGGACTTCTTGAAGTCGATCTTCTCGGCCATCGGGGATCCTCTCGTGCGCGGGCGGCATCCGGCGGGCGTGCTCTGCGTTCATGATCGCAGGTATCCTGCTGTAGTGCTTCCTCGCTCCACATCCGCCGCAATGGTCCGCCGTTTCCTCGTTGCAGGTGCACTCGCCGCAGCCGTTGCGAGCACGGCCGCAGGGTGCAGCGGGGACCGCGGTGCAGAGGGAAACGGCGGCGGTATGACGTCGGAGGGCGCAACCGCTCAGGCGGCCGCGCAGTCGAGCACGCAGGGCTCGGGGGAGAGCGGAAGTCCGGCGTCATCCAGCGTGGCGTCCTCGACGAGTGCGAGTGAGACCCCCACGCCGACACCGACCGAGGTGCCCTACGAGGGCACCGGCAAGTGGGAGTATGCGCCGGAGACGTCCGCGCCGAAGGGCGACGGGACGCCGTTCGCGATCGCGGTGCGCGTGGAGAAGGGCCTGCCGATCGAGATCGACGACACCGCCGACTTCGTGATGAGGACGCTGCGCGACGACCGCGGCTGGCAAAAGCTCGACGGCGTCGCGTTCGAGCTGGTGAAGGGCGAGTCGCAGGCGGATGCGCTGGTGAGCGTCGCGAGCCCGCAGACCACGGACCAGATCTGTTCGGGGCTTACGACGAATGGTTACACCTCGTGCCGCGAGGGCAATCAGGTCGCGCTCAACGCGAACCGGTGGCTCGGCGCGACCGAGGATTTCGACGACCTCGAGTTGTACCGGCAATACGTGATCAACCACGAGGTCGGACATGCGCTCGGGCACGACCACGAGTATTGCCCGTCGCCCGGTTCTCCGGCTCCGCTCATGCAGCAGCAGACGCTAGGGCTGCAGGGGTGCACGGCGAACCCGTGGCCCTCGGTGGCGTAGCGGGCTGCATTTCGCCGGCGTTGCAAATAAGCGGCGGTCGAGAGTAAAACGCGTGATCGCTGAGGTCGGCGAGTTCGCGAATCTCCGCGCCAAGTGGACATATTGGGTGGCAATGTCGGGTTGAATGTGGCGCGAGTACCCCTCCGAGCCCGCCGACCCCCAAGGAATCGCCCGTGCCCTCCTCCGCGCGCAAGCCGCACGTGTCATACAGCTTCCTGGCCGGCGCCGAGTTCGCGATCCGCTTTCCCGGGCACCAGCTGCCCGGCGTCAACAAGTGGAACGAGAAGCCGTCCGAGGAGCGGCCCGTCCCGGTCGTGCTCATCCACGGCACCGCCGGAAGCGGCACGACGAACTGGTTCACACTCGCGCCGTACCTGACCAACCGCGGATTCTCCGTATTCACCGTCACCTACGGGGCGCTCCCGGACGCGAAGTTCCCGATGTCCGAGCTCGGCGGACTGCGCGATATCGCGGAGAACTCCGTCCCCGAGGTCGCAGGGTTCGTCGACAAGGTGCTCGCCGCGACCGGTGCGGAGCAGGTCGACCTCGTCGGACATTCGCAGGGCTGCGTGGTCGCAGGCGCGATCGCCAAACACGCCCGCCCGGGCAAGGTGCGCAAGGTCGTCAGCCTCGCATCGCCGTGGCACGGCGTCGGCTCGGCCAGGCTCGAACGGATGCTCACGTCGATGCGGCTCCGCCAGCTCGTCGCCGGGGCATTCCTCGCAGGTGAAAGTCTCGTGCGTGGCTCGACGTTTCTCGCCGAACTTTGGGAGCCGGACGGCACCCCGTATGCGCGCGGCGTCGAGTACACCAACATCGCGACGCGCTTCGACGAGTTCGTCTGGCCCCACATGACCTCACTCGTCGAGCCACCGCAGCACGGCGACTATTCGGTTCGGAACATCGTGTTGCAGCAGGGCTGCATGCTCGATTTCGTCGACCATGCCGCTCTTCCCTCCGATCCGCGCGCGGTCGATTACGTGCTCGACGCGCTCGATCCCGGCGCCGGCCACAAAATCCGCTGCCTCCCCGTGGCCCCCGTCCACGGCGGGATTCTTCCCGGCTGGCTCACCGACCGCCGCGGGTAGGAGGTACACGGCACGCGCAAATGGAGGTGGACCGGGCAATTGGGTACGTCCGACGTCATAAAGCTGGGACAATAAAGGTGCAATAAGGATCCGTTCGCGCGTGGAGGAGGCGGCCCGCAATGGAGATCTGGGCGATATTC
>NZ_DYXM01000269.1 GCF_020742175.1 Dietzia timorensis
GCTCTCGGAGCTCGATGAAAACCCTGAATCACTTGAAGCTCCACCGGCTGCCGTCGTAGACGAAGTTGCGCTGCCGATGATGAAGCCAAAGACGAAGGCCGCGATGACCGCGAGCAAGGCAAGAACGATACTGAAGCGCCCTGGGTCTGATGGAGACTCGCGCTCTTTGATTCCCACCAGCGGTGCTGCCGTGGTGTGGCCAGCATAGAACGTCTCCTCGAACTCGACCGGCGGGACGTCGCCGAGGTAGCCATGGAGGCGTTGCGTGTTGTGCCAGTGCACCCAGTCGAGGGTCGCGAGCTCGAGTTCCTCGACCGTTCTCCAGGGGCCCGGGCGTGCGGGCCCGCGGAAGAGTTCGGTCTTGTAGTAACCGTTCACGGTCTCGGCCAGGGCATTGTCAAGCTGTCGCCGACGGTCCCGACCGAGGGTGTCGCGCCGATTTCCGCGAGGCGTTCGCCGTAGCGAATTGACGTGAATTGAGACCCGGCGTCGCTGTGGCAGCGGAGGTCGTCGTGATGAGCGCCGTGACCCCACCGGGCCATTTCGATCGCGTCGAGGACCATCTCGGTGCGCATGTGACTCGCGCAACGCCACCCGACGATCATCCGTGAGAACGCGTCAATAATGAAGCAGACGTAAGCGACCCCCGCCCACGTCGGGACGAAGGTCAGGTCAGTGACCCATAGCCGGTTCGGGGCGGTCGCGGTGAACGCCCGTCGCACCAGGTCGGGATGCCGCGAGGCGGCCGGATCAGGTCTGGTCGTCTTGACTCGTTTGCTGCGCGTCGCGCCCTCGATCCCCGCGGCGCGCATCAGCCGGCCGGTCTGGTCCCGCCCGATGTCGAGCCCCGCCCGACGGGCGGTCTTCCAGAGCTTGCGGACCCCGTAGACGCAGTAGTTCTCCTTCCACAAAGTCACCAGCTCCGGCGTCAGGACCGCATCACTGAGGGCCCGCGCTGAGGGGCGCGATCTCTCGCGGCGTAATAGGTGCTCGGAGCCATCTGCAGCAATGCGCAGATGGGCTCGACTCCGAGCGGTCGACCCTCAACGACGTCGTTCTTATTCGCGTCGATGAACGCGACTACTTCCGGTGTTGGCGGTCGAGCTCCGCCCCGAAGAAACTCGCAGCCCTCTTCAATATCTCGTTCGCCCGTCGTAACTCGCGGACCTCCTGCTCGAGCTCCCGCATCCGACGCGTCTCCGTCGTGGTCACGCCGACGACGTTGCCGTCAGCGATGTCGGCCTGCTTGACCCACGTCCGCACAGACTCGACCCCGTATCCGAGCTGCGTCGCGGCGCGATGGACCGTCCCACGCTCGGTCCCCAGCTCTGCGCGCAGCGTCCGCACCATCCGGACCGCTGCGGCCTTCTCCTCCGGCGAGTACCGACGCGTCGTCGGCTTCCCAGATCCCTGATTCGACGCCATGACTCCATCCTCGTTTCCAAGCTCAGGAGTCTCCAACAAACTCAGGGCGCTTCATTCTACTTGCCGGTTCGTGCCGAGGGCGCATTGTTCTATGCCGGCGATCCCCACACGGCCATGGGTGACGGTGAAGTCGCTCTGACTGCGATGGAGGGCTCCCTGCGGTCAACCTTCCGTTTGACGGTATGCAAGCGCGGTTCCGGGAACGCTCCGACAGTCGCCTTCGACTATCCGTGGGCCGAAACCGAAGAACACTGGATTCCGATCGGCCTCTCCGACCCCGACGGACTCGCGGGCGGGGGAGCGTCCGGCGACCTCAACGTGGCCATGCGCCGCGCCGTAGTCAATGCGTTGAACTTTCTCGAGCATGGGCTCGGTATGGAGCGCGCGATCGCCTACGCCTACTTGTCCGCAGCTGCCGACTTTGCGTTGTCTCAGGTCGTCGACCGGACTGTCCGGCGTGCACGGACTAATCCGGAAGGCGGATTTTGGCTAAGGGAAAAGCCCAGAAACCCTACGGCTGATGAAGTGGTGTAGCGGTCAAGCTTGGGGATCGTTGGCGGAGAGTCGCTACATGCGGGAAAGCAGTTCCGCCTTTTTCGCGGAGAACTCGTCGTCCGTCAGAATCCCCGCAGCGTGAAGATCCAACAGCTGCTTGATCTGTTCGGCGATGCCTGCGGCGTCGGCATCGGAAACTCCCGAATGCGGCGTCGAAGCCGGCGTTGCCGGAGGAGCCGCGGGCATCGGAGTTTCGGAATGTCGCGACGCTTGTGACTGGTGGAAGTCGGTTGACAACTGCATGACCAACCGGCGGAACTGCTCGGCCTCATCCCGTGAAACGCGGAACGAGATGGTGTTGCCGGAGGAAGCGACCTCCACTTTCCGGAAGAGCATTCCGTCGGGAGTGGATTGAACACCGGTGACATCACGGATGAAGATCATGTCAAAGGCATCGTTGTTTCCTCGGATCCCGGTCACAGCCAGTGAGGTTCCCAAGGTCAACGCGGCGGTCTTCATCTTGGCGGAAGACATACCCCGGTTACGACGCATTTCGATCCGATCGGGGTACACCCTGACCTGTGCGTTCTTTTGTCCCTTGTCATGAGAAGTAACTTCGAGGAGCGCGCCCTCTTCGATCGCATTGTCCGACCGCTTGAACTCCGAAGTGACAGCGGACACAGAGGAGTCGAAGCCCTTCCGGGCGTCCGAGACGGAGTCCATCGCCGCCTTCTGAGTGCTGGAGAGCGTTTCGCTGGCCATCTTCTTGGCCTTATCCATGAATCCCATGAAAAGTTCTGACCCTATCCGTGAAGTGGGTGCTGCGGGAGAGACCCCGCAAAATGATCTGGCTAAAGTATAGTCGTCCGAGAGGGTCTTGTTCGTTACGGATTTGCGTGAGTGGTGTTCGGGCTAGATTTAGGAGAGCCTTGACAGTGACCAATCCGAAACCCAACGCTTTACCCGTCGAGTGCTGGCACCTTGACTGGCAGGGGAGACGAGCCAGCGGCAGCTGGGGCGGCACCTACGTGTGGCCGCCGGAATGGGCATCGACGAGTTCTCCGAGCCGTTCCCGAACGACGTGTGTG
>NZ_DYXM01000270.1 GCF_020742175.1 Dietzia timorensis
GATTTCTCCGTTTACGTCGACGCGAAGATCGACGACATCGAAAGCTGGTACGTCGAGCGCTTCCTTACGCTGCGCAACACGGCGTTCCAGGACCCGAATTCGCACTTCAACCACTACGCGACGCTCACCGACGAGGCCGCCCGCAGCGCCGCGAGCCAGATTTGGGGTTCGGTCAACCGCCCCAACCTCGTGGAAAACATCCTGCCAACCCGGCCGCGCGCGACTCTGGTGCTGCGCAAGAACTCCGACCACTCGATTCAACGGCTGCGCCTGCGCAAGGTGTAGCTTGCGGCAGCGGTCGCCAAGCTACAGCGACCCGAAGCAGCGGTACCAACCACCGCCCTGAGACTCAAGTTCGAGGTACTCGTAATTGTCGCGTAAGTGTGTCGGCTCACCCGACGGCGAGTACACCAGACCCCGGCCAGTCCAGTTGTACTCCGGGTACTTCTCCTCGAACACGATCTCTTCTCGGGAGAAGGCTCGGATTCGCACGAAATCGTAGGAGCCGATGCGCGTCGTCCCAGGCCCAAGGTCGAGGACCTGCAATTCTGAGGTCGAGCCCCGGGCGACATCGGCGGCAACCGCTTCAAGTTCCTCCCGCGACCAATCGAATGGTGGCCCGGGAAGGAAAATCCCGGCCAGCGCTGCGACGATGACGACGATGGGTAGTCCCCACAGCAAGCGGACGGGTACCCCGACGCGTCGGGCCACTACCTGCCACACGATCCACCCGGTGCACATCATGGCCCCGACGACCGCGAGCCAGAACCTCACTTCCACCCGTTCCGAACGGTGCAAGAACCCCAGCGAGCCAGTCCATCGATCGACAATCAGCCAGGCCCACAGCGCCACGTATACGACCGTTATGGCCGTGGCGAACCGCCCCCAATATGCGCTCGTTTTGAGTGGCTTGGTCACAGGGCTCCCCGCCCCCTACGGAATCTAGTTTGGCAGCACTACCGGGTGCCCGAGCTCCGGGTCGGTGATCACACGGCAATCGAGATCGAAGACGTCCTTGAGATTATATGGCGTGGCAACATCGCGGGGCTTTCCGCGAAAGCGGATCTCCCCGTCGCGCATCGCGATGAGATCGGTGGCGAATCGCGCGGCGAGCGCCAACTCGTGGAGCACGGCCACGACGGTTCGGCCTTCCGCGCGCAGCTCGTCGGCGATGCGCAGGACCTCCATCTGGTGGGTGATGTCGAGGTACGTGGTCGGCTCGTCGAGCAGCAACAGCTCGGTCTCCTGCGCGAGCACCATCGCGATCCACACGCGCTGGCGCTGCCCTCCGGACAGCTCGTCGACATAGCGGTCGGCCAGCGCGCTCGTGTTGGTCCGCTCCAGTGCGGCGTCGATCGCCCGCTCGTCCTCGCGCGACCACTGCGACCACATCGACTGGTGCGGGTAACGCCCACGAGCTACGAGGTCACGCACACTGATCCCGTCCGGAGCCACCGAGGACTGTGGGAGCAGCCCCAGCTTCCGCGCAACCTCCTTCGTGCCGTAGGCGGAGATCGCCTTTCCATCGAGGATGACGTCGCCGCTCTTGGGCACCAGGAGCCGCGAGAGTGCACGCAGCAGCGTCGATTTCCCACATGCGTTCGGTCCGACGATCACGGTGAATCCGCCCGGTTCGATGGACGCGCTGAGATCGTGGATCACGGTCGCGTCGCCGTAGCCGACCCGCAGATGCCGACAGGCGAGAAGATCCGCGTCGCGTTCTGTATCGAAATCGGTAGTCACTGGTCGTGTCTCCTATCCCTTGCGGGCTTCGCGAGCGAGAAGCCATACGAGGTAGATTCCGCCGATGCACACGGTCACCGCGCCGACGGGGAGGTCGGAGTCGGAGAACGCGTGTTGGGCGATGAGGTCGGCTGCCGGAACGATCGCGGCGCCGATCGCCGCGGAGCCGAGCAGCGTCACCGAGTCTCCGGTGCGGCACAGCAGCCGCGCGATCTGGGGCGCGGCCAGCGCGACGAACATGATCGGCCCGGCCACCGCCGTCGCGACCGCGGTAAGCGCGACGCCCAGGACGATGAGAATGGCCTTCGCGCGTTCGACGGGCAGGCCGAGCACCTTCGCCACGTCGTCACCGAGCTCGAGGTAAGGCATCCACCGGCCGGCAACGAACAGGCACACCACGAGCGCGCCGATCACTGCCGCCGCGATCGCCACGGTGTTCCACGTCGTGCCGAGGAGGCTGCCCGCTCCCCACACCGCGACCTCCATCGCCACGTCGAGGTCGGCGACGATGGAGAACCACGTATTGAGCGAGCCGAGCATCGCCGAGACCGCGATGCCGACGATGATGAACCGGAACCCCTGCACGCCTCGCCGGAACGCGAGCGCATACACGACGAACGCCGTGGCAAGTCCGCCGATGACGGCGCCGATCGACGTCCACACGAGGCCGGAGAACCCGGCGATCGTCACGGCGATAACCCCGACGTAGGCACCGTTGTTGAAGCCGACGATATCCGGGCTGCCGAGCGGGTTACGGGTGAGCGATTGGAAGATCGCGCCGGAGAGACCGAGCGCAGCGCCGAGGATAATCGCGACGGCGGCGCGCGGGAAGCGCCACTCGAGCACGACCTTGTTCAGCGCCTTGCCACCGTCCCCGCGCAGCACCTCCCATAACTCGGCCGCCGAGACATGGATCGTCCCCAGAACCAGTGCAAGATAGGTGCACAGCGCGATCGGGAGCAGCATCAGCGCGGAGACCACGAGCACTCGCACGCGGATCTCGGCGCCGATGCGGCCCGCCTCGAACTGGAGGACGGTGCCGGTGTCGCCGCGGCGGACGCTGAACCCGGGCGCCCCGGAGGACTCCGCGGGCGTGTCCTCACGTGTCCGTGTCATAGTCCCGAAGCCCTTTCCCTGCGCACGAGAATGATGAGGATCGGCGCACCGACGAACGCGGTGACGATCCCGACGGGCAGCTCGCCGGAGACGAGGAACCTGCCGAGCACGTCGGAGCCGATGAGCAGAACCGGGGCGAGCAGCATGGTGTACACGATGATCCACCGCTGGTCCGGCCCGATGATCCAGCGCACGACGTGCGGGATCATCAACCCGATGAAGGCGATCGGACCGGCCGCCGCCACGGCCCCACCGCACAGCAGCATGATCGCAAGCAGGCTCACCCCGCGCACGAGCCCGACCCTGGCGCCGAGGCTCGTCGCCGAGTCCTCCCCCAGGGCGAGCGCGTTGAGCGGTCGCGCGCACAGGAGCGCGATAACGAGGCCGGCCACGATAAACGGCAGCACCGACGTCAGAGTCTCGGGTGGGCGGTCGGCGACGGAGCCGGCCTCCCAGAAGCGCACCTGCTCGTAGATGCTCGAGTCGAGGAGCCCGATCGCGCGGTTCGCGCCGAGCAACACCGAGCCGAACGCCATCCCCACGAGGGTGAGCCGGAGCGGCGTCGCGCCCTTACCGCCTCCCGCAGCGATCCCGAAGACCATGACCGAGGCGATCGCGGCGCCCGCCATCGCGAGCCACACGTAGCTCGAGACCGCCTCGATACCGAGAAAAGCGATACCGAGTGTGACGGCGAAGCTCGCGCCCGCGTTGACCCCAAGAATGCCCGGATCGGCGAGGGGGTTCCGCGTGACAGCCTGGATGAGAGCCCCGGCCACGCCGAGGGCCATGCCGACGACGAGTCCGAGCACGGTGCGCGGCACTCGCAGGTCGTGGACGATGATCGACGCGGCCGAAT
>NZ_DYXM01000271.1 GCF_020742175.1 Dietzia timorensis
CCGCCGCCGAGGGCCGAGTACGCCACCGCGCGCGGCGCGCTCTTCGCACCCGGAGGGCCGCTACGTCCGCTCGACATTCTTTCGGCGGAGCTCACCAGGTCCTGCGACCTGCTCGGCACGGCCGCCACGCAGGCGGCGCAGTCCGGCGTCATCCAGCAGGAAGACCTCGAACGGGAGTTGCGCGGGTTGGGGCGAACCGTGCGCGCGCAGTCTGCGGCGCTGCACCTCGCGGCGACGGCGCTCGGGGAGCTCGCGGCCCATCAGCTTCGCCATGCGCGCACGCCCGAGGAGGCTGCCGCCGACGCCGCCGAGCCCGAGGCCGAAACCCGCGACCGGCCGGTGCAGAGCGCGCACCCTGCGCGCGAGCTCGCCCGGGCCGCCGCGCCGCTACTCGCTTCCCTGTATGACGGCGCACGGCCGTTTCCGCCCCTGCCGGCCGCGCTGCGCGAGCTCGAGCCAACCGTCCCCGGGCCCGGCGAGGCGGCGACGGCCGCTCGAGTCGCGCCCTCGGCCGCCGCGCCCGCTCGCGAAGCCCTTCCCGTCCACCTGGACCTTTCCGCGCGCGACCGCGTGATCGCTGCCCTCGGCGAGCCGGAGGCCACCGGTAACCTCTCCGGGCTCGACTGGGGCACCCGAATCGCGGCGAACGCCATCGCGGTGCGTCGCGCGGCTCAGCGCGAACGGCTCGCCGGGCGCGGCGGGACGATCATCATCGACCGTCTGCACGCGATGGACAGGCTGCGTCCGGACCCGGTCAGCGGCGTGCCCTCGCGTCGCCGGTTTGTCGCCTTCGACCCCACCGGGCCGGGCCGGATGATCGAACTCGTCGGCGATCCGGACGCGGCCGACGGCCTCGCGCTGTACGTCCCCGGTACCGGCACAAATCTCGAGATGAGTCACGTGAACACCGAGGTCGCCGAGCATTTCGTCGC
This sequence comes from Dietzia timorensis, assembly GCF_020742175.1. Classification (GTDB taxonomy): domain Bacteria; phylum Actinomycetota; class Actinomycetes; order Mycobacteriales; family Mycobacteriaceae; genus Dietzia; species Dietzia timorensis_A. Next base: position 933 of record NZ_DYXM01000271.1, read on the forward strand.
CGCCGGCGAGGGCAGGATCGCGACGCTCGTGTTCCTCGGCGGCAATTTCCCGCAGGACATGTGGATCGAATCCGGCGACCCGGTCTTCACCCTCGCGATGGCGCCGCTGCTCGCCCGCTTCTCTCTCGATGTCCAGGCGTATATCGCCACTCTCGGGCGCGGCCAGGACGCCGACGAAGCGGCGCGGCTGCCCGTCACCGCCATCGGGCATTCCTTCGGCGGCGCCGTCGTCGGCACCGCGGAAACACTCGGGCTGTGGGCCGACCGTGTGATGTATGTGGCCAGTCCCAGCGCGGGAATCGATGTGCGCTCGGCCTCCCAGTGGCGCAACCGGGCGCCGTCGGTCCGCCGCTATTCGATCACCGTTCCCGGCGATCCCATCGAGCTCATGCAGATCCGAAACGGTCTGCGCTATCCGGGCACGAGCAGCGCCGACATCATGGATGGCGTTCAGCGCCTGGACTCGGGATTCTTCGACACAGGTGAGGTGATGTATGGGACACGTGGGCACGGCGGGGTTTTCGACCGCTCCTCCGACGCGTTCTGGCAGATGGCCGAGGTCATTGTCGGCGGGGAGGTCGTCCCCTTCGTCGGCCGCTCGATAGTCGCGCGCGGCACCGCGGCATGGCGCGAGTTCGACGGCCGCCTCCTACACACCGCCATCTCGCACGTTCGCGCGCAGCTGTGGCACGGCGACGGCGATTCCGGAACCGCGGCGCGCGACGCTCCCATCGTCGTCGCGGGGCCGGGCCGGCTCGTCGACAGAAAGCTTTCGCCACAAAACCAGCGCAAGGTGGGCGGGACAGCGCCGAGCTCGTAAGAATCTCATGCCGTCACAGGACCGGCATCCGCACTCGCACCGGCTAGAGGTGCACGTCGTTGTAGGCGCGATCGTCTTCGATCGGTTCGATGTGCGAGGCGATGTGTGAATCGGGGAGCTTGTCGCGGATCTCGGACTCGACATTCTCGACGAGATCGTGTGCGCGTTCGACGCTCCACGAGCCGGGCACGAGGGCGTGGAATTCGACGAACCGGCGAACACCGGATTCGCGGGTGCGGAGTTCGTGGAAGTCGACCTCGCCCGAGCGGCGATAGCTGTCGAGCACCGCTTCGATGGCGGAGTTGTCCTCGTCGGACAGGGTGGCGTCCATCAGCCCCATCGCCGATTTCCGTACCAGCCCGCCGCCGACGAACAGGATGTTGATCCCGACGCCGATGGCGACGATCGGGTCGAGCGCCGACCAACCGGTTAGCCAGACGACTCCAACTCCGACCACCACACCGATGGAGGTAATGACGTCGGTGAGCAGGTGCTTCCCGTCGGCTGTCAGCGTCACCGATCGATGTTTCCGGCCGGCGCGAATAAGCATGGTGCCGACGATTCCGTTGATTATCGATGCGACGATGGAGACGATCAGACCGACACCGAGTTGTTCGAGCTCCTGCGGATTGAGCAGCCGTTCCACGGCAAGCACGATGATCGAGCCTGCGGCGATGAAGATCATCGCGCCCTCGACACCCGCCGAGAAATACTCGGCCTTCGAGTGACCAAACTGGTGGTCTTCGTCGGCGGGGCGTTCGGCGATCGTAATCGCGATGAGCGCGACGATCGCGGCAACGAGATTGACGAGCGATTCGGCCGCGTCGGACAGCAGACCCACCGACCCGGTAAGCCACCATGCACCTGCCTTCAGGATGATGGTCACCACCGACGCGGCCACCGAGAGCCACGCGAACTTCTTCAGAGTCGACACGTCCGGAATTTTAAGCCTGTGGCGTCAGGCGGCGCACCCGCAGGTGGGTAATTCGGCCCGCAAGACAAACGCTCCGGGTCGGCACGGTTCCGGCCGAACCGGCCTCCACAAGCTGTCTAATTTCCTGCCCATTGCGGCATCGGCGAGGCATCCCCACTGCTTGGCGCCGGCGCGCCACCGGTCGACGCGCCGCCATTCGGTTCCGGTGCGCCACTGGTCGCCGGGGCGCCGCTCGGCACCGGGCCACCACTCGGCGCCGGTGCGCTGCTCGGTACGGGCGCGTCGCTCGGCGCCTGCTCGGCTTCTCGCGTGTACTCCTGCGCGATGCCCGGCGGGTGCGGCGAGTCGGCGACCATCCGGTCGAGCTCCTGCTGGGAGAAGTGGGCACGGACTGCGTAGATCCGGATCTGCCGGTCGGCGTAGATCATCTGCAGACCGGGCGCGGTGAACGCGGCGAGCATCGCCTTGTTGAACGGCTGGTAACCCCAGTGCGGCGGCGGGCTCACGTACACGTAGTTGACGTCCAGACGGTCGATCGCGTCATCGGTCCACTTGAGCCGGCCCGCGAGGTCGATGGTGTCGAGCAGCTGGTTCGTGCCGGTCTCGGTGAACGGCGGATCAAGGTAATGCCGCGAAATCGAAGGCAGCCCGTTGGTCGCATACATCCAACCGCTGCCCTCGTTGGCGTTGGTGAGAATCATCCCGTCGTACGCCTTCGGCTGTGTGGCGAGCCAATCGAACGCCCGCAGGTCGTGGGTGTCGACGAGTTTGCCGTAGCGCTGCTCGGTAGCCGCCCGTTCTGCGAAGAGCGGCGCGGACTGCGCCGACCACACAGTGGTTCCGATGACGACGACGATGAGCACCGCGTAGCGCATCGAGCCGGCGCCCCGGCCATACGGATCGGTGATCGGATCGACGAGCTTGCCCATTTGGGATACGAGCCAGTGGGCGAACGAGGCGACGCCAAGCCCGGCGCACGCGGCGACGACCACAGCGAGCACGACGCCGACGCGACGCGGGTCGTTGTAGTAGACGCTGCCGATGAGGTGGAAAACATCGCCGACGACGTTGCCGATCGGCTGCATCGCGTTGACGCACACGACGATGAAGAACGCCCACAGCGCGAGCGCCCACACGATGCCGCGGCGGATGAGCACCAAGAACCCGAGCAGCGCAATGGCGAGGACTACCCAGCGCACGCCGAAGTCACGAACGTGGCGCACCTGCAGCGACATCGAGTCGACCCAGGTCATCAAGCGCGAGCCGCCGGTGGTGAACGAGAACGACGAAATGTCCTCCGCATTCGCCGAGATCGACAGGAACTGCGGGACGAGCACGAGCATGCCGAGGATCGCCACCGTCGCGAGCGAGAGCAGATCCTTGAAGCGGCCGCGGGTCGGTCGCCACAACGCTTCGAAAAGCCACCAGAAAATGACGATGAGCGCCGCCGTCACCAAGCCGGAGGGGTGCAGCCCACCGACGCCGATGAGGGCGAGACCCGCGGGCAGGCACCACGCGGGGCGTCTCGTCGAGGCGATGATGATGAGCACGACCGCGCCGACGAGGCCTGCGGACAATGCGCTGGGGGTTGCGGCGACGCGCATCTCGACGAACGGAAGCCCCGGGAAGAGTGGGGTCATTAGCGCGGCAGCCGTGGCCGCCGTCGAGGCGAGCATGCGCCCCATACGGCGCGCGCACATCACCCACGTGAAGGAGGCGACGCCGAGCGGGAACGCGATCGCGGCGGCGCCGATCTGGACGAGATTGTATGTTTCGACGACGTTCGCGCCGGTGAGGTTGTAGACGAGCGCGGCGATCGCGTGCCAGGCGCTCGGGTAGTACATCGGAGTGTGCGACTCCTGGTTGTGCAGCAGCCCGGCGTCCTCGGGAGAGGCGATCCCCGTCTCAGCGATAAAGCGCAGGTAGTTCGCGTGCCAGTGGGCGTCCCAGCCCTGGAACACGTTGGACAGCCCGCCCGTGGTGTGGACGAGCTGGTTGAGCACGAGCGTAGCGATGAGCCACGCAGCCACGACGACCGCGAGGAACGGTGCGAGCTTCCAGATCCACGAACGCCACCCGGTCACGTAGTCCGGATGATCGGGCACCGCGGCGCGAGGATCCTTGCGGCGCGGGGACAGTTCGTCCTCGGCCAGCACGCCCTCTTCGCGGGCGTGCCGCCTGCGCCGACGTCCGGCACCGCGGAACAGCCCGAACCGGCGGCCTCGCCCGAGCCGCAGCGGCCCGCGCACAACAGAACCGACGAGCCACACCACCACGGCGGCGATCAGCGCGGAGATGGCGTAGCTGAGCAGGGTCCAGCGGATCTCCATCATCCCGAGCACGAAGCACGCGATCGAGACGACGCCGTAGGAGACCGGGATCGCGGCAACCAGCGCGTAACCGACGCGCATCCCGCCGAGAAGGCAGATCACGAAGCCCGGGACGACGATCAACGCCGTGAGCGTAAGCATCACTGCAGTTACGATCGGCTTGCCCCTTTCTCCTCACCCGGCGACGCCTCGGGGCGCCGACACACTCCGACCATTATCGCCCTTGACCCGCGCGCTGCGTCGTTCGGCCTGCGGTGTGCCGGAATGCTGCTCGGGTTAAATTCCCCTCACCGCTCCGGACGATACCGCGCCACCCCGTCACTTCGGGAGAAGTCCGCCGATCGGCCCGGAGGCCACGCACATGTCTCCGACCTCTCCGCTCGGGGCGACTCCGAGCGATTCCCCGTCTCCGGTGATGAGGACGGTCACCTGCCCCAACCCCGCCGTTACGGGCACCGTTTCGGCCTCCCCGCTCCCGAGGGAGAGATCGACAGTGCCGTCGGCGGAGGCGAAATAGTTGAGTTGGACGACCCATTCGCGCTCGATGAGCGGACCGTCGAGCGGGATCTGCACCGGCTCGCCACCCGCGGGGATACGAGTTCCGCAGCCCTCTTCGGGCCCTTGCGTGATGTGGCGCAGCTCGAGCATCTCGGTCTCGCGCGGGCGCCCGTCATCCCCGAGCAGCACGGGGTCGGTCGCCCAGTTTCGGATCTCCGGGTACCCGGGAACACCGTCGACGAGCCGCGAAAGCATGTGATTCGGCGCGACCACGGGAAGGAGCACGTTGAGCGCGACCGCCTGGTCGGGCAGCGGATTGCCCTCCCCTCGCTCGACTGCAGTATCGCGGAGCCCCGCGAAGTAGTCCCGCGACGGCTGCTCGCTCCAGGACCGCGCATACGACACATGTGTGACGGCGGACGACGCGATCAGCAAGACCGCCGCCACCGCCGCGCCGATCCGCCAGGCGGGAGCACGGGTCGCGCCCGCTTGCCCGTTCGCTCCCTCCGCGCGCGCTGCCCCGGTGTCCGCTCCGGCCACGCTCCCCATCCTCGGGAACGTCGCGACGAGCGTCGCGCACAGCGCGATGAGCACGGAGAGTTCTGAGACGTGACGCATCGTGTTCGCGACGACCGCCGCGGTTTCCGGGCCCGAGCGTGCGAAGGCCAGCGCGAGAGCCGGCGCGATCGGGTACACCGCTACCGGCATCCACAGCCACGCTCCCGCGCCGCGGCGCAGATAGGTCCAGACGAGCACACCGGTGGCAACGACGACGCCTGCGGCGATCGCAAGCGCATCCGGATCCGCGAACGGCGGCCCCGGATGCCAACGGTCCCACCGCCACGGGCCGCCGGCCAGCGCCGGCAGCACGACGTCGATGTAGGTGCTCTTGAGAGCCTCGCCGACCCCGGGAAGAGACGGCTCGTCCGGCGGCGTCAGGTCCTCGCTGCTCGTCGCGACGAAATAGACGACGACGCCGATCCCCGTGGCGATGATCGAGGGCACGAGCGCCCGTATCCACGCGCCTGAGCGGCCCGCGCCACGCCCGGCGAGCGCCATCGCCAGCAGCACGAGCACGCCGGCGGGCACGATGAACATCGCACGCTCGGTAAAACACCCGCCGACGACCACGGAGGCGGCGGCAACCAGCGCGTCCCGGCCGGGGTGGGCGGAGTCGCCGTGGACGGCGCGGACGAGGTGGGCGACCCCTAGCGCCAGCGCCGCGTGTAGCGGCAGCGCATTGAGCGAAGCCGCGACCCAGGTGCCGGCAGGGAGCACGAGCGGGGCGAAGCCATAGAGCGCGAGCGGGACGGCGACAGCCGCCGCGCCCACCGGCGCGCCGCGCAGCGAGGCGAGAATCCACAGCGCCCGCCCGACGGCGGCCAGCGCGACCGCGTGCAGTAGCGCCACCACGGCCACGGCCGCCGCCCAGTTCAGAGGCGCCGTGTGCGCAAGAAGCCATTCGATGAGCCACGCGCCGGGCATGACGTGACCGTCGTGCACCCGCAGCAGCAGCGCGAACGGATTCGATTCGGCCTTCGCAGTGGCGTAGAGCGATAGGTCGTCCCAGTAGAACCAGCCGGCCGCCGTCACCACGCAGCGCACCACCCACGCGGCGACCGCGACGGCCACGCAGGCGCCGAGGGCCCTCCCGGGCAGGCGGCGGGTACGGGCGTCGGGAGGTGTGAGTGCGGAAGTTATGGCGGACTCCATTCGCGGGGCGGATCGACGGGGCGTGCGCTTAGGGACTTCGCGCCGACGTTACCGCGATTATCGACCGCGACGGCTGCGCACCCTGCGTGCTTAGGCAACCATGTCCGGGTCGCCGACGCGAGTACGGGCTGGTCCCTTGTTCCTACTACTGCGTAGGATTTTGCCATGGAATTCTCATCGCCCGACTCCCGACTGTCTGCCGCCCGCCGCCGCACCGAGTTCACCGAACTGCGCGAATCCCCGAAAACGTGGGACCTCGTCGTCATCGGCGCCGGGGTCACCGGCGCGGGCACAGCCCTCGACGCGGCCTCTCGCGGCATGTCGGTGCTCCTGGTCGAGGCGCACGACCTCGCGTTCGGCACGTCGCGCTGGTCCTCGAAGCTCGCGCACGGCGGGCTTCGTTACCTCAGTACCGGGCACGCGGGCGTGGCGCTGCGTAGCGCCGCCGAGCGCGGGATTCTCATGGAGCGCACTGCTCCTCATCTCACCCGGGCGCTGAGTCAGGTCGTGCCTCTCCTCGATTCGCTGAGCTTCGCACAGCGGACTCTCCCCGGGCTCGGTTTCCTCGCGGGCGACCTTCTTCGCCGTGCGTCCGGCACCAGCTCGGCGACGCTTCCTCGGCCGCGCTACCTGCGCCCGGCCGAGGTGCAGCGGCTGTGCCCGACGGTCGAGACGAAGGGGCTTCGCGGCGGACTGCTCAACGTCGACGGCCAGCTTGTCGACGATGCCCGGCTCGTCACCGCTCTCGCACGTACCGCAGCCGGCTACGGCGCCACCGTGCTCACCTATGCGCGGGCGAGCGCCGCGACGGGCGAGTCGGTCGAGCTGCGCGACGAACTAAACCCGGGCGCAGAGCCGGTCTCTGTGGCGGCGCGGGCCATCGTCAACGCGACCGGGGTGTGGGCCGGAGAGCTCCAGTCCGACATCCGGGTACGTCCCTCCCGCGGCACCCACGTCGTCGTTCGCTCGGAGAAGCTCGGCAATCCCGAAGGTGCGCTCACGGTGCCGGTTCCCGGCTCTGTCAGCCGCTATTGCTTCATCCTTCCCCAAGAGCTGGGCCGTTGCTTCATCGGTCTCACCGACGTCGACCAGCCCGGCAAGGTTCCCGACGTGCCCGACGCGCCCGAGGAGGACGTCCAATGGGTCCTCGATGTCGTCAACCAGGGGCTCGGCACAAAGCTCACCATGGATGACGTCGCCGGTGCTTATGCCGGCCTGCGGCCGCTGATCTCCATGGAGGGAGACGACGAGGACACCTCGGATCTCTCCCGCGACCACGCGATTCTCACGTCCGACAACGGGCTCATCACCGTGACGGGCGGGAAGCTCACCGAGTACAGGCTCATGGCCGAGGAAACGGTGGACACGGCCATCGAGCGGATCGGCGGCGGGCCCGGTCGGTTTCGCGAGTGCGAGACGAAGAATTTGCCTCTAGTGGGCGCTCCGGGAAATCCGGCGTTCGGGAAGGTCAGCGGCGCCGATCTCATCGGCTATCCGGAGTCGATGGTGCGCCGCTTCGGCCGCGAAACCCCTGCAGTGGTTCGCTCTGCAACCTGCGACCGACCGCTGGAGCAGGTTGCCGAAGGCATCGACATCACGCGCGCCGAGTTCGAGTTCGCCATCCGCAACGAGGGTGTCGCGACGGTGGCCGACCTTCTCGATCGCCGCTTCCGCCTCGGCCTCATCGAGGACGACCGCGCCGCCGCCGAGCCTGCCGCGAACGAGCTGCTCATCCTCGCGGGTGTCGAACCGAAATAGGCAGGTGGGGCCGCCCGCGCGGGGAGAGTCGACGCAGGAGTGTCGGAGTCGGTAGCTAAGGTTGCCAATCATGCTCGACCGACGATCTTTGCCTACTCCGTCCTCTGGGCGTTTCTCCCGCCGGACGCGCGCCGGAATCGCCGCTGCGTCGCTTCTTACCGTCGCCCTCGCCGGCTGCGCGGAACTCGACCTTGGCGCCCCGCCCATGGGCGAGGACATGGAAGTCGCCTCCCCGGATTTCGACCCATTCGCCGGCGAACCGAGCGAGCCCGCAGCCGAACCGCTCCCTCCCGAGCCTGCCCCGGCTCCCGAGGAGGCTCCTGCTCCCCCGCCGCCCGTCGAGGCACCTCCCGCCGGGGCTCCTGCCGATCTCGTCAATGCCGCCCGCATCGGATTGCCACTTCTCGAGGTCAAGGGCCGCGCGCCGAAGACGGGCTACGAGCGCGAACTCTTCGGCCAGGCGTGGAGCGACGATGTCACGGTCGCCGGCGGCCACAACGGTTGCGATACCCGCAACGACATCCTCGCGCGAGACCTGGACAACCTGGTCTTCAAGGAAGGCACGCGCGACTGCGTCGTACTCACCGGCACCCTCGCCGATCCGTTCTCGGCCGAGCTCATCGATTTCCAGCGCGGAAAGGGAACCTCGCAGGCCGTGCAGATCGACCACATGGTCGCGCTCTCGGATGCCTGGCAGAAGGGCGCGCAGCAACTCAGCGAGGAAGAGCGCCGCAATTTCGCCAACGACCCCCTCAACCTCCAGGCGGTGAAGGGCTCGCTCAACTCGCAGAAGGGCGATGGCGACGCCGCCACCTGGCTTCCTCCTAACGTCGCCTACCGTTGCGAATACGTGGCTCGCCAGATCGTCGTCAAACAGGAATATCGCTTGTGGGTGACGGCGGCCGAACGCGATGCCTTGGACCGCGAGCTCTCGCGCTGCTAGACCTGGCCGCGGTAACGCCATACATATCTTGCCCGATGCAATATTTGATGGTTCTCCCGCGACGGAAAGGGCACGCTATGTCACGCTCCCAGACCTACTCCCGCTCTCGAGTCGCCCGCCTCGGCACGTGCGCCGCAGCCCTCGCGGTCGCCGGCTCGGCGCTGCTCGCCCCGGCCGCAACTGCGCAGACAGGCTCATTCGATCTCGGCTCGGTCGGATCGATCGATTCGCTGTCCGCCGGTTCGCCGGTCGACGAGTGGCCCGCTCCCCCGAACCCATACGATCCGACCGGCGGTGTCGACCGAGATGATCTCCTCACGCCGGATAACCCGCAGTTCTGGAATGTCGGGCTCGCCGCAGACCGCATCATTTCCCCGTTCGGGATGTCCACACGCGTCGTGTGCAAGTCGTTCCACGGCGTCACACTGGATTGCTGGCAGGCCGACCGCGAAGGCACCCCGCACAAACTCGTGAAGCTGCCATACAACTTCCCGAGCCACGCCGGCGAGACCTCGCCAGGCGGCGGACCCGGGACCTTCGTCTACGTGGACGCGTCGACCGGCTCGGCGAGCTGATCGTTCGACCGTCCGCCCTCGGGCACGGGCGGCCGCCACACGAGCACCGCGACGACGATGACGCACACGAGTGTCGTCAGCGCGATCGGCACCGGGATGAACGGATCGAAAAGAACGAGTACCGCACCCAGCGGTAGAACCGTGTTGACGACTCCATCAGCGCTGCGCCGTATCGCAATCCACCAGATTCCCAGCATGAACAGTGCGATGGGAATGGCCACGGTAAAGCCCGCTACACTCTTCGCGAGCCCGGACTCTCCGGTGAGCACCGCGGTCTCCACCTCGATGCCCGCGGAGAAGGCGCCGGCGGCTGCGAACACGAAATAGTGCAGGTAGCCGTATCGTAGAGAGCTGCGCAGACTGCCGATGGCGCGGTCGTGTGGCGGCCAGAAGTAGATCCACCACATCGATGCCGTCACGATGAGCGCGAGCACCGCCAACTCGACGAGCCGCACGAGAGAATCGACGTCGCTCCGCGCCGAGAACACCGCATTCGCCGAACCGAGGAGACTCTCGCCGAGCAGGATAAGGGTAAAGCACCCGTACCGTTCCGTGATGTGTTCCGGATGCCATGGGGTGCTGGCGTGCCCCGCAGATTCCGCCACGACCGGGACGGCGATCTCGCACAGGATGAGCACGACGAGGAAAGCGGTGCGCGCGGGCGAGTCCGGAACGAATAGCCACGCGAGCCACAACACCTGGGCGACGGCGATGCCCGCCGCGTAGATGAGCGCCGTCCGCCGGGTCGGCCCACCGCTCGCGGCTGCACGGAGCCACTGCATAACCATGGCGACGCGCATGACGACGTACCCGGCGATCATGAGCGTGTAGGAATCCTCGACGAACATCGGCTCGATTCCCGAGGCGAACAACAGCACCCCGCCCATCTGCACGATGGTGAGGACCCGGTAGAGCCAGTCGTCATTGTCAAATGAGGTGGAGAACCAGGTGAAGTTCATCCACGCCCACCAGATTGCGAAAAACGCGAGCAGGTACCTCGGCAGGCCGTGGGCCCAGTCCCCCTCGGCGAGCAAGTCGAACAGCGACGTGCTCGCCTGACTCACGGCGATGGCGAAGACGAGATCGAAGAATAATTCGAGTGTGCTCGCGGCGCGGTTCGGCTCGCCTGCATCGCGAGGACGCATCGGCGCAAGGAGGAAGCGGGCGCTTTGGGATGCTGTGTCGGTCACCCCAGAGATATTAGGTGCTGCAATCCGGCCGCGCGAGGGACTGCCGCGCGGAAGTTCTCGAATGACGAACGCCCCGGGAGAAGAGATCCCGAAGGATCATTTCTCGCGGGGCGTTTGCGTGGAGCCGCGTGTCGGAATCGAACCGACGACCTTTTCATTACGAGTGAAATGCTCTACCGACTGAGCTAACGCGGCCGGGCCATTCGCGCCGGCCGATGCCGTGCGGGGAGGTCCACCGAAGAATCCTAGCGTATGGCCGCCCGTGGGAAAAACCGCCCGGTTCTCAGACCTTGAGCTCCTGTTGCACGCGGCCCGCCATTGCCGCGAGCGCGTACTGCGGCTTGACGTTTGTCCGCAGCGCCTCGCGCGCATCCTGCACCGCCCGCATTGCCCGCAGCATCCGTGCCGCGCCATAATGCCGGCCCAACTTCGCCGAGCGCTCACCGAAATCGGGGTGCAACAGCGCTACCTGAGCGCCGGTGGCCTGCACGATGGCATCGCGGTACAGCCCGACGATATCGACGAGGGCGAGATCGAGCGCGTCCTGGGTGGAGCGCTGACGGCGCCGTTTCTGCTTGTCCTCGAGGTCCTTGAGCACGCCCTTCGACCCGCGCGTCGCGGTGCCCGCACCTTTGCCGGTGCCGCCCGCGCCGAGTGCCTGATTGAGTTCCGCAGTCTCGCGCTCGTCCCTCGCCGCGTGCTGGTCCGCGGCTCCCGTGGCGGCGTCGGAGACGATCGAGGAGATGAGCGGCAGGGAGCGCCCCAAAGAGTTCATCGCCAGCGCGAGCTCCACGACGCGCTCGCGGCGCGCCCTCGTGTCGGCGTCGGTGGCGAGCCAGCGGGCGCGGCCCACGTGCCCGCCGGACACCGAGGCCGCCCAGTCGACCTTGTCCGCGGGGACCGAATCGTCGGCACGTAGCACCGCGGCCACCGATTCGGCACTCGGCGTGCGCAGGTAGACGTGGCGGGAGCGCGAGCGCAGGGTCACCATCACATCGGCCGGGTCGTCCGTCGGCGTGCACAGGATGAAGATCGCGCGACCCGAGGGCTCCTCGATGACCTTGAGCAGGGCGTTGCCCGCCTGCTCGGTGAGCCGGTCGGCGTCCTCGATGATGACGACCGAGAAATTCCCGCTCACCGGGCGCGAATTGCCACGTTCGATAATTCCGCGCACGTCCGCGAGCTGGAGGGACAGCCGCTCCGTGCGGGCGAAATGCACATCGGCGTGGGTGCCGGCGAGCGCCGTCGTGCAGCCGCGGCACTCCCCGCAGCCGACGGTATTCGGGTCGGTGCACTGCAGCGCGGCGGCGAAGGCGCGCGCCGCGACCGTCCGCCCGGAGCCGGGAGGACCGGTGAACAGCCACGCGTGGGTCATCGCGCCGACGGCGGATTCGGCCTCAAGGCGCATCTCGCGCGCGGTGCGCTCGCCCTCCACCCACTTCCTCGATACCCATGCCGCACGCGAGAGCGCCGAGCGTACCTCCGGCTGCCCGGCCAGCGAATTGAACACCGGCCCGACGGCGATCTCATCGGCGGCCACGGATTCCATGGGTCACATGGTAGCCGCCGACTCCGACGCCATGGGGTGCCCACATACCTCCGACGTCATAGGTGAATCTAGGCAGGGACACACGAGTGATCGGAACCGGGCTTCGGGTGTCGGGGCGGGCAAGTACCCTGAGTAACGTGAATAAGTGGTTGCGTTTCGCGAAATGGCTGTGGTCCACACCATGGCCCGTGTATGCGCTCACCACTTTGCAGTCGCATCTCATCGGTGCGGTGTTCGTGTTCGCGTTCCTGCGCTTCGGGTTGCCGCTGGACACGTTCCTCGATATCGGGCCCTTCCAGCTTGTCAACCAATACCTGTTCATCGGGACGCTGGTCCTGGGGCTCCTCGCCGGCGCGGTGATCTCGACATGGCTCATCATCCCCGTGCTGCGGGCCATGCGCTCGAGCGAGCCGTTCGACCGGCAGGCGCGCCATCGCACTTTGAATATGCCCGCTTACCAGGCGTGGCTCCAGGGCGCGATCTGGGTGCTCGGCACGACGGTGTTCGTCGCGGTCAATTTCAGCGTCTCCCACCGCCTCGCGCTCATCATGGGCGTCACCGCGGTCCTCGGTGGCCTGGTCACGTGCATTATTTCGTATCTGCAGTCCGAGCGGCTCATGCGGCCGATCATGCGGCGCGCGCTCGGCGCGGGCGTTCCGGTCGACAGCCACCTGCCCGGTGTGCGCCGCCGGATCATCCTCGGCTGGGTGCTCACCACTGCCGTGCCGTCGCTGGGGATCGTGCTCGTCGTCATCGCGTATCACTTCGATCAGCTCGGCGACGATCCGCGGGTCGTCATCCGCGCGATCGGCATGCTCGCCATCGCGGCCCTCGTCACCGGTGTGTTCGGCATGCAGCTCGTCTCGACTTCCGTCGCGGATCCGGTGCGTGACCTGCAGTCGGCAGTCAAGCGGGTGCAGCAGGGCGATTTCTCGGCGCGTACCGCGGTGTACGACGCGACGGAGATGGGCGCGCTGCAGGTCGGGTTCAACGAGATGGTCGCCGACCTCGAGGAACGCGAGACCATGCAGGACCTGTTCGGCCGCTACGTCGGCGAGGATGTCGTGCTGCACGCGCTGGAGAACGGCACCGAGCTCGGCGGCTCCGAGCGGACCGTCGGCGTGCTGTTCGTCGATCTCGCCGGGTCGACGGAGTTCGCCGCGATCAACGAGCCGGCGCGCGTGGTCAAGGTGCTCAACGACTTCTTCCGCATCGTCGTCGACACCGTCGACGAGCACGGCGGCTACATCAACAAATTCCAGGGCGACGCGGCGCTCGCGATCTTCGGCGCCCCCATGGAGGCCTGGGATCCAGCGGGCCAGGCCCTCGCGACGGCACGGGCGCTCGGCCGCAAGATGGAATCCATCCACCCGTTGACGGCGGGCATCGGCATCTCCTACGGCACCGTCATCGCCGGGCACATCGGACACGCGAAACGCTTCGAGTACACCGTCATCGGCGATCCGGTGAACGAGGCCTCGCGCCTGACCTCCCTCGCGAAGCTCGAGCAGGGCGGCGTGCTCGCCGCGCGCCGCGCCGTGGAGGCCGCCGATCCGGAGGAGGCGGACCGCTGGACGTTCGGCCGTGCCGTCGAGCTGCGCGGCCGCGGCGCGATGACTCAGCTCGCCCGTCCGTTGCGGCCGACGCTCGCCGACCGCTGGCAGGCCGCGCACGACCTCGGCCTCGAGGAGCTGCCCACGGTTACCGAGCCGACTCTGCGGGAGAGCCTCCTCGACGATGACGAGGAAGAGGTCGACGCGGCGATCGACGCCGACGCCGCGCACATTCCCAACGAGGAGCTACCTGGGCGAAGCCCGGCAGAGAATCCTGGCCGGGAGAGTCGGTAGCCCTAGCTGCCCGAGGGTTTCGCGGCGGCCTTGCGCACGCCGGACACCCCGGTCTTGGTGGCCTTCTTCGTCGCACCCTTCTTCGCCACGCGCGAACCGGTCTTGCTCGCCGCGCGGGCGCCGGACGATGTGCGTGCGGTCGACTTCTTCGCCGCGGACTTCTTCGCGGTCTTCTTCGTCGCCTTGTCCGGGTCCGCGTCCTTCGCGGCCTGCTGGTCGCGCCGCGCCGAAAGAAGTTCGGAAGCGCGGTCGGGAGTGACGGTTTCGGGAGTGTCTCCCTTGCCGAGCGAGGCGATGGTGTCGCCGTCTGTCACGTACGGGCCGAAGCGGCCGTCCTTGACCAGCACCTTCTTGCCGGTGATCGGATCGTCGCCTAGGTCCTTGAGGTACGAGGGCTGCCCGGAGCGCCCGCGCCGCTTCGGCTCGGAGTAGATGCGGCGCGCCTCGTCGAGCGTCACCGTGAATAGCTCCTCCTCGGAGCCGAGCGAACGCGAATCCCGTTCCTTGCGCAGGTAGGGGCCGTAGCGGCCGTTCTGGGCGGTGATCTCCTTGCCGTCGGCCGGGTCGACGCCGACCACGCGCGGCAGCGACAGCAGCCGCAGCGCCTGGTCGATGGTGACAGTTTCGGCGTCCATCGTCTTGAACAGCGACGCCATCTTTCCCTTGGGCTCGGTGAAGTCCTTCGCCGCCTTCTTCGCGACCTTCTTCGCCGCCTTCTTCGCCTCGGCTTCCGTGGCGCCGTCGCCGAGCTGAGACTCCATCTCGGCAGCCTCGGCCTTCTGGCCGGCCTCGGCGCGCGCCGCCTCGAGCTCGTCCTCGCTCATCTTCGGCAGCAGCTCGGCGACATACGGTCCGTACGGCCCATCCTTGACGACGATCTCGTGATCGGTCGCCGGGTCGACGCCGAGCTTGCGTCCCTCCTGCGGGATAGCGAACAGCTTCTCGGCGACCTGCAGCGTGAGCTCGTCCGGGTTGAGCGCGATCGGCAGATTCGCCCGCTGCTCCTTCGGCTCGCCATTTTCATCGGTGTCGCGGCGCATGAGGTACGGGCCGTACCTACCGTTGCGCACGTACACCGTGCGGCCCTCGTCGTCCTCGAACAGGCGGATCGAGTTCACCGCGGCGGCATCGATCTCGGCGAGACGATCGCTGACGAGGTCCTTGAGCCCCACCGCGGCGCTATCGTCGTCGCCCTCGGCGACAGCGCTGCGTCCGAAGTAGAAGCCCTTGAGCCAGTCGGTGCGCGACTGCTGTCCCGAGGCGATCCGGTCGAGATCGTCCTCCATGAGGGAGGTGAAGTCGTAGTCGACGAGCGTGCCGAAGTTCTCCTCGAGCAGACGCACCGCGGGGAACGCGAGCCACGAGGGCACGAGCGCGTTGCCGCGCGAGTACACGTAGCCGCGCGCCTGGATCGTGTTGATGATCGAGGCGTACGTCGAGGGGCGCCCGATGCCCATCTCCTCCATCGCCTTGACCAGCGAGGCCTCGGTGTAGCGGGCCGGCGGGTTCGTCGAGTGTCCCTCGGGCGAGATCTTCTCCGGCGCGAGAGTCTGCCCCTCGGCGAGCTGCGGTAGGCGCGATTCGCCCTTGCCGGAGCCGGCACCATCTTCGCTTGCGTCGTCATCGAACACGCGAAGGAAGCCGGGGAACGTGATCGTGCGCCCGGAGGCATTGAACACGGTGTCGCGGTAGCCGGAGGAATTCTCCGCCGCCCGCGCGCCGAGGCGCACCGAAACCGTCGTGCCACGCGCGTCCGCCATCTGCGAGGCGAGGGTGCGCCGCCAGATCAGCTCGTAGAGAAGGTGCTCCTCCGCCGACAGCGCGGGGCGCAGCTCGCCGGGGGTGGGGAACGTCTCGCCGGCGGGGCGGATCGCCTCGTGCGCCTCCTGCGAGTTCTTCACCTTCCGCTCGTAGCGCCGCGGCGACTCCGAGACGTATTCGGAGCCGAACAGCGTGGATGCCGCGTCGCGCGCGGCCTGCGTACCTGCGGCCGACAGCGACGTCGAGTCCGTACGCATATAGGTGATGTAGCCGTTTTCGTAGAGCCGCTGCGCCACACGCATCGTTCGCGACGACGTGAACCGCAGCTTCCGCCCGGCTTCCTGCTGCAACGTCGACGTCATAAACGGGGCCGAAGGCCGGCGCGTGTACGGCTTGGACTCCACCGAATCCACGCGGAACTCCGCCTTCTCCAGGCCCGTGGCCAGCGCCCGAGCGGCGTCTTCCCCCAGGGGTGTGACATCGGAGGTGAGCTTTCCATCGGGACCGAAGTCGCGCCCCTGTGCGATGCGCTTGCCCTCGACCTGCGCCAGCTTCGCGCCGAACGCACGGCGCGAGCCGCTCACCGAGTCCTCGCCGCTGACCTCGGCCTCGATGTCCCAGTAGCCGGCGGAAATGAATGCCATGCGCTCGCGTTCGCGCTCGACGATGATGCGCGTGGCAACCGACTGCACACGGCCCGCCGACAGCCCGCGCTGGATTTTCTTCCACAGCACCGGCGAGACCTCGTAGCCGTAGAGGCGGTCGAGGATGCGGCGGGTCTCCTGCGCGTCGACGAGATCCTGGTCGAGCTCGCGCGTGTTTTCCACGGCCTCGCGGATCGCGGATTCGGTGATCTCGTGGAACACCATTCGGCGCACGGGAACCTTGGGCTTGAGTACCTGCAGCAGGTGCCAGGCGATCGCCTCGCCCTCGCGGTCGGGGTCGGTGGCGAGGAGGAGTTCGTCGACCTCCTTGAGGTCGCGGCGCAGCGCCGTCACCTTCTTCGACTTGTCCGAGTCGACGACGTAGATCGGCTCGAAGTCGTTGTCCGGATTGACGCCGAGGCGCGCCCAGGGCTCCTTTTTATAGGCAGCCGGTACGTCCGCCGCGCGGCCCGGCAGGTCGCGGATATGACCGACGGAGGCCTCGACGATGTAGTTCGAGCCGAGGTACTGCTGGATCTTCTTCGCCTTCGTGGCCGACTCCACGATGACCAGACGCTTGAGATCGCGGTCTGTCGTCGTCTTGGTCGCCACGTGGCATTCCCCCTATATATACGGTCACCGCGAATTATCGGGACGTTCATTCTCCCGAAGAGTAGTACAGCACTGTATTGCACCGCCCACTCGTTCGTGGCGCGATCAGCTGTCCTTATCTAATACACCTATCACCGATGCTTTCGCAGCTGCCACCCGAGCACCGGGGCCGTCGTGCCCGAAAACACCTCCATACGCCGCCCCCGCCGGCTGAGGCGCGGGGTAGTTGCGCCCGCCTGGGAGATTGCCTCCTCCGGCGTCATACCTGGCGGGTTTGGGGCGGCGAATGTGAACGTCGACCCCACTCGAACCTGCCGCGGAAGGGCGCTTGAGTGGGCGCCGGAAAACCGGAAACTGCGAGGTCAAACGGATTACAGCGAGCGGGCGACGTCATACGCTTGGCCGCGAGCGGCACAGCCTGGGGTGCGACGAGGGCTAGAATATGAGGCATAACTCATATCCAATACGCGAGGAGGAACGACCGACCGCCCGACGCGCCACGGGCCGCTGGTTGGTTTGGCGGTGGAACAAAACTAGAACGTGTGTCAGTTTCGCGATAGCGTTGTGGTCTGCCGCACACAGCGTGGCGCGATCAGATTCGGAGGCACCCAGGTGGGTAAAGGGACGAAGACCAAGCTCGACAAGGTCGTCATCCGCATCGCGGGTGATTCCGGCGACGGAATGCAGCTCGCCGGCGACCAATTCACGTCCGAAGCGGCATCCTTCGGTAACGACCTGGCGACGCAACCGAACTTCCCTGCGGAGATCCGCGCGCCGCAGGGCACGCTGCACGGGGTGTCGAGCTTCCAGATCCAGATCGCCGACTACGACATTCTCACCGCCGGTGACCGCCCGGATGTGCTCGTCGCGATGAATCCCGCGGCGCTCAAGGCGAACCTCTCCGATCTGCGCGCCGGCGGGATCGTCATCGTCAATTCCGACGAGTTCACCAAACGAAACCTCAAGAAGGTCGGCTACGAGGGCGACCCGCTCGGTTCGCCGGAGATGGAACAATACCAGCTGCACGAGGTCGAGATGTCCTCGTTGACGATCGGCGCGGTCGAGTCCGTGGATATCGGCAAGAAGGACGCCGAACGATCGAAGAACATGTTCGCGCTCGGTTTGCTCACGTGGATGTACGGGCGCAGCGTCGAGGGTGTCGAGGCCTTCCTCACCGGAAAGTTCGCGAAGAAGCCGCTCATCCTCGAGGCGAACCTGCTCGCGCTGCGCGCCGGATGGAATTACGGCGAGACGACCGAGGCGTTCGCCTCCGAGTTCGAGGTCGAGCCTGCCAAACTTCCGGCGGGCACGTATCGGCAGATCACCGGCAACATGGCAGCTGCCTACGGCCTCGTATCGGCGGGGGTCAGCGCGAAGATGCCGGTGTTCCTCGGCTCGTACCCGATCACGCCCGCCTCGGACATCCTCCACGAGCTGTCCAAGCTCAAGGGCTTCAACGTCACCACCTTCCAGGCAGAGGATGAGATCGCCGGCATCGGCACGGCGATCGGAGCCTCCTACGGCGGGTCGCTGGGGGTGACGACGACGTCGGGACCGGGCCTCGCACTGAAGAGCGAGGCGCTCGGGCTGGCGGTGATGACCGAGCTGCCGCTGGTGATCTTCGACGTTCAACGCGGCGGCCCCTCGACCGGCCTGCCGACGAAAACCGAACAGTCCGACCTGCTCCAGGCGATGTTCGGGCGCAATGGCGAATCGCCGGTCGCGATCCTGGCGCCGCAGTCCCCGTCGGACTGTTTCGAGGTGGCCCGGGAGGCCGCGCGCATCGCCGTCACCTACCGCACCCCGGTCCTCGTGCTCACCGACGGCGCCATAGCCAATGGCTCCGAGCCGTGGGCGATCCCCGACGCCGCAAGTCTGGCCGACATCGACCCGAACATTTCCGCAGCATCCGAGTCCGACGACGCAGGGGATTTCCTCCCCTACGCGCGCGACCCCGAAACGCTCGCGCGCAATTGGGCCGTACCCGGCGAGGCCGGACTCGAACACCGGATCGGCGGCCTGGAAAAGGCCAACGGCACGGGCAATATTTCGTACCACGGACCGAACCACGAGCTGATGACCCGCGTGCGGGCGCTGCGCGTGGCGCGGATAGACATCCCCGATCTCGAGGTCGATGACCCGAACGGCGCGGACACGCTGATTATCGGCTGGGGATCTTCGTACGGGCCGATCGGCGAGGCGGTCCGGACCGCGCGCGGCCGCGGCCACAACATCGCCCGCGCACATCTGCGCTACCTCAACCCGATGCCGCGAAACCTGTCGGAGATACTGTCCGGTTATAGCCGGATCATCGTTCCCGAGATGAATCTGGGACAGCTGTCGATGCTGCTCAAGGCGCGTTTCGACGGCGACATCCAACCGGTGACGAAGGTGCGCGGACTCGCGTTCACCGGCGAGGAACTTGCCGAGGCCATCGATGCCGAGTTCGCCGGGACGCTCCGCGATACCGAGCACGCGAAATACCGGCGTGCGCTACAGGACGTCGTCACCACCACCGGGGAGTCCGTACATCTGACTCCCCGACCGGGCCTGACGAACGCGTACGGCGGGGACGCGGAATTCGACTACGTCGACGCCGGACAGACCCTCGGATAGCTCACCCGCCTTCTCGACAACAGGACGGTCACTTCCCATGACTATCGAACAACACAGCCTCGTCGGCCACGATCTGCTCGACGCTCTCTCCGACGTGCCGAAATCCGACGAAACGATGAAGCCGAAGGACTACACCAGCGACCAGGAGGTCCGCTGGTGCCCCGGGTGCGGGGACTATGTCATCCTCGCGACGGTCCGCCAGGTTCTGCCGAAACTCGGGATCAAGCGCGAAAACGTCGCGTTCATATCCGGGATCGGCTGCTCGAGCCGCTTTCCCTACTACCTCGAGACGTACGGCGTGCACTCGATCCACGGGCGCGCCCCGACGCTGGCCTCTGGGCTGGTGACCACCCGTCCCGACCTGTCGGTGTGGGTCATCACCGGTGACGGCGACGCGCTGTCCATCGGCGGCAACCACCTGATCCACGCCCTTCGACGCAACGTGAACATGCGGGTGCTCATGTTCAACAACCGCATCTATGGGCTCACCAAGGGGCAATACTCCCCCACCTCCGAAGAGGGAAAGGTGACCAAGTCGACGCCGATGGGTTCGATCGACCACCCGTTCAACACGTTGTCCCTCGCGCTCGGCGCGCAGGGCAGCTTCGTAGCGCGTGCACTCGACTCCGACCGCCCTGTGCTCACCGAGGTACTCATGGCCGCGGCCCTGCACCGGGGCACCGCGTTCGTGGAGATCCTCCAGGACTGCCCGATCTTCAACGACGGCTCGTTCGACGTACTACGCAAGGAAGAGGCCTCCGACCATCTCATCCACGTACGCCACGGCGAGAAGATCGTCTTCGGTGATGAGGACCAGTGGTGCGTCGTCCAGCAGGGGTTCGGCCTCGCCGTGCGCGCCACCGCCGACGTCGACGAGTCCGACATCATCGTCCACGACGCCCATACCGACGATCCCGGCTACGCACAAGCGCTCGCGTCGCTGAGCTCGCAGGATCTGCAGTACACCGTCGTCGGCATTATCCGGCAGGTGACGCGGCCGACCTACGACGACCAGGCGCGCGAGCAGGTCGCGCAGGCGAAAAATGCGGAAACCCGCGACCTCCAGGGGCTGCTCAACGGCACGAACACCTGGACGGTCGACTAGCGCGCGACGAGTGGCAGCGGCGCCGGGTGCGGACCGCCGAGCTCGTCGGCGAGAAGGAAGTCACGCGATCCGGCCTTGCCCTGCCGCGAGGTGCGCTGAGACTGCGACTGCGCCCACGCGATTGCCACGTTTTCCAGCGACCGCGCGTGCCACAGCACCCGGCGGCGCAGCTCGTCGTCGAGGTTCCCGTCGATCTCCGAGTCCTGGTCCTCGCCGGCGAGGCGAGCAGACACCGACCAGTCGGGAGTGACCCAGTTGTTGCCGGTGCGCGCCTTCTCCTCGGCGAAGGCGTTGTCGAGGGCGGCGATCGCGGCGTCGACGGCGCCATCGGTGGCCGGGGCATCGAGGAGATAGTCGGCCTCGTCGGCCACAGCGGACTGCGCGTCGGCGGACAGCGCCCACACGGGCCGTGTGCGAATCAGCCCGGAGAGCTCTTCTCGCTCGCCGACGATCCAGGCGCCGCGAAGACGAGGACCCGCGTCGTCAGGGGCGATGGCGACGTGCCACACCGCGTGACGGACCGCGCCTCCTTCGCGGGCGGTATCGACCACGGCGACCACTCCGGCGACTTCGGCGCGCAATTCCGGGGTATTCGGCATGGCCCCGACTTTACTTCCCGCGGCATGCTGCGCGCGCAAAAGTGCCCGGCCCCGCAGATGGGGACCGGGCACTTTGTGAGGCGCTCGCCGGTGCGAACCGTCGGTCGGTTTTACTAGGCCTTCACTGCCTCGACGTCGAGGATGATGGTGATCTGGTCGCCGATAACCGTTCCGCCGCCCTCGAGCGGCATTTCGAGATCGATGCCGAACTCCTTGCGCGAGATCTTGCCCTCGGCCTCGAAGCCGGCGACATCGTTGCCGCTACCGGAGTTGACGCCGAAGAAGGAGCCCCGGAGGGTGACCGGGCGGGTGTTGCCGTGAATCGTGAGATCGCCGGTGACCTCGACGTCCTCACCGGAGGACTTGATATCGGTCGAGGTGAACTCGATCGTCGGGTACTCGGCGGTGTGGAAGAAGTCCGAGGAGCGGATGTGCTCGTCGCGCTGGCCGTTGTTGGTGTTGATCGTCGAGGCGTCGATGGTGGCCTTGATCGAGGCGGAGCCGTTCTCGTCTACGACGATGGAGCCTTCGGCGCCGGTGAAGTTGCCGTTGACCTTCGAGACCATCATGTGGCGAACGCGGAAACCGATGTTCGAGTGGACGGCGTCGAGGTTCCAGGTACCTGCGGAAAGTCCTTCAAAGTCAGCCATGGTTTTCTCCTATGTGATTCGGTGACGCTATCGCGTCTGTACTTTGTGGCGACCCTCGCGGGCCGATATGGATTAACCTACCCACCTTTTGGTGACATGTCAACAACTTTTTTGTCTAGAGCTTTGAGCAGCTGTTTTATCGCACCTCCACCCTCGCCTCGCGAACTTCGGTGGCGAATCCCGTCGAATCGAACCGCCGCTCGACGATGGACACCGCGCCGGAGTTCGCCACGGCGACGGCGGTCTGACAGCGGGTCCCGTAACCGGGCATACGCACGAACGGCGCGGACAAGAACCACTCGGAGGTAATGGGCATGCCCGTATCGGGCAGCGCGTCGAGCGCCGCGCGGTCCCGCGAGAGAAGTGGTTGCAGTAGCTGCGCCGCCCAGGTCGGGGTTGCTTCGGGCGGACTGGCGTGGTCGCCGAGTGCCTCGTCACCGGCCGCCGGGCCGGACCATTCGCGCAGCACTTCGCTCACCGCCTTGGCGGCCGCCACCGACTTGGGCCACGGCGTATCGAGCGAGGCGTTCGACAGCGAATGCACGCCTTCACCCACCTCGCGCGGGCCGGGTTCGCCTCGGTTGGAGGCCCACATGAGCCGGTCCGCGTCGCCCCACAGCACATTCGCCGGGCCGTAGGGGGCGAGATCGTCGGGCATCTCGCCGGCGACGCCGAGCAGGGGCAGCCGTCCGCGCGACAGCGCCGCGGGAGCGGGGCTCGCGTCTCGCACGTTGGTCACCGCCGAGAATTTTCCGCCCGACGCGACCGCGAGCCACGTCCCGCCGGCGGTGCAGTCACGCCCGGCGACAAGCCCCTCCGGCGTCATCCCCTGCGAGACACCGTCTGTGGCTGACGTCGGAGTCGCGCCGACCCCCTCGGCGAACTGCGCATCCGTCCAGCGATTCAGGCCGGCGGCGTCGCGCCCGAAGAACTCATCGCGGTTCGCCGCTACGACCAGCGGAAAATCGGGATGGACATGGCGGGCGACGACGATGAGGCACACACCTCAAGCATGCCCTCCTCGCGGCCTGCGCGCATCCGTCGGCGGAATCGGGAGTTCGGAAAATAGCGAACCGCCCGGCCACTTCGCGAATGCGAAGGTGCCGGGCGGTTCGACTGAAAGTTGTGGAGACCTTTAGAGCGCGCGAACGCCCATGGCCTGCGGGCCCTTCTGGCCGGTGCCGATTTCGAACTCGACACTCTGGTTCTCTTCGAGGGTGCGGAAGCCGTTGCCCTGAATCTCCGAGTAGTGAACGAATACGTCAGCGGAGCCGTCTTCAGGGGCGATGAAACCGTAGCCCTTTTCAGCGTTGAACCACTTCACAGTGCCCTGTGCCATGCTTATCTTAAATCCTTCGTCTAACTTGATGTACGGCGCGCGTTAGGTTCTCCCGCGCCGGGCAGAATTAGGTGTAACGAGAAAAGCGGAGAACCCCCTCGAGAACTCTCCAGCGACATACGTCTACCCGCATCTTGAGATCCTGCATGCGGGGTGTACCGACACAGAAGCTGCGACCGAAACTAAGTAGAACATGAAGTTTGGCAAAGCGAAACCCCTAATTCCTGAAGTTCACTCTAGATACGCCCCCGCAGGCCCCCGAATCCCCCGTTTCGGGGCCGCCACGCGTCCTTTCCGGCGCCGTGCGCCTGCCGACGGATTCGGGTTCACGCACCGCACACTCGCCGCGCTAACCTTGGACGCATGACCCCGCCGAACCTCCCCCACCAGGACGAACACTCTCCTGGCGGTGTCGGCGGCGCCGAGCCGACCTTCGGCCGCGAGCTTCTCGACGACGTGCTCCGGGTGACCACGCCGCGCCACACCGACCCCGTTACATTCGTCGCCGATCTACCCCCGCAGACATCCACTTTCGGGGAGTGGCCGGAGTGGGTTCTTCCCGCCCTGCGGGATCACCTCATCGCCGCCGGCCTCAGCATCCCGTACGCGCATCAGGTCGCCGTCGCCGAGAAGGCGCACGCCGGCGAGCATGTCGTCGTGTCGACGGGCACCGCGTCGGGCAAATCGCTGGGCTATCAGCTTCCCGCGCTCAGCGATCTGGCCCGTTCCCCGCGGGCGACCGTCTTGTATCTCGCGCCGACGAAGGCACTCGGCCAGGACCAGCTCGAATCGCTGGTCTCCCTCGTCGACGCCGTACCGGAGCTCCGCGACATCGCGCCGTCCACCTACGACGGCGACACCCCGACCGAGGCCCGCCGCTTTATCCGCGAGCGTTCGCGCTGGATCGTCACCAACCCCGACATGCTGCATCTATCTGTCCTCGGCCGGCACGGCTCGTGGACGCGGCTGCTCCGCAATCTCACCTACGTCATCGTCGACGAGTGCCACTCCTACCGCGGTGTGTTCGGCTCGAATGTCGCGCTGATCCTGCGGCGGCTCGACCGGCTCGCGCGTTCGCTCGGCGCGTCTCCGACGTTCGTTCTCGCCTCGGCGACGACGTCCGACCCCGCCGAGGCCGCCTCTCGCCTGGTGGGACACAGCGTCTCCGCCGTCACAGACGACGGTTCTCCACAGGGTGGGCGCACGGTGGCGCTGTGGGAGCCCGCGCTCGTGCCCGGCAGTCTCGGCGAGGGTGGGGCGCCGGTGCGGCGAGCGGCGGCCAGCGATGCGGCGCGAATCATGGCGGCACTGTTGCGGCAGGGCGCGCACACGATCACATTCGTGCGCTCGCGTGCCGGCGCGGAATCGCTCGCGCTGCGCACCAAGGAAATGCTGGGTGACGCCGCACGTCCGCCCTCCCCCGACGATCCGTGGGGCTCGGAACCCTTGGACCTGGGGCTGTCGGCAACAGAATCGCGAGAGCTCGCAGGCAAGGTCGCCGCGTATCGGGCGGGCTATCTGGCCTCTGAGCGGCGCGCGTTGGAGAAGGCGCTCGGCGACGGCAGCCTCATGGGCGTCGCCTCGACATCGGCGCTGGAGCTCGGGGTGGACATCTCCGGCCTCGACGCCGTGATCTCCGCGGGCTTCCCCGGCACGCGCGCCTCGTTCTGGCAGCAGGCGGGCCGAGCCGGTCGGCGAGGGCAGGGCTCGCTCGTCGTGCTCGTCGCGCGCGACGACCCGCTCGACACCTACCTTGTGCATCACCCGGAGGCTCTGCTCGGCAAGCCGGTCGAGGCGACGGTGACGGACCCGGCGAACCCGGTGCTCCTCGAAGGGCAGCTGCGCTGCGCGGTGTCGGAGTATCCGATGACTCACGCAGAGGCCGAGTCTTGGGGTGCGGTTGGCGTGCTCGAATCACTCGCCGAACGTGGGCTCGTGCGGAGGCGCCGCGCCGGATGGTACCCGGGGGTCGACGAGGGCGATCCGCATCCGGAGGTCGACATCCGCGGCACCGGCGGCGCGCAGGTGACGATCGTCGACGGTTCCGACGGGCGGATCCTCGGCTCGATCGATACCGGCCGCGCCAGGACGCAGGTCCACCCGGGCGCGCTGTACCTGCATATGGGCGAGTCCTTTGTCGTCGACGAGCTCGATCTGGTCGACAATGTGGCGATCGTGCGGCCGGAGAATCCGGAGTGGACCACGAGCGCTCGGGAGAAGGTCTCGCTCGACCTGATCGACGAGCTCGAGACTCTCGATGCCGGCCCGGTTCAGGCGTCGTTCTGCGAGGTGGAGGTGACGACGCAGGTCGTGGAGTTCGAGCGGCGGGACCGCTATGGCCAAATCCTCGAGGTTGCGCCGCTGGACCTGCCGCCGCAGACGCTGGTGACGAAAGCCGTGATGTACACGGTGACCCCGAAGCTGTTGCGCACGGCCGGAATCGAGGAGGCCGACGTCCCCGGTTCGCTACACGCCGCCGAGCACGCGGCGATCGGGCTGCTGCCGCTAGTGGCGACGTGCGACCGGTGGGACATCGGCGGGCTCTCGACGGATCTGCACCCTGACACCGGGTTGCCTACGGTGTTCGTCTACGACGGTTATGCGGGCGGCGCGGGTTTCGCCGAGCGCGGTTTTCGCCGGCTCGCGACATGGCTCGCGGCGACGCGCGAGGCGATTTCCTCGTGCGAGTGCGAGTCGGGGTGCCCCTCCTGCGTGCAGTCCCCCAAGTGCGGCAACGGCAACAACCCCCTGGATAAGGCAGGCGCGGTTCGGCTCTTACAGGAGGTCGTCGGCTGCCTTCGCGATGCGGGTGTCGGAGACGTTGTCGAATAAGCTTTGATACCCATAGGGGGTACTGGAGTAGGGTGGGATTCGTTGCCCTACTCGAGGAGGATTTCCATGCGTCCCGTTCGCATCATGTCTGCGGCCGCCGCCGCGGCACTCGCCGCCGTCACCCTTTCCGCCTGTTCGTCGGAGGAGCCGGCCGAATCGCACGGCGAGCACACAAGTGCCGAAGAGACTCACGCGCACGCCGATGGGCAGGAGAGCCAGTCGTCGGAGAGCGAGCACGATCACTCCGGAATGGAGATGGAGCATGAGCACTCCCCGGACGGCGGGCCCGCCCCGGAGGGCATCGAGCCGGCTGCGAACCCGCAGTATCCGGTGGGATCGCAGGTCATCATGCATACCGACCACATGCCAGGGATGGAGGGCGCCACCGCGACGATCACCGGTGCGTTCACGACCACCACGTACGCGGTGGATTACACTCCCACCGATGGTGGCGCCCCGGTCCTGAACCACAAGTGGGTCGTCCAGGAGGAGCTTGTCGATCCGCCGGCGGCTCCGGTCGCCGATGGCACGAAGGTGACCATCGGCGCCGATCACATGGCCGGGATGCAGGGTGCCGAGGGAACGATCGCGAGCTCGACAGACGAGACGGTGTACATGGTCGATTTCGAGATGGACGGAATGAAGATGACCAACCACAAGTGGGTCGTTGAAAGCGAGCTTTCGCCCGCGTAGCGAGGACGCGGAACGATTTTCGATATCGCCTTAATTAGGACTCGGTGGAACTGGCCTCGCGAATAATGGGACGGGTAATTTCGCGCCCCTCGGCGAGATCCTTGACCCATTGCTCGGTCTCCACGCCATCGATTTCGTTATTCTTCACGACGATCCGCGCGAAGGCACGGGCGTCGTCTTCCGTCATTCGCTCGACGATGCTTCGCCGCCTAGAACGCCTGTACCTGACCATCATTGCTCCACGTCAATTGAGAACTCCGAAGTTCCTGTCCCACCCTATTTCAAGCTTCCTCTGGCGAATGAGAAAACTCAAGAGCCCATTTGCTGAGCAAATTAGTCACCAGCGCACCTAAAATCCTGCGGTCTTCCAGGTCAACGTCATTACGAGGCCCGCCCACATACTCCTCGCCGAGAACACGGAGAACCGCAATTCCACCATCTGAAACGTCCGTGTCCGGCGATTCGAGAAGTTGAACCATCCACGTCGCGCGGCGCCATGCGCGGTCAGAATTTTCGCGAAACTGAGCCAGCCTAGCCGTGCGGAACACGAACCAGACGGACACGGTGTTGATCACGGCACTCGCGATGCCGACCGCCAGCGCGACCCACACCGCCGCCGTCATCCCGTAGTCCCTTCCCACGGGCCTGCCCTTGCGCGCGCCGTCGCCGACGCCGACAACACCGGGACCTCTACTTCTATGTAGACGTCTCCGCCGCCCGCCTCCCGGCACTCGGCGAGCACGGCGCCGTTGCGAGCCGCGAGCTCGCCGCCCGAGTCACACGCGGAGAATCCGTCACGCAGCGCGATCGCGGCGGCCAGCGCGGCGAGGTCCGCAGCCGACTGAGCCCTGTGCCTTGCGACGACCGCGGCACCGATGTGCGCGAGGCCGACGAAGGCGATGAGGAGCGCCGCGCATGCGATAGCGGCCCACGTGGTCATCGCCCCTGCATCCCGAGCCTCGGGTTTTCGTCTCATCCGCCAACCCCCATCTCCGCGCGCGACACGGCTTCGGAACTCAGCTCGATCCCGGCCCAGCGCGGCACGCCCGGCGCGTCGACGCGCACGATCGCGGTCATGGACGTGCCATCAAAGTCGACCGTCACCTCGCCGGGTTTTGCGCCGAGCGAGGCCACGCCGGCATCGGCACCCGCGTCCACTCCGGCCACCGCCGCCACTCTGGCGGCCTCGCGCGCCGCATCGACGGCGGCAATCTGCGTGAGTAGCGCGGCGAGCCCACCAACCGCCATGGCGAGCACGGCCACGACCGAGCCGAGCGCGATCGCCGCCTCGGTCGTAACCATGCCCGCGTCGGGCGCGAGCGAAGCTACCCGACGGAAGTGTTGAGCGCCCGCTCGAACAGGTCCTCCAGCGCCCCGGATACGGTGTCCCCGCTGACGATCACGTACAGCAGCGCGGCGAAGGCCGCGGCGGAAAGGGTGCCGATCGCGTACTCGGTGGTCGACATCCCGTCGTCCCCTGTGATGGCGAGAATCGCTCGCCGCGTGATCGCCTGGGACAGCCGCCGCCTCAGGTTCGTCGGCGGCACGGGCGCGCGACGGGGCGGTGTGGCTGTGGTCTCCGACGTCATGACAGATGTAGTGGGTGTTGTGGTGGGCATTGTCGTTTCCTTTCGTAATTCCCGCCGCGGCTGGTCCGCGGGGGAAGCGTGGGCGCCGGGCGATCATCCGAATACCTCCGGCAGGATCTGTCGGGCGAGGCCGACGACGACCGGCGCGACGCCGAGGCAGACGAAGGCGGGCAGGAAGCACGCGCCGAGCGGTGCCGCGATGAGGACGCCCGCCCGTTCGGCTGCGGCCTGGCGCTTGGCGACGGCGCGGGATCGCGACCACGTCGCCGCGCGGCGCAGCGAATCTGTCACGGAGCCACCGGAGTCGGCGCTGCGCCCGAGCGCCTCACGAACGCGCGGTATGACGGCGGACGTCCCGTTCTCCGGCCCCCACGCGCCCGCGACGTCCTGCCCCAACCCGACGTGCGCGGCAGCGCTGGCGAACGACTGCGCAGCCAGCCCCTCCGCGACCGCCGATACCGCTCGCAGAGCCGAGGCCGTGTCCAGCCCGGCGGCGTACGCTGCGGCGAGCAGGTCCACGGCCCAGGCATCGTCCGGGGAAGGGGCAATATCGCGGGCACGTCGTCCGCTCTTTGCACTGAGGTTGCCGAGGAGTCGCATAGACGCGGCCAGAGAAGGCACCAAGGAGGCGCGACCACGTTGTGGCGTTTGCAGCGCTTCGCCCGTGAAACCGGGGTCGTCGGAAGCGCTGCCGTTGATGAGGACCGCCCGTTCGCCGAGTCTCGCGGCGGCGCGCGGTGCGCCGCGCCACGCCAGCACGGCAAGCGCGAGGAGCGCTAGAGTGGCCGGGCTCATGCGCGCACTCCCGCGATGATTCGCGAGGTCCACAGCAGGCCCGCGGCGATGAGGGCGGAACCGACTATCGCCAGTGCCGCGCCGATGATCCCCGAGCCGAGCGTGCCCACAGGGTCTGCGCCCATGAGGTGGCCGAGCCCGAGTCCGAGCAGGGGCAACGCGGTGAGGATTAGCGCCGTGGCGCGCGGCCCGGCGAGAGCGGCCTCGATCTCGCCGGCGTGGCGATTGGTTTCGGAGACCTCCTCCCCTGCTCGGCGCACGACATCGGCGAGCGGTAACCCGTGCCCGGTGGACAGGGCGACGGCTTGGCCGAGGCGCCTGGCCGGAAGCGCGGAGGATGCTGCGAGAAGTCCGGCGACGTCGCCGCCAAGCCCGTCGAGCGCGACGGCCCGTTCGAGTTCGGTGGTCACCGCGCCGCTGGAGCCGTGCCGGGCGGCGCGCAATGCAGCGCCCATCGAGGCGCCGGAGGCGAGGGCGGAAACGATCGAATCGAGCGCGCCGACCCAGGCCTCGTCCTCCCGGAGCTTGCGGGCATGGGACCGTTCGCCGTGGAGAACGTGGCGCAGCGCCACGCCGACGATCGCGGCACCGGCGACGAGGCCGACTCCCACGCCGGCGACGAGAGCCAACACCGAGGCGACGGCCCCGAGGACGAGGGCAAGCGACGACGAATCGACCCCGCGCACGGCGGCGAACGGAACCGCGGCACGCGGACCTGAGCCGAGGGTACGCAGGCGGGAAGCGGACGCAGGCCCCGGCCACGCGAGGACGGCGGCGGCAAGCAGGGCGCAGGCGTTCGTCGTCATCGTGCCTCCGCACTCGCTGTGGCGGGGCGCCGATTACGCAACAGCGAATTCAGCACCTTCCGGCCCGCGGTCGTTTCCGCGTCGCCGGCTCCGAGAGCCCACGCCGGTTCGACGCGAATGTCGAGTCCGGCGGCATCACGCGTCGTGGTGACCACGCCGATCTCGGCGACATGGCGGCGGCCATCGTGGCCGCGGCGGACGCCGATGACCACGTGGATCGAGGCCGCCACCTGCGCCGCCAGCGCTGGTCCGGACAGGCCTCCAAGCGCTCCGAGCGCCGCGAGTCGCGCCGGCACCTCGGCCGCGGAGTTCGCGTGGATCGTGCCTGCCGACCCGTCATGTCCGG
>NZ_DYXM01000272.1 GCF_020742175.1 Dietzia timorensis
AGATGGGCAACATTTTCTTGCTACCCCTCCAGAAGCTGCTGTCCCCACCATTGCCCGGCACCAAGACCCGGCGGGCACGCATACACGCCGGTCGAGGTGTGGGTGATGTACTCATTGAGCGCGTCCGAGCGGGACAGCTGCCGTTGCAGCGGCACGAACTGCGCCACGGGGTCGCGCTGGAAGCAGATGAAGAACAGTCCGGCATCGAGGTGCCCGAAACCGTCGGACCCGTCGGTGAAGTTATAGCCGCGCCGCAGGATCTGGGTCCCGGCGTTGAACTCCGGGTGCGCCAGCCGAAAGTGGGAGTCCTCCGGAATCACCGGCTGCCGCCCGGTGGTCATCGTGAAGTCGGGCTCGTCGAACTCGAAGGCCTGGCCCAAAGGCGCGCCCTCGCGCTTATCCCGGCCGATCACGCGTTCCTGCTCGGTGAGGTTCGCCCGGTCCCACGCCTCGATGTCCATCCGGATTCGCCGGGCAACCATGTACGTCCCGCCGTCCATCCACGCAGGACCGTCGCCGGGCTGCGTCCACACCTGCGAATCGAGAACTCCGGCGTCTCCGGCCTTGATATTGGCGGTTCCGTCCTTGAAGCCGAACATGTTTCGCGGGGTTCGTTGTGCGCTGGTCGTCGACGCGGTGCGGCCGAAGCCGAGCTGCGAATAGCGCACCGCGACCACACCGAAACCCATGCGCGCGAGGTTACGGATCGCGTGCACGGCGACCTGCGGGTCGTCGGCGCACGCCTGGATCGCGATGTCGCCGTAAGAGCGCGCCGGGTCGATGTCGTCACCGGCAAAGGTCGGCAGATCCTCGAGCGCGGCGGGCCGCAGCCGGGCGAGGTCGAAACGGTCGCGCCGCTTCTCGTCCCCGCCGGCGCCCGCCCCGAACAGGCTCGGCCCGAATCCGATCGTGAGCGTGAGCGCACCGGCCGCGAGGTCGAGCGCCTCGCCGGTGTCGGACGGCGGAAAGTACTCGCCCCGGCCCGTCGCGCCGCCGTCTTCGGTCTCGAGGCCGCGGGTCATCCGCTCGGCCGCCGCGGTCCATTTCTGTAGCAGCGCCGCCAGCTCGCGTTTGTCGTCGGTTATGACGTCGAACGCCGCGAAATGCAGACGGTCCTGCGCGGGCGTGGTGATCCCCGCCTGGTGGGCGCCGCGGAAGGGGACGACCTGGTCGTCGGACTCCCCTGCGCCGCCGGAACCGGTGATTCTCGCGCCGGCGAAGCCCCCGGCCGCGCCCAATGCGCCACCCGCGGCAAGCCCGGCACCCGTCGCGCCTAGGACCACACGCCGCGAGTAGCTCCTACTGTCCGAGGACAACCCCTGGCACCTCCGATAGGGACGCGCTGAGCGCGTCGATCTTGTCCGAAAGCTCGCGGCGCTGATCGGCCGAGACCTGCGAATAGTCCTTGTACCCTTCGCCCTCGCGGTAGGTGTCGATCGCGGCGGAGACGTCGTCGAAGCGGCCATTGATCTCGCCCATCATCTCCGGTTCCTTGGCCTCGATGATCGGCGCCATGTCGGTGATGAGGCGCTGCGAGCCCTCGATGTTCGCGGCGAAGTCCCACAGGTCGGTGTGCGAGTAGCGATCCTCCTCGCCGTCGACCTTGGTCGCGGCGACCTCGTCGACGAGCGCCTGCGGCCCGGCCACGTACGCGCGGGTCTCGAAGACGAAGTCCTCGCCGGCGACCTCGTCGCGCAGCGTGGTCACATCCTCGACGAGCTGGTCCGCGACCTTATCGATGTTCTCCTTGGTGTCGTTCTTCTTCGCGTCGTCGAAGTCCTCGCGGGTGATCTGGCCCGGCTCGTCGCCGACCGCGTCCTCGGTGGGCGCCCACAGGAAGCGCTCGATCCGGTGGAAACCGGTGAACTCCACCTCGCCGCCCTCGGTGTCGTCCCAGCGCATGTCGATCTTCGGATCGAGATCCGCGAAGGACTCGGCAACGGGCTCGATCCGTTCGAACGGCGTGCGCGCCTGGCCGAAGAGCGCCTTCGCCTTCTCGGTGTCCCCTGCCTTCACGGCATCGGCCAGCGCGGTCGTCTGGTCGACGAGCGTGTCGGTCTGCCCGCGCACGTAGTCGAGATACGCGGACTTTGCGTCCTCGACCTCGGTGGAGCCCTGGAGGCTCTCCTTCTCCTCGCCGTTCACGGAGATCTCGCCCTCGATTCCGCGACCGACCATTCCCGGTTTGCAGGCGACCCGGTAGTCGCCTGGCGAGGCGATATCGACGGTGAGCGTGCCCTTGAGCCCGGGACCGATGTTCTCCACCTCGCCGAGCACGCGATTGTCCTCACCGAAGACATAGAACTCGGTGACCTTGTCGCCGGCGTTTTCCACCGTGAATCGCACCGGGCCAGTCTGCGCTTCGGAGCTGGCCACCTCGCATTCGTCATTCGAGCTGGTGACGGCGATCGGCGCGGTCGCTCCCCCACCTGTGTCGCCGCCTTCCTTTTCCGCACAGGCGGCAAGCGCGCCGACACCGATGGCGAGCACTGCCGAGGTGGCCGCCGCGCGGCGCACCTTCCGTGCGCAGGGGCCGATTGAGCTATTCACGTGGTGGTTTCCTTATCGAACGGGGATCGAGGTCGATCCGGTCTACTTGGTTTGAGCGCGCGTGGGTTTCGGCGCGTCGGGTTTCGGTGTGCGTCGGGTTCAGTGCACGGTCGCGCCTGCGGTTTGGGGTGCACGGTCCGTGCCGGGTGCGGCCTTCGCGCCGGCGCTCGCCGAGCGATTCCAGAGGAATAGCGGGAGGACGACCACGAGGTATCCGGCCCACGCGAGGAGCTGGAGGACGGTGGGTTCGGGCGTGATGTTGAAAATGCCGCCGAGAACCGTGCCATACCAGGAGGACTGGTCGAACCAATCGAGGTGGAAGGCGTAATTCGTGAGTCCGGGGAGCCAGCCCATCGCCTGGAAGGCGTGCACCGAGTAGGACAGGATTCCGG
Source organism: Dietzia timorensis (assembly GCF_020742175.1). Lineage (GTDB taxonomy): Bacteria > Actinomycetota > Actinomycetes > Mycobacteriales > Mycobacteriaceae > Dietzia > Dietzia timorensis_A. The sequence goes on from NZ_DYXM01000272.1 coordinate 2,943, forward strand.
CGGCGACCACGATGAGGAAGGCCCCGGTGAAGGTGAAAAACCTGGCAAGGTTGATCCGCACGGCACCCTGATACATGAGAACCGCGAGCCCGATGGCCACGCACACGCCGAGCAACAAGCCGACGAATGGCCAGGCGGAC
>NZ_DYXM01000273.1 GCF_020742175.1 Dietzia timorensis
ATCTTATGGGCGCTATAACGGTGATCCAGATGGGGCAATATAGTCGTTCGGTGGACCCGCGCAGCGAAGCGCGAATCCACCCGGTCTGCGTGAGGTGATGTGCGCAGCCGGGATCCGTTCCGATGAGTCGAATTCCAGGTCGAGGGGGCACAGGTGGGCACAGGGCGCCGCGGCACGCGCACGTCGACCCTCTCCGCCCTGGCCGTACCAGCGTTTTCGGCCGCACTCGTCGCCGCGATGGCGGCCACCTCCACCCCGGCCGCCGCGCAACCACCGATGACGCCGGACGGCGGAGCCGACGACGCGGTCATGGTCCGCATCCTCGGTATCGACGGCATCGCCGGTTCGCTCTCGCACCCGCCCGGCTACCAGGGCACAATCCTCGACGGGCCTGACCGCACCATCCCCGCCGGCGGTGCCGACTATCTGTCCGCGACCGTCTCGCACCTGCGCGCCGGCGCGGAGAATTCGGTGCTGCTCAGCACCGGGGACAATCTCGGCGGGGTGCAGCCGGAGGCGGTGCTCAACAGGGACGAGCCCACCCTCCAGGTGCTGCGGCACATGGGCGTGGCCGCGTCCGCCATCGGCGAGCTCGACCTCGTCGCCCCTTCCGCGGCAACCATGCCCGAGCACGGTTTCCCGTACATCGCGAGCAATCTCGCCCCCGGCGACGACGCACCGATAACGCCGTTTCCCTACCTGGTGATCGATGTCGGCGGGATCAAAATCGGTGTAATCGCGGCGACCACCGGCAGCGAGAACATGGAGGCTCCGCCACCGCTCTACGGGCCGCCGACCCCCGCCCCGCCGCCGTGGCACCCGGAGCACCGCCCGCTGCAGGAGTCTTTCGATGCCGCGACCCGCGCGCTCGAGGCGATGGGCGTGAATTCGGTCGTCGGCCTGCTCCACATCGACGCGGTGCACCGCCAGAACGATCCCGCGGCGTGCCCGGAGGAGATCGCAGAGATGCCCGAGCTGCGCGAGGTGTCCTCGTCCGTCGATGCGCTGTTCGTCGGCGACTCTGGAGGACCGGCGACCTGCGATCTCACCGATCCCACGAACGCCCGCCGCCCCGTGCTGTCGCCAGCCTCGCACGGGCGCTCCGTCGCCGTGGTGGATCTGCTCATCGACCCCACCACGGGCCGCGCGCAGCGGGAACAGAGCTCGACCTACAACCAGAAGGTCCACCACGACATCACCCCTGACGCCGAGGTCACCGATCTCATCGACGCGGCCACGGCTTCGGCTGCGGAGAACGACACCGAGGTCTTCGGCTCGGCCTCCGAAAAGGTGAGCCGCGAGATCCTGCCTTCGGGCGAGTCCGCGCTCGCGAACCTCATGGCCGATGCGCAGTGGGAGGCGACCCGCGACGAGGGCGCGGACCTGGCGATCTACAACCCGGATTCGCTGCGCACCGACCTCCCCGAGGGCGAGCTCAGTTACCGGGACCTCCACGCGGTCCAGCCCTACGGCGACCGCGTGCAGATTGCCACGGTCAGCGGCGACCGCCTGCGTGATGCGTTCAATGCCTATATTGACGACGTCGGCACGCGCGGTATCGCGGTGTCGGAGAACGTCGAGCTGGACATCGACCCCACGCGCCCGGAGGGCGAGCGGCTGGTCGGCGCGAAGATCGACGGCACCGAAATCGAGCCTGGCCGCGAATACAAGGTCGCGGCCAACGAGTTCCTCGTGTCCTCGGAGTGGGGCGCGGCGCCGCTGACGACGCTGACGAGCGAGCCCGAGTGGTCCGGATTGTTCGACATCCACACCCTGGCCGAATACGTCCGCTCCCACGAGACGGTGCGGCCGCCCGCCGTCAACCAGCGGCTTCTGGACGTGTCCGCGGGGAGCTAGGCAGATCTTCGGGCGGCGCCCGGCGGGGTTGGCCCTCCTGCACCATCGGCGCCCGCGCGGGACAATGGTGGCGCGGCGCCATCCGCCGCGAACGCCGAGCCCAGGAGCGACGATGCTGGAAGAATTTTCTCTCGACGGAATCGACACGGCGCTGTGCGTGGTCGCGCACCCCGATGATGTGGAATACGGCACCTCCGCGGCGATGGCCGCGTGGATTGCCCGGGGTGTCGAGGTGCACTACCTGCTGCTCACCTCCGGCGAGGCCGGGATGCAGCGGCCTCCCGAGGAGGTCGGCCCGCTGCGCGCACAAGAACAGCAGAACGCCTGTGACGCCGTCGGCGTGAAGAGCCTGCAGATCCTCGACTTCCCCGACGGGATGCTCGAGTATTCGCTTGAAATGCGGAAGGCGATTGCGCGGGTGATCCGCCAGATCAGGCCGAATGTTGTGCTGACGATGACGTGGGATGTCGAGCCGTCATGGGGCCTCAACCAGGCCGATCACCGGGCCGCGGGGCTCGCCGCCGCCGACGCGGTACGAGATGCCGACAACACGTGGGTGTTCCCGGAGCTCGCCTCCGAGGAGGGCCTGGAGAAATGGGGCGCCGATTGGCTTCTGGTCGCCGGCGGCACCGCGCCGACCCATTTCGTCGACGTGACCGGCGAGCCGCTCGAGCGCGGGATCGCCTCGCTCGAAGCGCACACCGAGTACCTCGCGGCGCTGCCGGACCATCCGGCCCCGCGGGACATGCTCTCGGGGATCTCTGCGCAGAACGGCAAGGACGCTGGGGTGGCGAGCGCGATCGCGTTCCGCGCGTTCCCGGTGTAGAGGCGCTCTCGCGACCGTGACAACGTCTGTCGGCACCAACCCGTCCGTAAACCCGATCCCAGCCCACGGAGTGGTCATGTCCAGCACGCAATCCCTGACTCAGCTCTTCGCCCTCGACCATCTGCTCGAGCCCGAGGAGATCCAGATTCGCGACACGGTGCGCAAGTTCGCCGCCGAGCGCATTCGCCCGCACATCGCGGAGTGGTTCGAGGCGGCCTCGCTGCCGGCGCGCGAGCTCGCCAAGGAATTCGGATCCCTCGGACTCCTCGGCATGCACCTCGACGGCTACGACTGCGCCGGGATGAGCGCGACCGCGTACGGCCTGGCCTGCCTCGAACTCGAGGCCGTCGACTCGGGGATCCGCAGCCTGGTTTCGGTGCAGGGCTCTCTCGCGATGTTCTCGATCCACCACTGGGGTAGCGAGGAGCAGAAGCAGGAATGGCTGCCGAAGATGGCGGCCGGCGAGGCCATCGGCTGCTTCGGGCTCACCGAGCCGGACTTCGGCTCCAACCCCGGCGGCATGCGCACGAACGCCAAGCGCGACGGTGACGACTGGATCCTCAACGGCACAAAGATGTGGATCACGAACGGCTCCATCGCCGACGTCGCAGTGGTGTGGGCGCAGACCGACGACGGCGTCCGCGGATTCGTCGTCCCCACCGACACCCCCGGATTCTCCGCACCGGAGATCCACTCGAAGATGTCGCTTCGCGCCTCCGTCACCTCAGAGCTGGTCCTCGACTCCGTGCGACTTCCCGCCTCTGCGATGCTGCCCGAGGCCAAGGGCCTGCGCGGTCCGCTGTCCGCGCTCAACGAGGCGCGCTTCGGCATCGCCTTCGGCGCGATCGGTGCGGCCCGGGATTGCCTGGAAACGGCGATCGATTACGCCGAGACCCGCGAGGTGTTCGACAAGCCCCTCGCCGCCTACCAGCTCACGCAGGCGAAGATCGCGGACATGGCGCTCGAGGTCGGTAAGGGCCACCTGCTGGCCTATAACCTCGGCCGTATCAAGGATCGCGGCGAGGTCACGCCCGAACAGATCAGCACGGGCAAGCTCAACAACACCCGCGAGTCGATCGAGATCGCGCGGACGTGTCGCACGATTCTCGGCGCCAACGGCATCACACTCGAGTACCCGGTCATCCGCCACGCCAACAACCTCGAGTCCGTCCTTACCTACGAAGGCACCACGGAAATGCATCAGCTGTCCATCGGCCGCGCGCTCACTGGGGAATCGGCATTCCGATGAGCACACCCGGAGCCCTCGACGGCCTGGTCATCGCCGACTTCGGTCGGGTTCTCGCCGGGCCTTACGCGACCATGCTGCTTGCGGACCTCGGCGCGGAGGTTGTGAAGATCGAGCGTCCGGAGTCGGGCGACGACACCCGCTCCTGGGGTCCGCCGTGGGTCGGCGACGAGTCGACCTACTTCCTCGGCGTCAATCGCAACAAGAGTTCGCGGGCGATCGATCTGCGCACCGACGAGGGGCTCGCGGCGGCGCGCGAGCTCGTCGCCCGCGCCGACGTCGTGGTGGAGAACTTTCTCCCCGGCACGATGGAGCGTTTGGGCCTCGGCTACGAGCAGGTCGCGAAGGATTCGCCGGGTATTGTCTACTGCTCGATCACCGGCTTCGGCGGGGGCAATGCGCTACCCGGATACGACCTGCTCATCCAGGCCGTCGGCGGCCTCATGAGCGTGACGGGCCCCGACGAGCACACCCCGACCAAGGTCGGAGTCGCGATGGTCGACATCGTGACGGGTATGCACGCCGCGCTCGGAATCCTGGCCGCGCTCAGGCACCGCGATCGCACGGGAACCGGGCAGCGGGTCGAAGTCAACCTGCTCTCTTCGCTGTTGTCCGCCCTGTCCAACCAGACCGCCGGCTATGTCGGTGCCGGCGTCGTGCCGAAGCCGATGGGCAATCGTCATCCGAGCATCGCCCCGTATCAGCTCTTCGACACCGCCGACCGCCCGCTCGTACTCGCGGTCGGCAACGACAAGCAGTTTGCCTCACTGTGCAGAGCGCTGGAGATTCCGGAACTCTCATCCGACGAGCGTTTCGCGACCAATAGCGCGCGCGTGGCCCACCGCGACGAACTCGTCCGGATACTCGACGAACGTCTCGCCGCGGACACCGCGGATTCGTGGTTCGACGCGCTCACCGCTGCCGGGGTGCCGTGCGGCCCGCTCAACGACATCGCCGACGCGATCGCCCTCGCCGAGAGGCTCGGCCTGGACCCGACCGTCGAGATCGCCGACCCGCACGGCGAGGAGGTTTCCCGTCACGTCGCCAATCCCATCCGCCTGAGCGAGACCCCTCCCACCTACCGCTCCTCGCCTCCCGGGCTCGGCGAGCACTAGCGGCCCCTCGCCTCACCGTAGCGCGTATGTTGGGCTCCAGAATCCGTCTACCCTAAGGGTTCTGGAAGGAGTCGACATGAGCAACGAAGACCGTTCGCCGACGATCGACAAAACCGAAGACAATGCCTACTTCCCGTCGCCGTTTTCTCTGACCCAGTATGTCGCGCCGAAGACGGATTTCGACGGCGTCGAAAACCCGGGTGGGTACTCGGGCGGACGCTGGAAGGTTCTTGTCATCGCCACCGAGGAGCGCTACCTCCCCACCAGCGGAGGCTTCTTCTCCACGGGCAATCACCCCGTCGAAACCTTCCTTCCCATCAAGCATCTCCACGACACCGGTTTCGGGATCGACATAGCCACACCGAGCGGTAACCCGGGAAAGCTCGAACACTGGGCGATGCCGGCGGACGACGATGCCGTCAAGGACACCTACGCTCGGTTCATCGAGGACTGGCGGGCACCGAAGAATCTGGCCGACGTCGTTGAAGGCGACCTCGGACCCGATTCGGATTACCTCGCCGTGTTCATACCCGGCGGCCACGGGGCGATGAACAACCTCCCCCGCAATCCGCTGGTCGCGCGCGTACTCGACTGGGCGCTCGAGAACGACCGGGCGATCATCACTCTGTGCCATGGCCCCGCAGCCCTACTCTCGGTGGGCAGGGGCCGCGCGGAATCGCCATTGCGCGGCTATTCCGCCTGCGTGTTCCCCGATGCTCTCGACAGCGGCCAGAATATCGGGCTCGGATACATCCCGGGCACACTTCCGTGGCTGGTCGCCGACGAACTGGAAAAGCAGGGCCTCACCGTCGTCAACGACGACATGTCGGGCGCAACGCATCGCGACCGCAACCTACTCACCGGGGACAGCCCGCTCGCGGCGAACACGCTCGGAAAGATGTCGGCGAACTATCTTCTCGAACGGGCCGGCGAACTGGAATAGCCGCCGCGCGCCTCGCCTCGC
>NZ_DYXM01000274.1 GCF_020742175.1 Dietzia timorensis
GAGGAGATCGCCGAGCGGGTGGAGAAGAAGCAGCCGGTGCTCGTCGGTACGGCGAGTGTCGACCGCTCCGAGTACCTGTCGCGCCTGCTCAACAAGCGGGGCATCGATCACCACGTGCTCAACGCGAAGTACCACGCCTCCGAGGCACAGATCATCGCGCAGGCCGGCCGCCCCGGCGCCGTGACCGTGGCGACGAACATGGCCGGCCGCGGTACCGACATCGTGCTCGGCGGTAACCCGGACATCCTCGCCGACCTCAACCTCCGCAAGCGTGGACTCGATCCGGTGGAGAACCCGGAAGAGTACGAAACCGCGTGGGATGAAGAGATCGAGCGGATGAAGCGTCTCACGAAGGAAGAGGGCGAAAAGGTTCGCGAGGCCGGTGGCCTCTACGTGCTCGGTACCGAGCGCCACGATTCGCGCCGCATCGACAACCAGCTTCGCGGTCGTTCCGGTCGACAGGGCGACCCGGGTGTGTCCCGCTTCTTCCTCTCGCTCGGCGACGAACTCCTGCGCCGCTTCAACGGCGCGGCCGTCGAGGGCATCATGAACCGGATGCGCCTACCCGACGACGTGCCGATCGACGCGAAGATCGTGTCGCGCACGGTGAAGAACGCCCAGTCGCAGGTTGAGGCGCAGAACTTCGAGATGCGCAAGAACGTCCTCAAATACGACGAGGTGATGAACGCTCAGCGCAAGGAGATCTACAAGCAGCGCAACGAGATCCTTGAGGGCGAGGACATCCACCTGCAGATCGAGAGCTATATCTACCGGGTCGTCGAGGCGTATGTCGCCGGCGCGACCTCCGAGGGCTATTACGAGGACTGGGACCTCGACAAGCTGTGGGAGGCGCTCGGCAAGCTCTACCCGGTGGGTATCGACTACAACGAGCTGCACGACGGGTCCGAATACGGCCCGGAAGGGGACTTGAGCGCAAACGATCTCCGTGAAGCGGTGCTCGACGACGTCTACGCGGCCTACGATCGCCGCGAGGAAGAAGTCATCGCCGCGTCCGGCCTGACCGGCGAAGGCGCCGACGAATCGATGCGCGATCTGGAGCGCAACATCATGCTGCAGACGCTCGACCGCAAGTGGCGCGAGCACCTCTACGAGATGGACTACCTCAAGGAAGGCATCGGCCTGCGTGCGATGGCGCAGCGCGATCCTCTCGTCGAGTACCAGCGCGAGGGCTTCGACATGTTCACCCAGATGCTCGAGGGGCTGCGCGAGGAAACCGTCGGATTCGTGTTCAACGCGAAGCTGCCGGAGGTTCAGACCGGACCGTCGGCGGCACAGGCAGCCGCGCTCGCGGTGAGTGGAATGGGCGGAGTCGACAACAAGCGGCTGGAGTTCACCGGGCCGAACGAGTCCGGCGATGCCTCCGAGATCGACGAGTCCGTCTCGGGCAACAATCGCTCCGAGCGCCGTGCCGCCGATCGCGAGGAAAAGCGTGCGGCTCGCCGTGAGCGGCTCAGCGCCCTCGACGCCGAGGCCGCGTCGAAGAAGAAGCGCAAGGCCAACCGCTGACCAGACGCCGCGCAACGCAGCCGTTAGGTGGGCATGCGCAGCGCGGTACAGCGGACCCGGCCATCCCGGGCCTCCATGTGGGCGGCGACTGCGAATAGTCGCCGCCCACGCGCATACGTGGCGCACACCTCGATTCCCGAGGTGTGCGCCTTCTGCGTATGCGACTGCGAGCCGGGCACCGTGACATGGACGGTGCGCACCTGGGCGGCGTTCGCCGGGCGGCGCCGGGACTTGGCGAGCCGAGTCACCTGCAGCAGCGGGCCGGTGGCGAGCAGGGCCGACAACGTGGCGGGGGAGCGCCGACCATCTATTGCCTCCAGCACCGCGACGAGAACGCCGCGTGCCGCCCGTTCGGCCTCCGCATGGGAGATGGGAACCGGTGCCCCTGGTGCGGGGGCGCGTCCCGCCGAGCCCGACGACGCACAGGGGAGGGCATCGGCCGGAGGAGAACTAGGTGGCGCTACGGCCGTTGGTGCTGAAGGCCCACACGGGGCGGGCTCGCGGTGGGCACGAAACAGTTCCGAGCCGGTATCGACCTCCCACTCTGGTTCGCAGGGAACGGCGCGCTCGACCACACCGATGCCCTCCGGCGCCGAGGGGGTGGCGGCGTCTGCCATGTGCGCGGACATGAGACCTCCGATGCTGCTCCGGCGACCGGCGCTGCAGTCGTCGCGTGTGTGTCTGCCGATGCTAGTGCCCGGCGAGCGCGGGATGGGGACGCTACATTTGGGGCACGGTAGGTCCGACGTCATGGGCGATGGGTTTGTGACCTGGGACAACAGAACCGCCTCGGGGAGCGGGACGAGCGCGAACGCGCATCGGGGCGCCGGCGGGGACCCGGGCGCATGCAGCCCAAACCAAAGCAGCATAAAGTTGTGGGCATGCGAGGACTAATCGTGGACTACGTCGGCGTGCTTGATGGCACGGAGGAAGATCGACAGGGCTGGCGGGAGCTGCTGGGCGCCATTCGCGACAGCGACGTCAAGCTCGCGGTGTTGAGCAACGAACCCGAGGGCCCGGGCGCGGAGCGGGTCAAGGCCGATGCCGCTTGGTACGGCGTCGAGAATGTTTTCCTGTCGGGCGAGACCGGCGTGGAAAAGCCGGACCCGCAGGCGTTCGAGGGCGCTGCGGATCAGCTCGGTCTCAGCCCCAAGGAGTGTGTGCTCGTGGACGATGCGATCGAAAACGTCCACGGCGCTGTGCAGATCGGTATGATCGGCGTGTTCTACCAGGCGCTGGAGCGGCAAGCTGTCGAGCTGCGGAGCCTGTTTGGTCTAAACCGCTAAAAGGGGCCGGCATGGCGAAACGTATTGAGGTATCCGACGTTGCGCTGATCGGCAGTAACACCGCTCTGTCACGCAGCGGCGCAATCTGCTCGATCTCCGTCATCGAACGGCCACGCGGCTGGGATATGAACACCCTGATGGAGTTCGTCGATTCCCGGCTCGCCTCTGCGCCTCGCTACCGCCAGAAGATCCGCTCGGTACCGCTGATGTTCGGCCGCTCGGTCTGGGTCGACGACCAGGATTTCGACCTGAGTTTTCACGTTCGGCGAAGCGCGCTGCCCGAGCCCGGAGGCCTGCGCCAGCTCGCCGATCTCGTTGCCAGGCTGATCGACAGGCCGTTGGAGACTTCCCGTCCGCTGTGGGAGCTGTACCTCATCGAAGGCTTCGCCGACGGCCGTATCGCGGTGCTGTCGAAGACCCACCAGGCGTTGGTCGATGGCCGCGATTTTCTCGACCTCACCCAGATCGTGCTCGGCGATACGCCTGCGAACAAGGACGAGATCGAAGTACCGACGTGGACGCCGTCGAGCTCGCCGAGCAATGGCGTGCTCGTCGTCGATGCGTTGACCAGCCTCGTGGCCGACCCACTAGATCCGCTGCGCCGCATGGCCGGTGGAATCGAGAGGGCGGAGAAGGCCGCGATGTCCATAGTGAGCGCGGCGACCGCGCCGCTTCGCCCGAGCCACGGCGGTGTCGCGGAAACCTTCCACACCCGCCGGGCCACCGGTTCGCGAGTCGGCCTCGCCTCGTTCCCGCTCGCTTCGGTGCGCGGGATCGCGCGGCGCCACCAGTGCACCGTCAACGACGTGGTGCTCAGTGTCCTCTGCGGCGCGCTCCGCTCGTGGGTCCAGTCATGGGGCCGGCCGCTGGCGACCTCCGACGTGCTCAACGTGATGGTGCCGCTCGCGGTGCGGGCGGGTTCCACCGATGACGGCGAGGAGTCCTCGCTCGGCGAGGAGCTGCTCGATGCCGCCGGTGTGGAGGACACCGAGATGGCCTCGGTCGTGATGCCCCTGCCGGTGGGCGAGACGAATCCGCGCGTGCGCCTGGCCCAGATCGCCCGCGAGACCGCGGCGTTCGCGAGCGCACCCAATGCCGTCGGCGCGCAGGCGATGGCCGGGTTCGGCGGCTTCGCCCCGAGCACCCTGCACGCCCTCGGCGTGCGCGCGGCGAGGCTCGTCCCCGAGGGCAGCTATGACCTGATCGTCACGAACGCGCCGGGGCCACAGCACCGCATGTACTGGGCCGAAGGCGAGCTGTTCGAAATGTATCCGGTGCCCGCGCTGCTTCCAGGACAGGGGCTAGCCGTTGCTCTCACCAGCTACGACGGCACTGTGTACGCCGGATTCACCTCGGACCGGTCCGTGGTTCCCGATGTCGATGAGATCGGCGAGCTTATCGCCGCGTCCATCGAAGAACTCGAGGAAACCGAACCCTATCTCGCCCGCGGTCGCCGCGCGGAGACGAATAAATAGGGCCGCCGGTACGTTGGCACGAGAGGAAGCGTTCCGGGCCGCGCCCGGAGCATCGACGTAAGAAAAGGACACCTGAAGCCACCGTGCGCGTATTCATTCCCGCCACCTTTTCCATGCTCCGCACCCTTGTCGACGAGGGCGAGATGCCGGTGCGCAGCGGTACCGCGTTCGCCGCGACGCCGACACTCACCGAATCGTTCTCCGAGGGGGACCAGGAGGAAATCGAACACGTCGCGTTCACCGAGGCCTCTCGGGCGAGCCTGCGCCTGCTGCAGGCAGAGGGCGTCGATACGGATGACGCCGAGGTTCCTGCCCGCAGGGTGGTCGTGAGTGTCGAGCTCCCTGATCGGGCGGTCACGCTGCGCCCGGATCTCGATGACGCCGTGGTTCGCCTCGAGACCCCGGTCGTGGCGAACAAGGTGCTCCGCGCCATCCACGTCGATCTCGACAGCAACACCGACACCGTGGTCAAGGCCGTCGCCGTGATCGATGAGGCCGACCTCGGCGAAGAAGACGCCGAGCTGACCGTCGGCGACGCCGTCGACCTCGACCTCGCGTGGTTCGACCCCGTCGAGCTGCCGTTCCTCGTCGAACTCGGCTGATCCGCACGCCCGGACTCCCGGGCGGTCGCCGGCCCCCTATTCGGAAGAGCCGAGCGCCCACTGGTCATTGGATTCCAGCGTGGCCAGCAACTCGCGGACGGCCATCGCACGCCGGTGAACGGCCGGATCCGTGATTTCGTCGAATGCGCACTCGGGGTCCGCGGGAGGGCCGAGATGGGTGCAGCCGCGCGGGCAGCCTTCGGCGACGGAGGCAAGATCGGAGAACGCGTCGAGAACGTTTTCGGGCTTGATGTGCGCGAGCCCGAATGAGCGGATTCCCGGGGTGTCGATGACCCAGCCACCGCCGGGCAGCCGAAGCGCAACCGACTGGGTCGAGGTGTGCCGCCCTTTTCCGACTCCGGACACGGCGCTGGTCGCGCGGTCGGCGTCGGGCACCAGGCGATTGACGAGCGTCGATTTGCCAACCCCGGAGTGCCCGATGAGGGCGGACACGTCTCCGCCGAGCATGTCTCGGAGCGCGTCGAGCCCGTCGTCGACGCCGACGGTGATGACGGGAAGGTCGAGAGCGCTGAACTCGGCGGCGAACACCTCTGGATCGGCGAGATCCGATTTCGTGATCCCGAGTACGGGCTGCAGCCCGCCGGCGTACGCGGCGACGAGCGCGCGGGCGACGAACCCTGTGCGCGGAGGGGGATCGGCCGCGGCCACCACGATGAGCAGGTTTCGCGCGTTGGCGACCACGATGCGCTCGAAGGGATCGTTGTCGTCGGCAGTGCGCCGCAGCACCGAGGAGCGCTCGGACACCTTGACGATGCGGGCGAGCGACCCTGGCGCGCCGGACAGATCACCGACGATGCCGACCTCGTCGCCGACGACGATTGGCGTGCGTCCGAGCTCGCGGGCACGCATCGCGACGACCTCGACGCCCTCGTCGTCGCCGCTCGCGAGGACGCAACCCCACCGGCCGCGATCGACGGACACGACCATCGCCGCGCGCGCGTCGTCATGGGTGGGACGCCGCTTTGAGCGCGGGCGCGACCCCTTGCCCGGGCGCACCCGGACATCGGATTCGTCGAAATCGGCCGCGCGCCGCGCCACTACTCCTCGCCCCCGGCGAGCATCGCGTTCCAGAGCCCGGTGAAATCGGGCATCGTCTTCGAGGTTGAAGCAATGTCGTCGACGATCACGCCGGGAACGACGAGTCCGAGAATCGCCCCGGCCGTCGCCATGCGGTGGTCGGCATAGGCATGCCACGTGCCCGCCTGGAGCGGCCGGGGGAAGATCCGCAGCCCGTCCTCGAGCTCGTCGACCTGCCCGCCGAGCCCCCGGATCTCGGCCGCCAGTGCGGCGAGCCGGTCCGTTTCGTGTCCGCGCAGGTGAGCGATCCCACGCAGCGAGGTCTCCCCGGTGGATACAGCGGCGAGCGCGGCGATGGTCGGCGTCAGCTCGCCGACTGCCGACAGGTCCAACGTCGTTCCCTGTAATCCGCTCGTCGTGCCGCCGAGCGCCGGCGGGCCCGTCACCACGCACGTGGCGACACCGGCCGCCTCGTCGACGTCCTCCCAGCGCACGTCCGCGCCCATCTGCGCGCAGATGTCTCGGAAGGCGTCGCCGGCCTGTGTCGTCGACAGCGGCCACAGCGGAATCCGAACCTCACCACCGGTGACGGCGGCGGCCGCCATGAACGGGGTCGCATTCGATAGATCCGGCTCGATCACCCAGTCGTGTCCCGCGATCGGCCCGGGAGCGACCTCCCACACGCCGTCGGAGGGGCTGCGCGCGTCCACGCCCACGGATCGAAGCACCTCGAGGGTCATGTCGATATGCGGTTGGGAAGGCACGGCGCCCTTCCCGACGTGCCGAATCCGAAGACCCCGATCGAACCGGGCGGCCGCGAGTAGCAGGCCGGAGACGAACTGCGAGGACGCCGAGGAATCGAGCTCGATCTCCCCGCCGGCGAGTCGTCCCGTGCCGGTGAGTCGGAACGGCAGTGCGTCGCCGTCGACTCCGATCCCGAGCCCGCGCAGGGCGTCGAGCATCGTGCTCTGCGGGCGGGTGCGGGCGGCCGGATCGCCGTCGAACACCGACTCGCCGGACGCCAGTGCGGCGACCGGCGGCACGAAGCGCATCACCGTCCCCGCCAGGCCACAATCGATCTCGGCTCCATGCAGCGGGCCCGGCGCGACGGTCACCGTGTCGCCGTCGCCGGAGATCTGCGCACCCAACGAGCGCAACGCCCCGATCATGAGCTCCGTATCGCGGCTTCGCAACGTCCCGGTCAGCGTAGAAGGGGAGTCCGCGAGCGCGGCGAGAACGAGCGCACGGTTGGTGAGCGATTTCGAACCAGGCACGCGCACACTCGCGCGAACGGCGGTCCGGGCGGTCGGCGCGCTCCAGTGAGCCGAAGAATCGGTGGGGGCGTTGTTCATGCCTTCCATTGTCGCCCATCGCGGCCCCGGTGCGGTTGAATGCCCGCCTCCACCTGCCCAATTCTGCGAAAGTCGTGGCACGATTGAACTCATGTGTGGGCGATATTCCTTGCAATCTGACCCGGCGCAACTCGCTGTGGACCTCGACGCACTCGACCTGGCATCGAGTCCGGCGGCCGGTAATGTGCCCGCGGAGGGGCCGCGCGCGCCGCGCTTCAATATCGCGCCGACCACCACAATCCCTGTGCTCACCGCCGGCGCCGAGAACCGGGAACTCCTCGCGATGCGCTGGGGGCTCGTCCCGTCGTGGACCAAGGACCCGGGCGACCTGCCGAACCTCTTCAACGCCAGGTCGGAGACCGCCGCGACGAAGCCGTCCTTCCGCTCCGCCGTGCGCCGCCGTCATGCCGTGGTGCCGATGGATGGTTGGTACGAATGGGTGCCCGCCCCCGCCCAGCACGAGGGCGGGAAGAAGGGGCCGAAGCAGCCGTTCTTCATGTCACTTCCCGGCGATTCGGGGCTGCACATGGCGGCCCTGTGGGAGCGGTGGACCATGCCCGCCGCCGATGACGACACCACTCCCGACCTCTTCGCCCACGCAGAATCCGGCGACGAAGATCAGGCGGTCGAGCAGGTCATGTACTCGTGCACGATCCTCACCACCGAGGCGCTCGGACCGCTGCGCGCGGTCCACCACCGCATGCCGCTCGTCGTGCCGCCGGAAAAGCTCGACGCGTGGCTCGATCCCGAGGTCATCACAGACCCGCTCGACCTCGTCGACGACGACGAGCTGACGGCGTGGGCTGAGACCATCGAGATCCGTCCGGTCTCGCGGGCGGTCTCGAACGTCCGAAACGACGGTCCCGAGCTTCTCGAGCCCGTGCCAAACCCCGAGTGGTTCGACGCCGGCTAGGGTGCGGAGATCCCGGCGATCGTGGCACCGGTGAGCGCGATGAGGTCTGCGGGGACCATCTCGATCTCGAGCCCGCGCTTGCCGCCGGAAAAGAAGATCGTCTCTTCAGAAAGCCGTGCCAGTTCCGCAGCCTCGTCGATCACGGTGGGCAGGTTCTTCTTCTGTCCGAGCGGAGAGACGCCGCCGAGTACGTATCCGGTGACCCGCTGTGCCTCTTCCTTATCGGCCATCGCCGCCTTGGACGCGCCGAATGCCGCGGCCACGGCCTTGAGGTCGAGGTGCGCGTCGACGGGCACCATTGCGACACCGAGAGCGTTCGGGGCGTCCGACCCCGACAGCGAGACGACAAGCGTCTTGAAGATTCGCTCCGCCGGCGCCCCCGCGCGTTCGGACATGATCTCCGCGGCTTCGGCACCGAAATCGGTGCCGGTGGATTCATAGGTGTGTGTGGTGTGCCAGGCTCCTGCCTCGGAGAGGACCCGTAGTGCCGGCGTCGCGGCGGCCTTCGACTTCTTGCCCATGGGTGCCGAGACTACTCGCGCGGGGCGGGGATCCCGTTCCGCCGGTCCGGGAGCGAAGTGGTCACGAGAGCGGGAATACGATTCCCCGGTTTGGCGTTGGAACGAGCAGAACCAAAGCGTTCTGCGGGAGGGAGATTGCCGGTGAACAGCGTACTCGAGTCGCCCAGAGCTTCAGGCGACATGCGTGCTCCAGTCGGTGCGGTCGTGCGTCTAGACTCGTACGCACGGTCTGCGAAAGGAGCCCGGGTGACGGACGAGAAGTCCCCGACAACCGCTGAGAAGGCAGACGAGTTCCAAGAACTCGCCATGCCTCTGCTTGACCAGCTCTATGGCGCTGCGCTTCGGATGACGCGCAACCCGGCCGATGCCGAGGATCTGGTCCAGGAGGCCTACGCGAAGGCCTTCAGCGCATTCCACACGTTCAAACGCGGGACGAACTTCCGGGCCTGGATGCACCGCATCCTCACGAACGCCTACATCAATCATTACCGCAAGCGTCAGCGCCAACCTGCGCAATACCCGACCGAGGAGATCAGCGACTGGGAGTACGCGGCCGCGGCCGAACACAGCTCCACGGGACTGCGATCGGCCGAGGTGGAGGCCATGGACAGGTTGCCGGACGACGAGATCAAGACCGCGCTGGCCGAGCTTCCCGAGGAGTTCCGCATGGCGGTGTACTACGCCGATGTCGAAGGACTGCCCTACAAGGAGATCGCCGACATCATGGACACCCCGCTGGGCACCGTGATGAGTCGCCTACACCGTGGGCGCAAGCAATTGCGCGAGTCCCTCCACGACGTCGCCGTCGATCGCGGTTTCGCGAGAGAGGAGGCGTAGGACGATGGGAGCGCACGACTCAGAAGGCCATTGTGATGCACTTCGGCGCGAACTGCTCCGTCTGGAGGCCGAGCCGGGCACGCAAGAGGAGTGCCGGGAGATTCGCCACAAACTGGAGAATTGTTGCCCCGATTGCGCCGATACCGTCGCAGCCGACGAGCTTTTCAAGAAGATGTTGTCGCGCTCGTGCAACGAGAGGGCTCCAGAGCATTTGCGGCAAAAGGTCGACCGATGGTTCCAGGAAACGTGTTATTCGTCTCGCACCGTGATCGAGCAGGACGCCAATGGAACCCGGATCATGCACCAGCAGTCCCGTAGTACCTGGCACAGCAACGATTGACGGTCAGATAGTTGCGAAATGAGCGGCGCCCGCCGTCACCACTGAAGATGGTGATCGGCGGGCGCCGTTTTCTCTAGGCTCCGTTAGGAGTTAGGCCGCTTGCCGTGATTGGCATTGGACTTGCGGCGAGCCTTCTTCTTACGACCACGCTTGCCCATGGTGACTCCTTTCCGTTCGCGAACAAAGAACAAGGTCTCGATTATCGCACGTAGAACAGCAGTGACGGTAAATCGGCTGCATCTCGTCCCTCCGGTGCGCCCGGTGTTTCCCGGTAGGCGGTACGGCGAGGGGTAGCGAAACAAGTGGAGGGGAAGGGCCGAATGCCCGCCTGCGGGCGGATCTGTGATTTCATGGTTGCTAGATAACACACGCTGTTGATTTAGTGAGCGCGCCCGATGTGGCGGTGAGGAGCAATCCATGGCCGAGAAGGTATCTGCCGAAATGGTGGCGAGCATTCTGCAGGTCCAGGTGGCCGTGGGGGACACGGTAGAGCCCGGACAGGCGGTTATTCTGCTCGAATCGATGAAGATGGAGATTCCCGTTCTCACCGAGACCGGCGGGAAGGTCACGGGGGTCCCGGTCAAGGTGGGGGACGTGGTTCAGGCCGGCGATCTCCTCGTGGAGATCGAATAGCCAATTGAGTCCCGATACGAAGCGAAGTGCGAGGCTCCGTGGTGGACACGAAACCTCGCACTTCGTTGAGCTATGCAGGCGGGCCGGTAACTACCGGCCGCGGGGTCGTTAGACTGCGGCGCGGGCGCGGGTGCGGCGGCGCTTGAGCGCGCGGCGCTCGTCCTCGCTCATGCCACCCCAGACGCCGGCGTCCTGGCCGGACTCGAGGGCCCAGGCGAGGCAGTCGGATGCTACGGGGCAGCGGTTGCAAACCTTCTTCGCCTCGCCGACCTGGGCGAGAGCGGGGCCGGAGTTACCGACCGGGAAGAACAGTTCGGGATCCTCATCGCGGCAGATGGCCTTGTGGCGCCAATCCATTAGACTCTCCTTGAAGTGAAACTGAATTCATTGCTCGTGCTTTTGTCTTCGCAGCTTCCCAAGCCAGATGCCGACGCATCGGCGCAGCAGAATACGGGGCGCTCATGCGCCACCATTTTCTGTGCGGATGATGGACCCGGCGTTGAGACGTACACAGGAGCGTGCTGCGTGACCGAAGGCGCGGGGGAGATACCTTCTTAAGAAGGCGTGCGAGCAGACGTAATACTCGTTTTTCTCTCGGCGTGACTTGTGCGATCTCCGCTATGCGTGCGGCCCTACATCGCTGTAGGGGCTGGCGCGTCCTAATCCTGCGAGGCAGTTTCGGAAGCCTTGGTGAAGGCTGGGCAAACTCTGCGTTACTGCGCTGTTACGGGATATCGTGCCACGTTCTGAATTGATGTCAATAGATTTTCGCTCCGAAGTGGCGTACTTCACTCAAGAAAATGACGAAGTCGGCGTTGTCAAATCGGGCGAACGCGCTTGCCTGGCTTCGAGGGTGGTGCTGTGCGGCGCTGTTGGTTGCGACACTCACTTGCCGCAGGTAGCGAGGTCAACTTGCTTTTTCTCCCTCAGGTGTCTCGTTCGACTCTCGAAGAGGCGTAGTGCCAGCCGTTTTTCGGCAAGCCCCCAATTCCTTATCGGAAATGGGGAGCCCTCGGCAGGGAAATGTCTACAAACAGCCCCTTCTTTAAGTTAGGCAGCACTAACCGTTAATGCATTGATGTTCGGCTGTTCGTGTGCGAGAGGCGGGCAGCCGTGCTTTGGTGTCTGCGGGTGTCATAGCCTTGAGTGGTGACTAACAATTCCGAGCCGGTTCCGTACCCGCGTGACTTCGTGCCGCCTGGCGTGCGCATTGCCGGGGGCATCGCTACTGTGCAGGGCCTTGTCTTGCTCGGGTTCGCCATTTATCTCGTCGTGCATGCGCTGCTCGGGTACCGCGAAGAAACTGTCCAGATCAGCGGTTACGGAACGGCCATCTGGTTCGTCATTATGGGCGGAGCGTTAACCGCCGCCGCTGTCGGTCTGTTACGCAACAAGCGGTGGGGGCGTGGCCTCATCATCATCGCCCAGCTGGTACTGCTGCCCGTCGCGTATTACCTCGGTGTCGGCTCGGAGCAATGGGCGGTCGGCGTCATTGTCGGAGCCTCCGCGATCGTCGTTCTCGTGTGTCTGTTTCGCCGCGAGTCGCTGGAATGGTACGCGGCCTAGCTGGTCGAATCGGTCATCTGATAGGCCGTGAGCAGTCCGTCCTTCTGGACATAAAGGATGTTGCCGATCTGGGCGAGGCCTACCGGTTCGGCCCGCTGCGAGGCGAGGTCCAACTCGAACGACCTCTCCACCTCGCCGGTGTCGATATCGACGTAGTTGAGCGCATCGCCCGAGGGGACGATCGCCTGCTTCGGTGTGAAGCGCTCGTCCTGTTTCGCAGGGGTGAATCCGAATCCGTGCCCGGGCCCCGTGGCACCCTGCATGGTCCACTGCATGTTCCCGGAGCGGGCATCGAAGGCGTGCGTCGTCTCGCCGTCGAACCAGCGGAACTGCGCGGGATCCTGGGACACGCTCTCCGGCGAAGGCTTGAGGGCGGGCTCTCGATCGAGAGTACCCAGAGAGGTTGCTGATCCACTCGAGTCGACGCGGACGAGCATCCATTCGCCGCCGCGGAGGGCGAGGCCCACGGAGTCGTTGGATTCCGTCAGCCCGATGAAATGGAACTGATCAAGGTCGGTGAGCGTCGAGGACACCTCTTCGGGGACACGGCTGTCCTCGGGGACCGCTCTCGACACCGTGATCCGTACCGTGTCTTCATCGGGGCAACGCTCGGCGACGGCGAAATTCTCCGAGTTAAGATTCGCCGACTGAAACGAGCAGCCGCTCCGGGGCTGCTGCCCGGCTTCCTGCGGAGCGGGAACGTGACCATATTCGACCGTGCGGACAAGGTCGTCGCGCCACAGCTCAAGCCGGTCGGGGCCGAGAACGAGCATGTGGGACCAGCTCGTCCAGGCGGTCATATCCTCGGAGAACGCGCTCTGACGGATCCCGTCGTACTTTCCATCGGACGCGCGGAAGGCTGTGGCATCGCTACACCCGGCCGGTCCCCGGAACACGGTGACGATGCGGGAATCGAAATAGGTCGCCTCGCACAGTGGGGTGTCACGCGAGTAAGACCACTCCTCCGACTTGATGCCGGCCTCCCACGCCGTGATGGCGTTCTCGCTCGTCGTGAAGACATTCGACGACGACACCAAAGGGGCGCCCACGGTGTCGTTCGGAGCATCCCACTCCTCGCGCAGCGAGGTCGGCATGGTGTTCGACGGCTCGTAGTCGGGCTGCGTTTCCGCGGCCTCGTGGTGCTCGGCCGTGCGCGCCGATCCGGTGAGAAGCGCGATCGCCGCCACACACACCACGACAACCACGATGGCACCGACCGCGAGAAAGTCGGCCGTCCGTGCCCGTTCGGAGGGCACACCGAACAGCCCCGGCACGCCGAAGCGAGGGCGCGAGCCGCCTGAGGGGCGCAGGTCGGCGTTATCCGGGTCGGCGCCCTCAGGCGCGGGGCCATCGGAAGATGCCTGTCCGGGGAGTCGATTGCTGGGCACGAAGTGGGTCCTTGGCGGGTGTTATGCAGGTCGGCGGCCGACGCCGACGCTGCGATCGGGCCTGCCTGTACTGGGCGCGGGTCCTAGGAATTCGAGGAATCGCCGGAGGAGTGCGGGTTGCCCCGGGTGCGGCGGCGACGGCGCCGGCCGGAGGATTCCCCGCCCGAGCTGCCGGACGCGTCCTCCTCGGACGCGGGAGCGGACCCCGAGGAGGAACCGGACCGGCGGCGGCTGTTGCCGCCACCGCGCGAGGAGCGCCCGCGAGAGGAACCGCCACGTCCGCCGTCATCGGCCTTATCGGTTGACGGCGGTGCGACGCGACCGGTGATCCCCTCGGGGATATCGAGATCCGAATACAGGTGCGGGGAGCTGGAATAGGTTTCCGCGGGTTCCGGTTTGCCCAGCTCGAGCGCCTTGTTGATGTGGTTCCACTTGAACAGGTCGTCCCAGTCCACAAGCGTGATGGCGATGCCGTCGCGCCCGGCGCGGCCCGTGCGGCCGATGCGGTGGATGTAGGTCTTCTCGTCGTCCGGGCACTGGTAATTGATGACGTGCGTGACGTCGTCGATATCGATGCCGCGCGCGGCGACATCCGTCGCGACGATGACGTCGGCCTTGCCGGTGCGGAAACGGTCGAGCGCGCGCTCGCGTGCCTGCTGGCCGAGATCGCCGTGGATCGCCGTCGCCTTGAAGCCGCGCTCCTTGAGGTCCTCGGACACGTTGTGCGCGCTGCGCTTGGTCCGCGTGAAGATCATCGTCGCGCCGCGACCGTTGGCCTGGAGGATGCGGGAGATCAGCTCGACCTTGTCGAGGTTGTGTGCCCGGTAGACGAACTGACGGACGATCTCGTGGGTCGGGGTGCTCGACGCGGACTCCGCCCGCACGTGCATCGGCTTGGACAAGAAGCGGCGGGAGAGCGTGAGGATCTCCTGCGGCATGGTCGCCGAGAACAGCATCGTCTGGCGGCGCTCGGGCACCAGCCGCAAGATCGACTCGACGTCCGGCAGGAAGCCGAGGTCGAGCATCTGATCGGCCTCGTCGAGCACGAGGATCTCCGCGGACGAGAGGTTGAGGACCTTCTGGTTGGCGAGGTCGAGAAGACGGCCGGGAGTGCCGACGACCACATCGACGCCCGAGGCGAGGGCGTCCTTCTGCCCGTCGTACGAGGTGCCGCCGTAGATCGCCTCGACCACGAGCGGGCGCTTCGACGTGCGCGAACGGGGCGTCTTGGGAACCTGCAGGTCCTCGGCCGCGAGCTTGAGATCGGAGGTGACCTGCATGCACAGCTCACGCGTGGGGACGACGACCAGCGCGCGCGGTGTGCCGTCGAGTTTCTTCACCTCGCCGGCGGCGATGCGGTTGAGCAGCGGCACGCCGAAGCCATAGGTCTTTCCCATGCCGGTGCGGGCCTGGCCGATGATGTCGCGTCCGTCGAGGGCGATGGGGAGGGTGAGCTCCTGAATCGCGAAGGGGGAGGTGATGCCGCGGCGCTCGAGGGCCGCGCAGATCTCCGGGCTGACACCGAGGTCGGAGAACGAAGACCCGGCTGGGTCGGCGGAAGCGGGGGTCGTATTCAAACGTGTCCTTTCGCCGCGGGGCGCACCGTGCGCCCGGGCTTGTACTGTGTATCGACGTCAATAGGTTTTATGTGTGTCAATCCTAACGCCTAAGCTGCGCCCCCAGGCGCCTCGCCGGGCCGCCTCGCACCCGGCGAAGCGGGTAGAAAATAGTAGAAGGGTCCTGCCGTGGTCGGCCGTGCGGCGTCATCGACGACTTTGCGGCGTGCCGGGGGCAGTGCCCGAATAGGTTGAACGAAAGGAATTAAGGACATGTTGCTCACCATCGGACTCAAGGAAAGTGGCCGCGAGCTCAAGGTCAAGACCGAGCTGGAGGAGAAGGACGTGCGCGCGAAGGTTGCCGAGACCGCGGAATCGCCCGCACAGTTCATGGAGTTCGAGAAGGAAGACGGCCGGACTCTGCTCATTAATCCCTCCGCGATTGCCTACCTCGATTTCGGAACCGATAAGCCCCGATCTGTCGGATTCGGGTCGCGCTAACCGTGGCCGCGCACCGGGCCTAGTACCCTGGGTAGGAATTCGACGAGACTGGGCCCTGCGCGCGGAAAGGAACGTGGTCGATGGCGAACCGCCATGCCGGTGGCACGACACCGCACAGCCAGAGGCTGCCGCGAGAGGCGCGCAGGGGAGATGGCCCGCTGTGCGCATCGTGGGATCCGGAGAAGCGCGTGCAGTCCGCGGCGACCTCCGCCCGCGGTGGCGGCACGTCCGGTAAGGGTGGCGCTCTTCGCCGTTTCGTCAATAACTGGGGATGGCGCGCGTACGCGATCCCCGTGCTCATCATCATCACGGTCGCAGTGATCGCCGACGCGGTGCGCAGCCCTTCGGTCGCCGAAACCGGCAGCAGCGGCGAGATCGAGAACGCCAACCCGGGGCCGATCCCCGGGGCGGATGACGATCCGGGACGCGAGGTCCCCGAGATGGGCCAGCTCCCGCCGGGAGGGCCCGTGCTCGAGGCCGGGGCAGGCTCTTTCTACGTCGTGCCCGGAACCTCCGACGTGATCGGGCGGGACTCGGGTGAACTCAACGATTTCACCATCGAAATCGAGGACGGCATCGACACCGGCGATTTCGGTGGGGACGACGCGATCGCCCAGATGATCGAGGCGACGCTCTACAACCCGAAGAGCTGGACCGCGGACGGCAAGGTCAAGTTCCAGCGCGTCGACGGCGACGCCAAGCCCAAATTCCGCATCTCGCTGTCCACTCCCGAGACCGTGCGCGAGGCCTGCGGCTTCGATATCGAGCTAGAGACCTCCTGCTACAACCCGGACACCGAGCGCGTGTACCTCAACCTCGCCAGGTGGGTGCGGGGTGCGACGTCATTCGAAGGTGATATCGGGCTGTACCGGCAGTACCAGATCAATCACGAGGTCGGACACGCCGTCGGCCACCCGCAGCACGATCCGTGCCCGGGCGAAGGCAGGCTCGCGCCGATCATGATGCAGCAGACACTCAGCCTGAAGAACTCCGATCTTCACTCGCTCGACCCGGGCGGCTACGCGCCCGACGACGACGTCACCTGCCGTCCGAACGCCTGGCCGTTCCCGGAGGTGTAATGGCTACGGCATTTCCGCCGCTCGTCGAACCGGGTCCCGAACTGACCCTGGCCGAGCGCGAGCGCTACGCGCGGCACCTGATCCTTCGGGATTTCGGCCCCGAGGCACAGCGGCGCGTGCGCGCGGCCCGTGTTCTCGTCGTCGGTGCGGGAGGCCTCGGCTCGCCGCTTCTTTCCTATCTCGCCGCGGCGGGCGTCGGGCACCTCACCGTCGTGGATGACGACGTGGTGGAGGTCTCCAACCTGCACCGCCAGGTCATCCACGGGTCCTCGAGTCTCGGGGTGCCGAAGGCAGAATCGGCGGCGCGGCGCCTCGCCGATCTAACCGATCTCGTCGAGGTCGACGCCAGGGTGGAGCGCCTCGATCCGAGCAATGTGCGCGAATACGTTGCCGCGTGCGATGTGGTCGTCGACGGCTCGGACAACTTCGCCACCCGGTACCTTGTCGCCGATGCCTGCGAGATCGAGGGGACCCCGCTCGTGTGGGGCACCCTGGACCGCTACCGCGCGCAGGTCTCGGTGTTCTGGTCCGCGCCTCCCGCCGGCTACGAATCCGTCGGCCTCCGAGATGTCTACCCGCAGCCGCCCGCGCCGGGCACCGTGCCGTCCTGCGGCGAGGCCGGGATTCTCGGCGCACTCACTGGGCAGGTCGGCTCGCTCATGGCTATGCAGGCGCTGTGGCTCATCACCGGGGTCGCCGAGCCGGTGCTCGGGCGCCTCGTGCTCATCGACTCGCTCGCGACCACGCAGCGCAGCCTCCGCGTCACCGCGGATCCGAGCAGAGGGAGGGCGACCACGCTCGCCTCCGCCGAGGGCGCGACGTCCTGCGATATACCGCTCGCGGGCGCCGCCGTTGACGCAGAACCCGAGGTCACGGAGGTCGCGGTCGCCGACGTCTCGCGCAGGCTCGGTTCGCCGGGGACGGTTCTGCTCGACGTGCGCGAGGCCGGCGAGCGCGCGGTCGCCGCCATCGAGCCGTCGATCTGGGTGCCGCTCGGAGAGCTGGGCGCGGCGCTCGACGATCCGACGAGCCCGCTGTCGAGGGTGCTCGGTGCGGGGGACGACGTCGTCGTGGTCTACTGCAAGGCTGGCGCGCGCTCTGCCAGGGCGGCGAAACAGATGCTCGACCGCGGTGCGGACGCCTCGCGGGTGGAATCCATGGCCGGAGGCATCGACGCGTGGTCGGAGGAAATCGACACCACGCTGCCGCGCTATTGATCGCCCCCGCCGCAGCTATTGCCCCGCAAATGCGGCGAGGCGACGGCGACCTGGCAGAGCAGCAGGTATAAATTCGTCTGTAGGTTTTCTCCACACCCGACGCAGAAAGCGACGACGATGAGCCCGCAGCCAGTGCCCGAACAGATCCGCAGGGTCTTCGGCGTGCCCGAAGGCGACTTCGTGCCGGAGCCCGGCACCGCCGCCCGGTGGCGGGTCGGCGACGTCGTCTGTTCGCGCGTGGCCGACGCCACGGTCGCGACCCTGTCCGCCCGCGCCCGCGAAAAGCTCACGCTCGACGGGGTGGGGGTGGCGCGCGCGATGCGCGGCACGGATGGCCGATATGTCGTTGGTGGCTGGCGTGCCGACCGCTACGCCCGCGGCGAGCTCCGCTCGCGCCCGGACGAGATCATCGCGCTCGGCGATTACCTCGGGCGTGCCCTCGCCGGGGTCATCCTCCCGCGCCGCCGCTCCAGCGACGCCTTGTGGCGCCCTGCCGCCGTGTTCGACCACGCCATGGAGGCCGCGTGGTCCGGTGAACCTTCCCGTGACCTCGACTCGGGCCTGCAATATCACATGGAGCAGGGCGGCGAACGGTTCGAGGGACACCGCGCCGAGGCCCTCATCGCGGCCACGGGCATGGCCCGCCTGCGCGATTCGATCGATGACGCCGGACGTGCCGAATCTGCCCGCCGGCCGTCTCCTTCCCGCGCGGTGGACGCTCCCGTCGCACACATCGACCTCGCCCATTCCCTCCGCTTCAACGAGGACGGGCCGCTTCTAGTGGACGTCGTGACCGCGCCGGCAGACCCCATTCGCGGGCAGGCGATCGCAGCCGTAGACTTGCTCTCCGCAAAGGCAGCGGGAGAGGATCTCCTGTGGCGTTGGGCCCTCGTTCCAGGCTGGTCGAAGAACGTCGTGTGCGCCATGGCGTATCGGCTCAGCGTGCATGCGCTCCACCCGGACTCGAGCCAGTCCGCGTTCGCAGGACTTCGGTCGGCCACGGAGATCGTCGACCGCTTCGCCAGGGCTGCGCACAATCTCTAGGACCCGCCTTTCGGCGCGGGGCGAAAGGCGAGTGTTACTTGAGTACTTCTAGGCCAGAGTCCGCCGCGGGCAAGAGCAAGGTCGTGCTGTTCGGAGCCGGCGGGCTCGTCGCGTTCCTCGGTGTCGTCCTGGTCTCGCTCAACCTGCGCCCCGCCGTCACCGCGGTAAGTCCGTTGTTCACGCCGATCGACGAAGACCTCGGTCTGGGCACGACGGGCATGAGCGTGCTCGGGATGATTCCGACCCTGATGTTCGGCCTGGCCGGTTTCGCCGCGATCCGCCTCGTCGCACGCATCGGACTCGAGAAGGTCGCCGTCACCGCGATGCTCATGGTGACACTCGGTTCGGCTCTGCGCGCCGTCGCCCCGAACGCAACGGTCCTCACGATCGCCTCGGCCATCGCCCTCCTCGGCGCGGGCTTCGGCAACATCGTCTGCCCGCCGTTGGTGAAGAAGTACTTCGCGAACAAGGTGTCGTCGATGAGCATGGTCTACACCACAGGCCTCCAGCTCGGCACGATCATCCCGGCGCTCATCACCGTGCCCATGGCGAACGCGCTCGGCTGGCGCCTGTCCCTGGGCAGCTGGGCGCTGCTCGGTCTCGTCGCCATGGGGCCGTGGATCGCCGAACTCGCGGCCGCCAGAAAATCGGCAACCCCGACGTCATCCAGCGATAACGCCCAGGCGTACGGGGGCAGCGCAAAGAGGGACAAGCCTCTACAGGCGTGGAGGTCTCGACTCGGGATCGCGATGGCGGTGGCGTTCGGCACGAACTCGCTGCTCACCTACTCGTTCTTCACCTGGCTGCCGCGGATCGTCGAGGAGGAGATCGGGCTGAGCCAGTCCGCCGGCGGCACCGCGCTGGCGCTGTTCTCCGCGATCGGCCTGGTCTTCGCGATCGCCATGCCGATCGTGGCGGGCCGACTTGAGAATCCGTTCTCGATGTTCGCGCTCGCGACGGTGGTGTACCTCGTCTCGTTCGCCGGGCTGCTGTGGTTCCCGACCGCCGCACCGTGGCTGCTCGTCGCGCTGCTCGGCGCCGGTCCGCTCACCTTCCCGCTCCTGCTCACCTTGATCAACCTGCGCACTCGCACCTCGGCGGGCTCGGCGGCGCTGTCGGGCTTCGCGCAGGGCGTCGGCTATATCCTCGCGAGCCTCGGGCCGCTGCTGTTCGGATGGCTGTGGGACCTCGGCGGATCGCTCACGCTGCCGCTGGTATTCCTCGTGGTCGCGCTTGTTGTGCTGTGCACCTCGGCGTGGATCGCCTGCCAGCCGCGGATGCTCGAGGACGAGCTCGAGCCGGCCGAACCCGCGCGCTCCTGACGCCACACCGTCATCCCTTCCCGCCACATTCCGGGCGGGGCGAGCATTTTGTCGGAGCGGTGCAATAAGTTTGTACCCATGACGGCGAACGACGGATCCGCGCGCGAGCTCCGCCCCGGCCCACGCATCCGGTGGACCAGGGCCGAACCGGTGCGCTCCGCGGGCTTGTCGCCCGAAGGGTGGGCTCAGGACGCCGGTGCGGCAGCGCTGCTCGAGGCGGCGCGCACCCTCTCGCAGCGCCCCGCCAGGGAGAACCGGTGGCTCGTTCGCGGCGGCCCGGGGACCGGTAAGTCCATGCTCCTTTCGGCGGCGGTGTCCGAAGCCATCGTCGGCGGCATCTGGGGCGGCCGCATCGCGGTGCTGGGAAGCTCGGCGCGTTCGGTGGATCAGCTGCGACGTTTCATCGCCTCCGCCATAGCCGCGAACGTCCCGGAGGGAGCCCCCGCGGCGAGCGTCGAGCCGCAAGTTCGCACGGTCCATTCGCTCGCCTTCGCAATCGTGGCGATGGCCGCCTCCCACGCGGGCGCGCCGGCCCCGCGCCTACTCACCGGCGCGGAGCACGATGCCATTTTCCGTCAGGCCCTCCTCGGCTACTCCGAGGATGGTGGACAGCAGTGGCCGGAGCAGGTGCGTCCCGCCCTGGCCACACGCGGATTCGCGCGCGAGCTGCGCGACGTCGTTCTGCGGCTGACCGAACGAAATGTCGCCCCCGACGAGCTTGCCGAGCTGGGTGCCGAACACCGCAGGCCGTTGTGGGAGTCGGCGGCGCATTTCGCGGCACGCCACGAGCAGGAAATGGAGCTGCGTACGGCCCCGTCCGCCTCCGAGGATTCGTTCCCCACCTCGCTCAACGCAGCACAACTCGTCGGCCGGGCAATCGACGAGCTGCTCGCGGACCCCGATCTACTCACCGGCGCCAATGCCATTGATCTCGTCGTTGTCGACGATAGCCAGCTCATCGATCCCATGGCTGGCGAGCTCATCGCCACGATCGCCCGCTCGGGCGCTTCGGTCATCGCCGCACACAGCGGGGACGAGGCGGTCTTCCGGTTCCGTGGGGCGAGTGACGAGTTCGCCGAGAAGCTCGCCGAGCAGGACGCCCGGGAAATCGAGCTCACCCAGGTGCACCGCGGCCCGGCCGCAGCCGGTGCGGCGGGCATCCTCGCCCAGCGTCTCCCGGGCGCCGCACGATGGCGCCGGATCGTCCCCGAGACCGGCGTGCCTTCCAACCCGCACGAGGTGCCGGCGGTGTCCTTCCGCACCGAGCGCTCCGCGTCCGAGGAATCGGCCGTCGTCGCGGACTACCTGCTGCGCATGCACCACGTGCACGAGGTGCCGTGGGACCGGATGGCAGTCGTCTTCCGCACCGTTGGCGACGGCGCCGAGCTGCTCCAGCGCCAATGCGATTCCGTCGGCATCCCCATCGTCGATGCGGGCGCGGAAGTCCCGCCCGCAGAGGATCCGATGGTTCGCGCGCTGCTCGACGTGATCGAATCCGTTCTCCGCACCCCGGACGAGCAGGACACCCGCACCCTGCTCATGGGCCCACTCGGCAAGGCCGACCCCGCCGATTTCCGCGACCTGCGCCGCACACTGCGCCGGCTCGCAACGGCGGGCGGCACCCCTCAACGCTCGATGACGGCGGTGCGAGACCTCCTCCTGGGCGAAGACGAACCAGCCGCGATCCTCGGCGAGGACGCCTACGGGCGCCTGTCGACGCCGGTCGAACGCATCCGCGCGCTCCGCGCCGTCGTCGCCGCATCCATCGCAGCCGGGGATTCGGTGGAGATGGTGCTGTGGAATCTGTGGCACTCGAGCAACAAGGCGTATTCGCTGCGTGCGGTCACCGGCGCAGGGGGAGTGGCCGGACGTGCCGCAGACCGCTCCGCCGACGCGGTCATGGGTCTGTTCGATCATGCCGCGGACTTCGTCGAGCAGATGCCGCGCGGCTCTTTGCGCCAGTTCGTGGAGATGATGCGCGAACAGGAACTGCCGGCGCCGCGACGCGCGGGGCGCAGACCGAGCCGGAAGGCCGTGAATCTTCTCAGCGCCCACAACGCCGTTGCAGCGGAGTTCGATGTAGTCGTCGTCGCCGGCGTCCAGGAGGGAGTGTGGCCGTCGCCCAGGCGGCGGTTCGGGCTGTTCGAGCTGGAGCTCCTCGTCGATCTTCTCGACCGCCCGCATATGAAGGACCTGGACGACACCCAGCGCGAGGCCGCAGGGATGGCGGCGTCCGCTGCCGACGAACGCAAGCTCGTGGTGCTCGCCGCGTCGCGGGCACGCGAGAACATCCTGTTCACCGCCGTCGACAACGGCGAAGATCTCGCCGCCTCGCAGTTCATCGACGAGCTGGC
>NZ_DYXM01000275.1 GCF_020742175.1 Dietzia timorensis
GGCCATGCCGCGGGCGGCGATCCGGCGCCGGATACCGGCCGAGCCCGAGGCAGCGGCGGAGGGGCGAGCTGAGGACGCGGAGCGAACGGAAGAAATGCGCATGCCGCAATTATGGCTGCCTGCCGCGGCAAAGGTCGAAAATGACGTCGCGCGACGGGCCCACAAGGGGGCCACGCCGCGCGGTGCGTCGGAGGTGTTGAAGAGGGCCTAGCTCTTCACTCCGAGGCGGGCGAGAACGTCGCGATTGACGCGGTCGAGCTCGCCGGAAATCGACTTGTGCACGTTGCGACGCTCCGCCGTCGGAATCGACTCCGCGGTCTCGAGCGCGGTGTTCATGTCATTGAGGCGAACCTCGGTGCGCTCGGAGAATCGCGCGATCTCCGGCTCGCTGCCGCGGTTGGCGTTGAGCTTGGACAGAGACTCGCGCAGCGCGGAGATGCGGTTCTCCAGCGCGGTGGCGGGGTTGGCGGCCAACGGCGCGGTCGAGCCCTGCGCGGAAGTGATGCCCTTGAACGCGAGGGGTGCGAGGACCGGCAGCACGATCTGTGCGAAGCCGACGTAACGCTTGGCAGAATCCTTGTTGAGGTGGCCCTGCTTGACCTTCGCGAGCTCGAGCTCGGCCATCTTCTTCTCGTGGGCGCGGCCGACCTTCGCGTCCTTGGCCGCGGCCTTGTCGGCCTTGGACTGAAGCTTGGCTTCCTTCGCCAACTGCTTGCGGCGTGCCTTGTCCTCGGACTTGTTCTCCCGGATCTTCAGCTCCGCGGCGCCGCGGCGACGCTCCTGGTGGCCCTGCTCGAGAGAGGCGGCGGTCTTCTTCGCCTTCTTCGTCGTGCGCTTGGTGGCCTTCTCCGCGCGCTTCTTCAGCTTCTTGACGTTCTTCGAATCGGCCTTGTCGCGGATCTTCTCCGCGGCCTTCTGCGCCTTGACCTGAGCCTTGGCCTCGATAGTCGCCTTCCGGCGAAGCGCCTTCTCCTCGGCTCGGCGAACCGACCGATTCTTGCGGAGCGAGGTGAGTTTGCTGGTCAGGGTGTCCATGTCTAAAGATCCTTCGGTCCGAGAATTTATTTCGACCCGACTGGCCAGTCGGATAAGCGCTCTAATTGCACATCATACGAGCTACCGGCCGGTTGCGGGCGAAGTGAACCCTTCGAGCGGCAATATGTCCCGCGAGCGGGCGGTGAAATGAATCCGATCCTGCGCTGAATTCGACTTCCTGGAGGCGCGGTCCGCGGGCGCGGTCCGGGTGCCTAGTCCACTTGGAATTCGCGGGTGGCGCCGTTGATGGGGAACGTCGAGCCCAGTCCGCGACCGGTGGCCGAGTAGGTGATGCGGTAGCGGCCGGGCGGCGTGCCCTGCGGGATGTCCCACGAGATAAGCGCGTTGGTGAAGGGGCCAAGGTTTTCGAAGGTGATCATCGTCGACCAGTCGCCATCGTCGTGCACCCGCGTCCAGCCGCCGGCTCCCGGGGCCTCGCGCTCCACGGCGAGGTAGGTCGACCCGCGGCGCAGATCGGTGTTCGGGTTGGCTCCGGCGAAGCGCGCGAGCACGCGCTGGCCCGAACGGTATGCCTCCTGCGGCTGGTCGATGACGTCGCCGAACGCGTTCCCCGGGGCGGGCACGTCCACGCTGGGGTTGCCGAACGGAGACGCGGGGATGACGCCGGTGAGGTCGCGCTCCCACGTGCCCGGGTCGTTCGGCGTGCCTTCGCGCATCGACCTCGCGAGCCCCGCGCCGATCTGGGCGATGGCGGGCAGCTGCCACGGGCCGAACGCGGTGGCGCCGCCCTCGTAGTTCTGCGTCGCGTACTCCTCCGGCGTGGTCACGTAGTGGCCGTAGCCGTTCGTGTAGCCCTGGACGAGCACCTGCTCGGGGGAGACTCCGAGGGCCTTGCCGATGGTCCTGCGCAGCCGGAGCCCGGACACGACCGTGATCTCGAACGGGACGCCGAAAATGTATTGCGAGCCGAGGCGGACGAGGTGGAACGGGAAGACGCGTTGGATCGCGTTGGGCACGAGCCCGGCCGGTAGCAGGATGTCCTTGGCGCCATGGGCGTCGCGCAGCCACTGCGGGATCACGACGTCCCCAATCTGAGCGACCGCCGGATTGCCACCCCTTTCGCCCTCGTTGAACGGTAGGTCGTCGCCACCGCCGCCGTCTTCTTGCGAACCGGCAGCGAATGCTGCGCCGAGCGCGGCGATCGCGGTGCGGTGAGTGCGGCCGTCGCCTGTGAACTCCGGTTGTACTTCGACCGCGGTGATGTCGACCCAGACGTGGCGCACGTCAATTCCGGCGCCGAGCGGAGCCATCGCGCCGATCTGCCCGGCCGCGGCGTCGTACTCGCGGGTGCCGATGATGCGCGTGTTCTCGTACTCGTTGTCCGTGGGGCCGCTGCCCGGACTCAGATTGAGGTTCGGCGATATATCCCCGGCGTTGGACTGGGCAAACGCGGTGATGAGCGGCAGCGGGGCGCCGGAGAGATAGTCCTGGCCCGCGACCTCGCGCTCCCAATGCCATGCCGAGTAGCCCTTGTTGTCTGTCGACACGAGCGTCGCGTCGGTCGACATCGACGTGGCGTGCTCGCCGAACCAGTTGAGCACGCCCACGAGCTCCCCGCCGCGATACATCTGCAGCGTCTGCGAGCGCGGGTCGATGCCCGTGGGGAACGCGGCCTTATCCTCGGCAGGGTTCGCGTCGAATGCCTGTTTGGAGCGGTTGACGCCGGCGTTCGTCAGCTCGGCATGGCTCACCCCGATCTCGGTGGGCGCCAAGTCCTCATGTGCCATGACGATCGCGTCGACGATGCCGGCGACGTTCGCCTCGAATGTCGCGGGACGGAACCCGAACATCGAAAGGTCCACCATCGGGTGCCCCGAGGTGCCTCCCGGCGCGACGTGGGTGTGCGTTGCCGACAGCAGCACGTTGCCCTCGTGGTAGGTGTCGCCGAAGCGTTCGCGCAGCCTACGCAGCACCTCGAGCTGGATCGACTGGAACATCAGCCCCATCTCGCAGGTGACCATGGCGATGCGCGGCGAATCCGCCGACTCGGCGAAGATGAACGCGCGGGCACGCTGCCGCAGATGCAGGCCCGTGGACATCTGACTCATCTCCGCGTATCCGTTCATGCCCGCGCCCAACGGCTCGCCCGTGATGTCGCCGATCCCTCGGCCGACGAGAAGATTAGAGGTCTGTGCGGCGGAATAGGCGGGGAGCATGCTCGCCAGCGTTGCCGCGCCGCCGGCGATCGCCGCGGAACGCAGAACCGTGCGGCGAGAGACGACGCTGCTTGTCGAGTGATGTGAGCCCTGGGCCATGGCGAATCCGTTCCTCGTGGCCGCGTCGACGAGTTCTGGGCGTGCGTGTTTTCGCGCGCAGCCGGAACTGGACGCTGCATCAACTGATTTCCTCGGCTCAGACTAGAACAAGCGATGCGGTGCTGAGCGGCTTTCGGGGAAAACGAAAAGTGAGGTCCGAGGCCGTCGCCCCGAGGGGCGTGGTCCCATAAATACAGTTGCGCCCTCCGGCATTCGTGGTGCCGGAGGGCGCGCGCTACTCCTCAGGTGGCGGCCGGTCAGGGCCGGCTGGCAAGAGGGGGTTATGCCTGTGTGGCTGGTTATGCCTTGGCCGCAGCGTAACGGGAGGCGACGTCCTCCCAGTTGAATACGTCCCACACAGCGTTGACGTAATCAGCCTTGACGTTCTTGTACTGCAGGTAGAACGCGTGCTCCCACATATCGAGCATGAGCAGCGGCGTCAGGTTCACCGAGATGTTGCCCTGCTGATCGGTGAGCTGCTGAACAACCAGACGGCCACCGATGTGGTCGTAGCCCAGCACGGCCCAACCCGAGCCCTGCAGCGTGAGCGCGACAGCGTTGAAATGCGACTTGAACTTCTCGAACGAACCGAAGTCACGGCCGATCGCCTCGGCGAGCTCGCCGGTCGGCTCGCCGCCACCGTTCGGGGACAGGTTCTTCCAGAAGATCGAGTGGTTCGTGTGCCCACCGAGGTGGAACGCGAGGTTCTTCGACAGCAGCGGAGCCTTCGACGAGATCGACCCGTCATCACGGGCCTCCTCGAGCTGCGCGAGAGCGTCGTTGGCGCCCTTGACGTAGGTCGCGTGGTGCTTGGAGTGGTGCAACTCCATGATCTCACCGGAAATAGCCGGCTCCAGAGCGCCGTAATCGTAATCAAGATCCGGAAGCGTGTACTCAGCCATCATC
>NZ_DYXM01000276.1 GCF_020742175.1 Dietzia timorensis
GCCCGCATCGGCCACTTCGTCGAGGCGCAGATCCTGCAGTCGCTGGGCGTGGACTACATCGACGAGTCCGAGGTTCTCACCCCGGCCGACTACTCGAACCACATCGACAAGTTCGACTTCACCGTGCCCTACGTGTGCGGTGCGACCAATCTCGGCGAGGCGCTGCGCCGTATCACCGAGGGCGCGGCGATGATTCGTTCCAAGGGCGAGGCCGGCACGGGCGACGTCTCCAACGCCACCACCCACATGCGCCAGATTCGCGGCGAGATCCGCAAGCTCTCCTCGCTGCCCGAGGACGAGCTCTACGTGGCCGCCAAGGAGCTCCAGGCGCCGTACCCGCTGGTCGCCGAGGTCGCGCGCGAGGGCAAGCTGCCCGTCGTGCTCTTCACTGCCGGTGGTATCGCGACGCCGGCGGATGCCGCGATGATGATGCAGCTCGGCGCCGAGGGTGTGTTCGTCGGTTCGGGCATCTTCAAGTCCGGGAATCCGGAACAGCGCGCGAAGGCGATCGTCGAGGCCACCGCGAACTACGACGATCCGGACGTGCTTGCCCGCGTCTCGCGTGGACTCGGCGAGGCCATGGTCGGCATCAACGTCGACGATCTTCCCGAGCCGCACCGCCTCGCCGAGCGCGGCTGGTAGACGGAGGAGAGCGCAGCAATGCCTTCACTTTCTCAGGTCACCGACATCGAGAGGATCGACCGGGACCTCTACCGCGGCGAGCCGATGGATTCGCAGCTGATCCGCACCTACGGCGGACAGATCGCGTGCCAGACGCTCACCGCGGCGGTGCGCACGGTCGAGGACGACCGTTCGGTGCATTCGCTTCACGGATACTTTCTGCGCGCGGGCGACCCGAAAAAATCCACCGTGTTCACGGTGGACCGTGTGCGCGATGGCCGTTCGTTCAGCACGCGGCGGGTATCCGCTCTGCAAGAAGGCGAGGTCATCTTTTCGATGAGCGCCTCGTTCCACGTGGGCGGTCAGGAGGGCCTCGAGCACCAGGACCAGATGCCCGAAGTGGTCGGTCCCGAGGATCTGACCAACATCCGCGACCTCGAGTTCAGCGGCCAGCCCAAGGCCTTCTTCGACGAGTGGACCGAGTGGGACATCCGCTTCATCCCCGCCGACCAGCAGAAGCTGTACCCGGTTCTCGCGGCCCAGCAGCGCGTGTGGTTCCGCTACACCGGCGAGCTGTCCGACGATCCGAACGATCACGTGTGCGCCCTGGCCTACATGTCGGATATGACCCTGCTCGGTTCCGCCCGGGTCCCGCACCCGGGAGTGGAAATTCAGGAAGCCTCGCTCGACCACGCGATGTGGTTCCAGCGCCCATTCCGCGCCGACGAATGGTTGCTGTACGACCAGACCTCGCCGTCCGCGTCGCATGGACGTTCGCTCACCCAGGGGCGCATTTTCGACGCGCACGGAAACGTCGTCGCCGCGGTCACCCAAGAAGGACTCACCCGCACGGGCGGCTGAACCGCCGCGCGGGGGTCCGCGACTTGAATATTAGGAACTCATGCCCCAGGTTTCTCCCGCCCGAATAGGCGTTCTCGCCGTTCAGGGCAATTTTCGCGAGCACATCGCGAGTCTCGACGCATGCGGCGCCGAAACGGTGCGCGTACGCCGCCCGTCGGATCTGGAGGGCATCGACGGGCTCGTGTTCCCCGGCGGGGAGTCGACCGCGATGTCCAACCTCATCCGCCTACACGAGCTGGAAGCGCCACTGCGCTCTGCACTCGCCGGCGGGCTACCGGTCTACGGCTCCTGCGCAGGCATGATCCTGCTCGCCGGCGAGGTACTCGACACCCGCGACGACGCCCTCAACTTCTCTGCACTCGACATCACCGTGCGCCGAAACGCGTTCGGGCGCCAGGTCGACTCATTCGAAACCGACATCCCGTTTGACGGCGGAGACCGCATCCACGCGGTGTTCATCCGCGCCCCGTGGGTGGAGAAGGTCGGCCCCGACGCGAAGGTTCTCGCCGAAGTCGCCGATGATTCCGGCGCCCCGGTGGCCGTTGCGGTCCAGCAGGGGGGCGCACTCGTCACGTCCTTCCACCCCGAACTCACCGACGATCTGTCGGTACACGAACACTTCCTGCAGATGGTCAACTTTCGCGCCGAAGGCCCGGGACGCCGCAGCGCTGTGCCGTAGCCGTGCGCTCGCTTCGGTCACGTTTAGACTGGAGGGAAAGCGTTGCACGGTTTCGCCGACAATTCTGCCCAGGCGGTACGAGGTTTTCGCATCCGGTGCGCGCGCGGACACATTGACTTCTCACGTTCCATTCCTAGAAGGAGGCGCTCATGTCGGGCCATTCCAAGTGGGCAACCACCAAGCACAAGAAGGCCGCGATCGACGCCAAGCGCGGCAAGCTCTTCGCCAAGCTCGTCAAGAACATCGAGGTCGCGGCACGCACCGGCGGTGGCGACCCCGCCGGCAACCCGACTCTTTACGACGCGATCCAGAAGGCGAAAAAGAACTCCGTCCCGCAGGACAACGTCGAGCGCGCCCGTAAGCGCGGCGCGGGCGAGGAAGCAGGCGGCGCCAACTGGGAAACCATCATGTACGAGGGCTACGGCCCTGGCGGTGTCGCTGTGCTCATCGAGTGCCTCACCGACAATCGCAATCGCGCGGCCGGCGAGGTTCGAACCGCTATGACACGCAACGGTGGCAATATGGCCGATCCGGGTTCGGTGTCCTATCTGTTCAGCCGTAAGGGCGAGGTTGTTCTCGACAAGGGCGACAAGACCGAGGACGACATCCTTATGGCTGTGCTCGAGGCCGGGGCCGATGAGGTGAACGACCTGGGCGAACAGTTCGAGGTCGTTTCCGAGCCGACCGATCTCGTCGCGGTCCGTACCGCGCTGCAGGAAGAGGGCATCGATTACGATTCCGCCGAACTCGGCTTCCGCGCCTCGGTTGAGGTCGAAGCCGATGCGGAACTGGCCCGCAAGGTGTTCAAGCTTATCGACGCACTCGAGGATTCGGACGACGTGCAGAACGTCTACAGCAACATCGATGTCTCCGACGACGTGCTCGCCGAGCTCGACGCGTAGCGGTCCACCAGTTTTAGGAGCATGTAAAAGATGCGCGTCATGGGAGTCGACCCCGGACTGACGCGCTGCGGCATGGCGCTCGTCGAGACGGGTAAAGGACGCGACGTCGTCGCGTTGGACGTTGACGTTGTCCGTACCCCCTCGGATGAGCGCCTCGAGCTTCGCCTCAAGTCGATTTTCGAGGCCGCGTGTGAATGGATGGACGTCCACCAGCCCGACATCCTCGCGATCGAGAGGGTGTTCGCACAGAACCAGCGCAGCACGGCGATGGGGACCGCACAGGCGGCGGGGGTCGTGGCGCTTGCCGCCTCGTATCGATCGATTCCGGTGGACTTTCGTACGCCGTCCGAGGTCAAGGCCGCCATTACTGGAAATGGGCGTGCGGACAAGAAGCAGGTCACCACTATGGTTACGCGCATTCTCGGACTCCAGAAGCCTCCACAGCCTGCCGACGCCGCGGACGCCCTTGCGTTGGCGGTGTGCCATGCCTGGCGCGCCCCGGCCGAATCCCTGACCGCATCGCACGCCGGCACGGGTCAGGGGACTTTGTCGGGGTATGAGGCTAAGGTGGCTGCCGCGCTCAGTCAGCGCACCGATGCCGGCGAGTCGGCGGTCAGACAGCGCCCCTCGAATAAGATTCGTTAGCTCGAGGTCAGGTCGGCCTGTCGCACCACGGAACTAGGAAGAGGCACACGTACGAATGATTTCCACGCTGAGGGGCCGAGTCCTCGAGGTCGCATTGGGGCACTGCGTCATCGAGGCCGGAGGGGTCGGAATCCTCGTGCACGCGACGCCTACGGCACTGTCGACAATGCGCCGCGGGGAGGAAGGTTTCCTCCACACCACACTCGTCGTGCGGGAAGATTCGTTGACGCTCTACGGGTTCGAGTCGTCCGCCGCCCGGGAAGTGTTCGGACTCGTTCAGGGAGTCAGTGGTATCGGTCCCCGCATCGCGCTTGCTGTGGTGGCAACGATGGACCCTGCCGACCTCGCGACGGCTGTCGCGAACGAGGACGTCAAGACGATTCAACGCGTGCCCGGAGTGGGCAAACGCACCGCCGAGAGGATGATCCTCGACCTGCGTGAAAAACTCGACGCATACGCCGATAACGGCGCCGCCCCCGACGCCTCGAACGGAACGACTGCCGTGGCCGTCGGCGGCCACGCCGACGTGATCACTGCGCTCGAAGGACTCGGTTTTCCCACCAAGGACGCCGCTGCGGCCGTCGCGAAGGTCTCGGAAGGCGAGCCGGACGTGGACTCAGCTGCCCTACTTCGACTCGCGCTCAAGCAACTTGGACCGGGTAAGTAGGGGAGACCATGACGCAGTTCTACGACGGCGCTGAAAGTGACCCCGAGACCGAGCTCGAGGTCACGGCCACATCGATTACCCCCTTTGATTCCGATGCGGAAACGGCGCTTCGACCGCGCAGCCTCGACGAGTTTGTCGGTCAGGACTCGGTTCGAGAGCAGCTCCGCGTAGTCCTAACCGCGGCGAAGGCGCGTGATGAGGCTCCCGATCATCTCCTATTCGCCGGTCCGCCTGGGCTGGGAAAAACCTCGCTGGCGATGATCGTGGCTGCGGAGGTCAACGGCGCTCTCCGCCTCACCTCGGGCCCGGCGCTGGTAAGGGCAGGAGATCTGGCTTCGATCCTGACGAACCTGCAGCCTGGGGATGTTCTCTTCATCGACGAAATCCACCGGATGGCCCGCGAGGCCGAGGAAATGCTGTACCTCGCCATGGAGGACTACCGCATCGACGTCATGGTCGGAAAAGGTCCCGGAGCGAACTCCATCTCCCTCGATATCGCGCCGTTTACCCTGGTCGGCGCGACGACACGATCCGGATCCCTCACCGGACCATTGCGAGACCGATTCGGTTTCACCGCAACGATGGACTTCTACGAGGATGCGGATCTGGCCCACATCGTTACCCGAACTGCGGGGATACTCGCGGTTCCACTCGAGGAGCGCGCGGCTGTCGAAATTGCCCGACGTTCACGTGGAACACCGCGCGTTGCCAATCGCCTTCTTCGCCGCGTGCGAGATTACGCCGAGGTCAAGAGCGATGGTCGGATCACACTGGAATTGGCTGATTCCGCGCTGCGAGTGTACGAAGTCGATGCAATCGGCCTGGACAAGTTGGACCGGGCCGTTCTGCGAGCCCTCATGCAAATCCACGGCGGAGGTCCGGTCGGGCTCGGGAGCATCGCCGTCGCTGTCGGAGAGGAACGCTCTACTTTGGAAGAGGTCTGCGAGCCCTACCTCGTGCGAGCAGGCCTCATGGCGCGTACCCCGCGCGGCCGGGTCGCGACTCCGGCGGCCTGGGATCATATGGGGCTCCGGCAGTCGGAGTACACACAACGTGCCCCGTCAGACGAAGACCCGAATTCAACCGGCGAGGGCGGGCTATTTCCGTAGTACGTCGCCCTCGCCCTAGTGTGCTGTTGCTCACGCTAAACCGGTAGGCTTTCGCGGGCGTAGGAAAAATTGTCCTTAGATTTGGAGTGAATTACCCATGGAATTGTTGCTGCCGCTTCTCATTGTCGTGCTCTTCGGCTTGATGATCATGCAGATGGTTCGTCAACGGAAGACGATGAAGGAAGTTCAGGGGCTCCAGAACAGTCTTCAGCCCGGCGACCTTGTGATGACCACCGCGGGCCTGCACGCAAAGGTGGTGGCAACTTCCGAGGCGACACTCGATCTCGAAATCGCTCCGGGCGTCGTGTCCACTTGGGATCGCCGAGTTATTCGCGAGCGAATTACTCCGCAGGAGCAGCCTGCGACCCAGGATTTCAATTCCACAGAGTCCCCTGAGACTCCGGACAACCCCACGGGACCCGAGTCCGAGAAGTAATTCCCATCCGCGCCGCGCCGCGCAAAGTGTTTGCGCTCGCTGCATTTGGAGCGGGTAGAGTAAACGGGCCTCGCTTGCCGATAGCTGCTGCGAGTAGGACCCACGAAGTAGCTCCGATTGCCGGGGCGGGCCCGCGGCAATGAGCTGCCTCTCCAAGGGGCTCATCGTCGTTGCCGGCCACTAAGTGCAAGGAAAGACACCTCTACGTTGACTGCACCCAAAACGAACCGACGGAAAGATTCGCGACCACGTCCGTGGTGGTTGATGTCGATCTTCGGCCTTGTCACGATTTTTCTTTACCTACTCGCGTTCATGACGTCTTCGGGCGCGTTCGCACCGAAGCTGGGTATCGACCTGCAAGGCGGCACGCGAGTAACACTTGTACCGCGCGGTGAGCCCGACGAGGAGTCGATGCAGCAAGCCACCGACATCATTCGCGAGCGGGTCAACGGCCTCGGTGTTTCCGGGGCCGAGGTCGTTCTCGACGGAAGTAACATCGTCCTCACGGTTCCGGGCGAAGACGCGACGGCGGCCCGCGACCTGGGTGAGACCTCGAAGCTCACGATCCGCCCTGTGGTGCAGGTCGTCCCCATGGCCGACCCGTTCAATTTCGAACCGACGCCGGACACCGCCGGGGACCAGGCAGCCGCGGAAAAGGCGATCGAGGATGCCCGCGCGGAACGCCAAGGTGATGATCAGGCCGCGCTTCAGCAGAAGCTCAATACGTGGAATTGTCCGGAAACCGATCTGCTCGCCGGCGTCGATAACCCTGACCAGTACCTGCTCGCTTGTGGCGATGGACAGAAATACCTTCTCGCCCCTCAACCCAAGGTCGACGGAGCTCCCGAGGGGCCGGCAGGCTATCTCGACGGCGAGAAGATCCAGCGAGACTCGGTGAGCGCGGGTTTCGACCAGCAGCGCGGTCAGATCCAAGTCGCCTTCCGTTTCAATGGTGGCCCCGTCAATGCGTCGATGACCTGGTCGCAGCTCACCCAGGAGTACCTGAACCAACAAGTCGCCATCCTCATGGACAACGAGGTCATCAGTGCGCCGGTCATCCAGGGCGTCACGCCGCCCGGCTCGCAGACCTCGATCACAGGCCTGGATGATATGGACACCGCTCAGTCGCTGGCATCCAATCTCCGCTTTGGCGCACTTCCGGTCTCATTCGAAGAGCCTAACGTTGACAACGTCCCGGCGAGCCTCGGTCAGGCCTCACTGGAGGCCGGGCTCCTGGCAGGCGCCGTCGGGCTGCTCCTCATCCTCGGATATTCGCTGCTGTACTACCGAGTCATCGGTCTCCTTGCCTTCCTGTCGCTGGTATTCGCAATCGTGCTCACCTACGGCGTGCTGGTACTGCTGGGCAATTGGATCGGGTACACCCTCGACCTCGCAGGCGTTGCCGGCGTCATCATCGGTATCGGCATGACCGCCGACTCTTTCGTCGTCTACTTCGAACGAATAAAGGACGAACTCCGCGAAGGGCACAAATTCAGATCGGCAGTGCCTCGCGGCTGGAAGAACGCCTCCCGCACCATCGTGACGGGCAATATGGTGTCTGTCATCGGCGCCGTCGTGCTCTACGTACTGGCCATCGGTGAGGTTCGTGGATTCGCGTTCACACTCGGCCTCACGACAATCATGGACATCCTGGTCGCGTTCACCATCATGTGGCCGTTGGTGTACCTCGCGTCCACGAAGCCGGTCTTTTCGAAGAACTCGATGA
Source organism: Dietzia timorensis (assembly GCF_020742175.1). Classification (GTDB taxonomy): domain Bacteria; phylum Actinomycetota; class Actinomycetes; order Mycobacteriales; family Mycobacteriaceae; genus Dietzia; species Dietzia timorensis_A. The sequence continues at coordinate 7,647 of NZ_DYXM01000276.1, forward strand.
ACGGCCTCGGCGCGATGGAAGACCTTCGCGTCAAGGCTGCAGCCGAGCACCGTAGCGAGGCCTCGCGACGAAATACCGCAGCGTCCGAGCAAGCCGCGACCACAGCCGGCAGCACACCTTCTTCTCAGTCCAAGGGGGACGACGCCTGATGAGCACCACAATCGATAAGCCGAAGGGCTCGGCGGACGCTCCCGTACCAGGTGACACGGCGAAAAAGGAAAGCTGGCTCAACCGCCTATACACGGGTACCGGTGGCTTCCCAATCGTCCAGAAGCGCAAGTTCTATTACGCGCTATCACTGATCATTCTCCTCATCTGCCTCGGCAGCATCGTATTCCGCGGCTTCGCTCTAGGCATCGATTTCGAGGGCGGAACCAAGCTGTCGGTCCCGGCTGCGGGGGTGGATACGGAGGTCGCTTCGCAGATCGTTTCGGATGCGACCGGGGAAGAGGTCGCCGAGGCGCAGCTCATCGGCGCCGGCGGCGGCCGCCAGGTCGAGATCCAGATGCCGTTCCTGAGCACGCAACAGATCACGGACGCGAAAAACGCGCTGTTCGAGGAATACCAACCGGTGAACGCTGCCGGAGAAGTCTCACCCAACGCCATCGGTGATTCGAACCGTTCGGAATCCTGGGGCAGCGCCGTCACCAAACAGGCGGTCATCGCGCTGATCGCTTTCGTCGCGATCGTCTTCGTCTACATCATGATTCGATTCGAGGCAGCCATGTCTGCGGCCGCGATGGCATCGATGTTGTATGTCCTCGTGTTCACGGCGGGCATCTATTCGATCGTAGGCTGGGAAGTGACCCCCGCTATGGTCATCGGTCTGCTCACAATTCTCGGTTTCGCCCTGTACGACACCGTCGTCGTCTTCGACAAAGTGCAGGAGAACACTGCGGGCATAAGGCACAGATCGAAGTTCACCTACGCCGAAGAAGCCAACCTCGCCGTCAACCAGACGCTCATGAGATCGATCAACACCACGGTGATCTCGCTGCTGCCGCTCGCGGCGCTCGTCATCATCGCAGTGGTTATCCTCGGTGTCGGCACGCTGCGCGACCTGGCTCTTGTCCAGGTCGTGGGCATCTTCACCGGTACGTTGTCGTCCATTTTCCTGGCGACACCTCTACTGGTCGACATCAAAAACCGCCGCAAGGACATCAAGAAGCACGACGAGGCGGTACTGCGGCGGAGGCAGCAAGCGGAAGCGGCGTCCTCCTAGCTACCGAGCACAACAGGTTCATCAGGCACCACACGAGGATGGTTTCGGCTATGAGCGATTTCAGTGCCGCCAACGCGCTGATCGAACGGCACGCACGCCGCGTGCCCGATTTCCCGACGACCGGAGTCGAGTTCATCGACCTCACGCCGGTATTGGCCGACTCGGAAGCGTTCGACTGCGTTATCGACGCGCTCGGTGGCGAATGGTCGGACATCGACCTCGTAGCGGGGCTGGACGCGCGCGGTTTCCTCCTCGGCGCGGCAGTGGCTATGCACCTGAACACGGGCGTACTCGCCATTCGCAAGGCGGGGAAGCTGCCGCCCCCGGTGTTCTCACGCACGTATCAACTCGAATATGGCGAAGCCACCCTCGAAATTCCCGCCGAAGGCGTCGAACTGGCAGGTAAACGCGTCCTCGTCGTTGACGACGTACTCGCAACAGGTGGCACGGTGGCCGCCGCAGTCGAGTTGCTCGGAGAGGCGGGCGCGGAGGTCGCGGGTATTTCTGTGGTACTTGAGGTCCCCGGATTGGGCGGTCGCGATAAACTCGTCGGACATAACGTTCGCTGTCTTTCCGCCGGATAGGTTGCGAACGAACCACGTCGCCTGAGAGGGGGAGGCCTAAATGACCGTCGCTAATCCCGGTCCGAACCCCGAAGACAGGCGCACTCAACCTCTGCCCGTGGCCAATCCCAAGGCCACCAGAGGCGTCTACGCCCGGTGGGCCCGGAGGATGACGGCGCCGCGCACATCCGCGACACCGCTCGTGCTCGAGCCGCTCCTGCGCGTACACCGGCGCTACCATCCCAAAGCCGACGCCCAGCTTCTCGCTCGCGCCTATCGGCTGGCCGAGCGGAAGCACGAAGGCGTTCTCCGTAAGTCCGGCGACCCTTATATCACCCACCCTCTGGCCGTCGCGACGATCTGCGCGGAAATGGGCATGGACACGACCACGCTCGTCGCGGCGCTACTGCACGACACGGTCGAGGACACCGATTACACTCTCGACCAGCTACGCACCGATTTCGGCGATATCGTCGGCCACCTCGTCGACGGGGTGACCAAACTCGACAAGGTCAAATTCGGCGAAACCGCCGAGGCCGAGACGATCCGCAAGATGATCGCAGCGATGGCCAAGGATCCGCGCGTGCTCGTGATCAAGGTGGCCGACCGCCTACACAACATGCGCACGATGCGGTTCCTGCGCCCGGAGAAGCAGGCGAAGAAGGCACGCGAAACCCTCGAGGTGATCGCTCCGCTCGCGCACCGTCTCGGAATGGCGACCATCAAATGGGAGCTCGAGGATCTCGCCTTCGCGATTCTGGAGCCGAAGAAGTACCAAGAGATCGTCCGTCTCGTCGCCGACCGCGCGCCCAGTCGCGACGTGTACATCCGGACGGTGAAGGACCTACTCACCAAGGAGCTGCGGTCCTCGCATATCCATGCGACCGTCGATGGCCGCCCCAAGCACTACTGGTCGATTTACCAGAAGATGATGATCCGCGGCCGCGCGTTCGACGAGATCCACGATCTCGTCGGCATCCGCATTCTGTGCGACTCCGTACGCGACTGCTATGCAGCCGTCGGCGTCGTCCATTCGCTGTGGGCGCCTATGCCGGGCCGATTCAAGGACTATATCGCCGCGCCACGGTTCGGCGTGTACCAGTCACTGCACACCTCCGTCATGGGTCCGGAGGGCAAACCCCTGGAGATCCAGGTCCGCACGCACGAAATGCACCATGCCGCCGAATACGGCATCGCCGCGCATTGGCGATACAAGGAGACCAAGGGCCGGCACGACGGGGACGCCGCGGATATCGACGAGATGGCGTACCTACGCCAGCTGCTGTCGTGGCAGGCGGAAGCCGAGGACCCGAGTGAGTTCCTCGACAGCCTGCGCTTTGCGATCAATTCAAAGGACATTTTCGTCTTCACCCCGAAGGGGAAGGCAATCAGTCTGCCTCAGGGCGCCACGCCCGTCGATTTCGCGTACGCCGTGCACACGGAGGTCGGGCACCGCTGCATCGGGGCGAAGGTCGACGGCAAGCTCGTCGCGCTTGAGAAACCGCTCACCAACGGCGTCACGGTGGAGATCTTCACCGCGAAGGACTCGGGTGCCGGCCCGAGCCGTGACTGGCAGAACTTCGTCGTCACAGGCCGCGCGAAGACGGCTATCCGCCAGTGGTTTGCCAAGGAGCGCCGATCGGAAGCACTCGAGCGCGGTAAGGAACAGATCGCTCGGGAAATCCGACGCTCGGGCGCCCCGATTCACAGGCTATTTTCCAACGACTCGCTTACCGCGGTCGCCAGGGAATTGTCCTACTCCGACGTCACTGCTCTGTATACGGCGGTGGGCGAGGGGCACCTGTCGGCCACGCATGTGTTGTCCAAGCTGATCGCCGATTTCGGCGGCAGTGAGGAGGTTTCCGAGGAGCTCGCCGAGCGCTCGTCGAACAAGAAGGTGCCGAAGGCCAATCTCAGCGAGCGGACGACGGCTTCCGGCGTGCTCGTCGACGGTCTTGAGGATGTCGTGGTCAAGCTCGCCCGCTGCTGCACGCCGGTGCCCGGGGACGACATTCTGGGCTTCGTCACCCGTACCGGCACCGTCAGCGTGCACAGGACAGACTGCACGAACGCAGCCGAGTTGAAGCGCGAGGCGGAAAGGCTGGTCAAGGTCGAATGGTCCGGCGCCGAACCGGATGGGCTCTACCTCGTCGCCGTGCAGGTGGAGGCTCTCGACCGGCAGCGGCTGCTGTCCGACATCACCAAGGCAATCGCCGACGAGAACGTGAATATCCTCTCGGCGACCTTGCAGATGAAGGACGACAACAGGGTGACCATCTCGAGGTACTCGTTCGAAATGGCCAACCCCGGCCACCTCGGGCAGGTGCTGTCCTCGGTGCGCCGCGTGGAAGGCGTCTACGACGCGTACCGCATCACGAACTCCTCGAACTAGCGCGGTCACTGCAGTCGCCACCGCGAGACGAGAAAACCCGGTCCGAGAAAGAATCTCGGACCGGGTTCTTCGCGAAGGAAGCGATTGCCGCTAGGCCGGAGCCTCGGCCATCTTGGCTTCCTCGCTCAGCTCGGGCTTCTCCGGCTTGGCCGGCACCTCTTCTTCGTCAGAGATGACGGCCTTCTCGATCTTGACTTCCTTCTTCGGCACCTCGGAGTCGGGGTTCTGCGTGTCGTCGCTCTTGGTGCCCTGGTCGGCGATCTTGTCGAGCGTCTTGAGGCCCTCTTCGCCGATGCTGCCGACGACCGAGTATTCTGGGGGCAGGTTCGAGTCCTCGTAGACGAGGAAGAACTGCGAGCCGGCCGAGTTGGGTGCCTGGCCCTTTGCCATTGCCACCGTCCCGCGCGGGTAGACGGCGGTCTGTCCGTCGGCGCCGGGCTCGAGATCCGTCGGCGGTTCGTCCTGCACGTTGTAACCGGGACCGCCCAGGCCGGTGCCGGTCGGGTCGCCGCACTGAAGCACGGACAGTCCGCCGCCCATGGCCGCGGCCTGGTCCGGATCGGTCTTGGTCAGACGGTGGCAGATGGTGTCGTCAAAGTACTTCTGATCCACCAGCCCCAGCAGACTCGCGGTGTTGCACGGCGCCTTGGCGCGGTCGAGAGTGAGGTCGATGTCGCCGCTGTTGGTGGTGATGTCGACGTCCGCGGTGCCGTGACGGTACTGGTCGCCCTCCGGCGGATCGGCGGAGACCTTTTCCTTCTTGGCGATCTCGATCTTGTCGTTGAGATCCTCGTACTGCTTGCGGGTCGCCTCATCCGCCTGATCGATCTGCTCCTGCGGAATCGGTTCCATCTGATCGTCCGCAGAGGGTGCGTAGTCGCACTCCGCCCAGTCGGCGAGATAGGCGTCCATCGCCTCCTGCTCGGCGGCGATCTGGTTCTCGTGCATGTTCTCGCGCACCTTCATCGTGACGCCGGTCGCCACGAGTCCCAGCACGATGACCGAGGCCACCGCCACGAGGGTCATGGTGGTCCGCTTCTCGCGCTTCTTCTGTGCAGCGAGCTCGTCGCGCAGCCGTTGCCGCGCCTCAGCCCGGCGTTCCTCATTCGTGGACACTAACTCTCCCGGTCTGCTCGGCTAGCGAGTTCGCTAGCTAATAGGGTGCAATGAGGAGGTCCGGGTGTCACTCGGAGCCAGCGACACCGCACCTCGTCCAGCGAACCAGCCTAGCGCCAACATGCTTAGTCCCGTGGAACCAAGGGCTATGTTCCGGCAAAGGATCGGGTAATTTTTCTCGCTCGGACGATAAGACAAGGAGAGTGGACGGCATGAAGATCCTCGGTTTCCCAGCGGGAATGTTCCAGACGAACTGCTACATCGTCGTCGGTGAGGACTCGCGCTGCGTCGTCATCGACCCCGGTCAGGACGCCGCACCGCGGGTGCGCGAGCTTCTGGAATCCGGCGGCCTCACCCCTGAGGCGGTACTGCTTACCCACGGGCACCTCGACCACACCTGGAACGTCCGCGAGGTCGCCGATCATTACGAGATCCCGACGCTCATCCATCCCGACGACCGCTACATGCTCACCGACCCGGCCAAGGGGATGTCCGCGGACACCGCGAGCTTCCTCCAGGGGCAGGAGTTCGCCGAGCCGAAGGTCGTGGTGGAGATGTTTGACGGCGAGGAACTCGAATATGCCGGGCTGCGCTTCAGCGTCGACCATGCCCCGGGACACAGCGAGGGCTCGGTGTCCTTCACGACTACCGCCGATATCGAGGCCGAAGGTGGGTCGATGTCCGATGTGACCGTGATGTTCGGCGGAGATGTCTTGTTCAACGGTGGAATTGGCCGAACCGATCTACCCGGCGGGGATCACGAGGTGCTTCTCGCCTCTATCGCGAAGAAGTTCCTGTCCAGGGACGACGACGTCGTGGTGTTGCCGGGCCACGGACCGCAGACGACGATCGGCCAGGAGCGCGCGGCCAATCCATTCCTGCGCGGACTCGGCTAGACCCAGCGCGCATTCTCTCGCACTGACGGTGTACGCTACCTGGTGTTTTAAGGTTATAGTTCCCCCTCCTGGAAAGGTCCTCGGTGTCTGGTTCTGAGTCGAAGGGCAAGAAGACCAAGTTCAGCGCGCCCAAGGGCATCCCGGACTACGTGCCACAGGAATCGGCCGAGTTCCTCGCGGTGCGCGGCGCGATCCTCACCGCGGCCGAACGCGCCGGGTACGGGTACATCGAGCTCCCCATTTTCGAGGACACCACTCTTTTTGCGCGCGGGGTAGGGGAATCGACCGACGTCGTCAGCAAGGAGATGTACACCTTTGCCGACCGTGGGGACCGCTCGGTGACGTTGCGGCCCGAGGGCACTGCCGGCGTGATTCGCGCCGTCATCGAGCACGGGCTCGACCGCGGCCAACTGCCGGTCAAACTGCGCTACGCCGGGCCGTTCTTTCGGTACGAGCGTCCGCAGGCGGGGCGCTACCGCCAGCTCCAGCAGGCCGGCATCGAGGCGATCGGGGTCGATGACCCGGCTCTCGACGCCGAGGTCATCGCCATCGCCGACGAGAGCTTCAAACGGCTCGGCCTCACCGGTTACCGCCTCGACCTCACCTCGCTCGGCGACATGCAATCGCGGGCGCCGTACCGGGAGAAGCTCCAGTCCTTCCTTTCCGGCCTGGACCTCGACGAGGCAACGAAGGAGCGCGCGGCGATCAATCCGTTGCGGGTGCTCGACGATAAGCGCCCGGAGGTTCGCGAGCAGCTCGCCGACGCCCCGCTCATGCTCGACAACCTCTCGGACGACGCTGCCGAGCACTTTGCCGAGGTTCGCGGCCACCTCGACGCGATGGGCGTCGACTACACGATCAACCCGCGGCTGGTGCGCGGGCTCGACTACTACACGAAGACCACGTTCGAGTTCGTCCACGAGGGCCTCGGAGCACAGTCCGGCATCGGCGGCGGTGGCCGCTACGACGGACTCATGGCGCAGCTCGGCGGGCAGGAACTTTCGGGGGTCGGCTTCGGCATCGGCGTCGACCGGACGATGCTCGCGCTGCGCGCCGAAGGCGTCGACGCGGCCCCGGCTGCTCGGGTCGACGTGTACGGGGTCGCTCTCGGAGCCGAGGCGCGGGCGGCGATGGTCCCGCTACTTGCCTCGCTTCGTGACGCCGGACTGCGGGTCGATATGGCTTACGGCAATCGCGGTATGAAGGGCGCGTTCAAGGGCGCGGACCGCTCCGGCGCCGCACACACCCTTGTGCTCGGCGAACAGGAAATCGCCGAGGGCAACTGCATCATCAAGAACATGGCGGACGGTCAACAGCGCACCGTCGCGTTGAACGAGGTCGTCGCGGCTCTCGCCGGCTAGATCTGGGCGTCGAAGGTGTTGCAGGCCTCGACGGAACCATTCTGGTAGCCGTTGACGAACCATGTGCGCCGCATGTCGGAAGATCCGTGGGTCCATGAGCTCGGGTCGACACGGCCCGAGCCGAGACTCTGGATGTGATCGTCGCCGATCGCCTCCGCGGACCGAACGATCTCGTCGATATCCGACTCTGTGAGGGACTCGAGCAGCGGTAGGTCGCCGCCTGGAGCCGGCGTCGTCGTCGCGTAGTGGGCCCAGATGCCCGCATAACAGTCCGCCTGCAACTCCACCCGTACAGCTCCCGAACTCTCACCTTGCGGGTCCTGCTGGGAGCGGCGGATATCGCCGAGCAGGGTCTGCACGTGGTGGCCGAACTCGTGCGCAACCACGTACATCTGGGACGCCGGGGCGTTCGATCCGCCCAGCTGCCCCGCAAGCACCTGGTCGAAGAACTCCGGATCGAGGTAGACGATGTTATCGGCGGGGCAGTAGAACGGCCCCATCGCCGAATCCCCGGTGCCGCAACCTGTGGATATCTGCCCGGAGAACAGGTTCGTATGCGCCTGCTCATAGCGCATGCCGGTCTGCTCCGGCAGCTGCGCGTTCCACACGTCCTCGAGGCTCTCGGTTGTCGCGACGATGCGGCACACGGTGTCCGTATTGGCGACTTCCAGGGTGCACGAATCGATCTGGTCCTGGAATTGCTGTGCCGAGGCGTCCGTGCCCATATTTCCGCCGCCACCGAGGGCGCCGGTGTTGACGCCCAGCTCGGACGGGTTGATCCCGAACATGACGGCAACGAGCACCACCACGATGCCGCCGACGCCTCCGCCCAATGCGACCCCGCGGCCGCGCCCGCCGCCTCCACCGGACACGCCCGAGGTGTCGAGGCTTCCCTGCCTTCTGAACGTCATGGGGTTTCTCCTCGTGTGGAACGTCGTCGCGGGTGCGCGGAATGGAATCGGGCAGGTGACCCGGCGGGTGCTGCCCGCCGTGAAGCGCCGTAGGATTGGCTATTGTACTGAGCGCGCCGCGTGGGTTTGAGTCAAGCTAATTAAGCCACGTCCGGCGTCATAGGAAAACCAGAACACCGAAAAACCAACGACCGTCGACGTGCGGCTGCGGCCGGGCCCTGTGCCGGCCCGAAGCGCGCGCAGGCGGGAGTGAGGAAAGGAAGCCTCGTGCTGCGTACCCACTCGGCAGGACAGCTGCGCGCCGGCGATGAGGGCACCACCGTGACCCTCGCCGGCTGGGTGGCCCGTCGCCGCGACCACGGTGGCGTGATCTTCGTGGATCTCCGCGATTCCACCGGCATCGCCCAGGTTGTGTTCCGCAACGAGGATGTCGCCGACGCCGCGCACCGCCTGCGTTCGGAGTACTGCATTCTCGTCACCGGGACCGTCGAGACCAGGCCCGCCGGTTCGGAGAACCCAAACCTGCCGTCGGGCGATGTCGAGATCAATGTCGAGAAGCTCGAGGTGCTCGGCGAGTCCGCGCCGCTGCCATTCCAGCTCGACGACGAGGTCGGCGAGGAGGCGCGCCTACGCTACCGCTACCTCGACCTGCGTCGCGAAGGTCCGGGCAAGGCGCTGCGCCTGCGCTCGAAGGTCAACGCCGCCGCCCGCGAGGTTCTCGGCGAGCATGATTTCGTCGAGATCGAAACGCCGACACTGACCCGTTCGACCCCCGAGGGCGCCCGCGACTTCCTGGTTCCCGCGCGACTGCAGCCGGGCACGTTCTACGCGCTCCCGCAGTCCCCGCAGCTGTTCAAGCAGCTGCTCATGGTGTCGGGAATGGAGCGGTACTACCAGATCGCCCGCTGCTACCGCGACGAGGATTTCCGCGCCGACCGCCAGCCCGAGTTCACCCAGCTCGACGTGGAGATGAGCTTCGTCGACCAGGACGACGTGATCGCGCTCGCCGAGGACATCCTCGCGAACGTGTGGAAGACCGCCGGCTACGAGATCTCCACGCCGATACCGCGGATCACCTATGACGAGGCGATGCGCCGGTTCGGCTCCGATAAGCCGGACCTGCGTTTCGACATCGAGCTCGTCGAGTGCACCGATTACTTCAAGGACACGACGTTTCGCGTCTTCCAGGCACCGTACGTCGGCGCCGTGGTGATGGAGGGCGGTGCCTCGCAGCCGCGCCGCCAGCTCGATGCGTGGCAGGAATGGGCGAAGCAGCGCGGGGCCAAGGGCCTGGCGTACATCCTCGTCGGCGAGGACGGCGAGCTGTCCGGCCCGGTCGCGAAGAACATCACCGATGCCGAGCGCGCCGGGATCGCCGAGCACGTCGGCGCCAAGCCGGGCGACTGCATCTTCTTCGGCGCGGGAGGCGTGAAGTCCTCGCGCGCCCTGCTCGGCGCGGCACGCGGCGCCATCGCGGAGAAGCTCGGCCTGATCCGCGAGGGCGATTGGGCATTCACCTGGGTCGTCGATGCCCCGATGTTCGAGCCCGCCGAAGAGGCCACCGCCTCCGGCGACGTCGCGCTCGGTAATTCGGCATGGACCGCCGTGCACCACGCATTCACCTCGCCGAAGCCGGAGTTCCTCGACACCTTCGACACCGATCCCGGCTCCGCGCTTGCGTACGCATACGACATCGTGTGCAACGGCAATGAGATCGGCGGCGGTTCGATCCGTATCCACCGCCAGGACGTGCAGGAGCGCGTCTTCGGCGTGATGGGTATCTCGGCCGAGGACGCCCAGGAGAAGTTCGGCTTCCTCCTCGACGCCATGTCCTACGGCGCACCGCCGCACGGCGGTATCGCTTTCGGGTGGGATCGCATCTGCTCGCTGCTTGCGGGCACCGATTCGATCCGCGACGTGATCGCTTTCCCGAAGTCCGGCGGCGGAGTCGACCCGCTCACCGATGCGCCCGCGCCGATCACCCCGGCCCAGCGCAAGGAATCCGGGATCGACGCGAAGCCGAAGGCACGCGGGCCGAAGCCTGCCGAAGGCGAGGCGACGGACCAGGCCGCAGCCTCGGCGGACGGCGCAGAACCGGCGAAGTAGTACCCCGGAGTCCTGCCGCCACTGGCACCTATGACGGCGGAGGCGCGTGAAACCCCAAGGGATCACGCGCCTCCGCCGTCATTTATGTGGGTTTGTGGTGGTCCTGCGCTAGAAGGTGAACGCCTCCGCCGCGGGCGAGGCATCCATGTCCTGCCACGACAGTCCGAACGCGTGAGCCGCGGTCGCGGCGACATCGCGCGTGGTGACCGGGCGGTCGACGACCTGCCCGCGGCGTACAGACGGGTGTCCGCCTGCGATGAAGAACGGGATCGGCAGGGTGACCTCGTGGCCATGGTTGCCCGGGATCGGATTCGACACCGGGGTCGGGTCCGAGAAACGCCACCCGGGATGACATGTGGCGACCAGGTCGCCACCGCGCTCGCCGAGACGAAGCTCGTCGCCGGTATAGACCCGGTTGACGCCCGGGTGCGCGAGTACGACCTCGCGGAGGCGCGCGATGGCTGCGTCCTTGTCGCCCGGGGCACCGAGGTAGGCGAAAGTGTCGGCGCCACCGTTCTGCGAGATACCGAACCGGCCCCGGAGCGCAGGATCCCGATCAGTGAGCTCTTTCGCCGATATCAGGTCGAACGGAGTTGACCAGTCCATCGAATGGTCAGCGAGCACGAGGATCGCGGTGCGGTCCCACGAACCATTCGCGCGCATGAACTGCTCGAGCTCCCACAGCTTGTGGTCGGTGTTGAACAGCGCCTGGTTGCGGGCGAGGCGCCACGAGGTGCCGCTGAAGTCCATGTGGCCGAAGCGGTCGATATCGCCGAGATTGACGAACGTGAACCGCGGGCTGTGATCGTCGATCGTGACCTTGAGCGCCTCGATCGTGAAGTGGTCGAGGGCGTGATCGGTAACAGGCAGGAGCGGGCCGGGCGTCCAGTGCACCGAAGCTTTGCCGTCGAGGATCGTGTACAGGTAATCCTTGCTCACGACCGAGGCGGTGGTGAGGCCGCGCTCGGTGCGGATGCGCTCGAGCACGGTCGGGTAGGTGATGTCGTCCGCCCGGTCCATGGTGCGCTCGTCACCCGCGCCGTGGTCCCAGATGCTGTTGGACGGGACCCCGTTGCGGTCCGGGTAGGTGCCGGTGACCATCGCTGTGTGGTTGGGCAGGGTCTCGGCGACCATGTGCGCCTTCGCGTTGGAATAGCGCGTGCCCTGGGTTGCCCAGCGCCACAGCGTTGGTGTCTGTTCCGCGTTGAGCTCGTCCGGGCGCATCCCGTCACACACGATGACCATGAGATCAAGGTCCTCTGCCGGTAGCGGACCGGGCGCCGCGGACGCCTTCGGAACGGACGATCCCGCAAATTGCACCATGCCCAGCGAGGCGAGGGCGGCGCCGCCCAGCCCCAACGCCGTACGCCTGTCCACCTCGGTCGGGGAGGCGGAGGCCCGCTTGGCGCGGGCCTGACGGTCGTGGTCGCAATCATGAAGGTCGCACATGGAGAGAGTCGAATCCTGTCTCTTAAGGGACATAGGCCGATAGAAATCCAAGCCCAACCTGAGGGAGAACTCAATGGAATGAGCAATTGTTTAGTCAGATGTTCACCTAATACCCCTCGATTCGGTGAGCGAGAAAGCACTCGGCGCGGAGCGCGAGATGTCGCCGGGAACCGCGAACGATTAGCGTGGGGCGAAGCAGACTTTCTTTCCGGAGGTGGAGATGAGTACCCCACGCGGCGCCGATTCCGCCGATTCGGTCGGACTCTTCGCGGTCGACGACCCCGGCACGGACAACTCCGGCGGATCGGAACCGGCAGCACGGGCCCGCGGAGGCGTGAGTCCCGCGAATGAGCCGGTGGATCCGGGCGCGCCTCTCGCCGTGCGGATGCGGCCCCGCACGCTGGACGAGGTGCTCGGCCAGTCCCATCTGCTCTCCGATAACTCTCCGCTGCGCCGGCTGGTCGAGGGACGCGGAGCGAGTTCGCTGATCTTGTACGGGCCCCCGGGGACCGGCAAGACAACACTCGCGTCGCTCGTAGCGGCCGATTCGGATCGACATTTCGTCTCCCTCAGCGCGCTCAGCGCAGGCGTCAAGGACGTGCGAGCAGTGATCGATTCGGCACGCACCCGGCTCGCGCACGGCACTCGCACCGTCCTCTTCATCGACGAGGTGCACCGCTTTTCCAAGTCGCAGCAGGACGCGCTACTCGCGGCGGTCGAGAACGGCATCGTTCTCCTCGTGGCCGCGACGACGGAGAATCCGCACTTCTCGATCATCTCGCCCCTGCTATCGCGGTCTCTGATCGCCGAATTGCAGTCCCTTGATGAGGACGCGATCTCCGACGTCATCCTGCGGGCTCTGTCCGACGAGCGCGGATTCGGCGGCCGGCTGGGCCTCGACGAGGATGCGCGCGACGACATCGTGCGGCTCGCCGGGGGAGACGCGCGCCGGTCGCTCACCATCCTCGAGGCCGCTGCCGGTGCGGCGCGCGGAGAGTCGATCACCGCCGCGGACGTGGAGACGAGCCTCGACGCCGCGCCCGTTCGCTACGACAGGGACGGAGATCAGCACTACGACGTGACCAGCGCGTTCATCAAGTCCATCCGCGGTTCGGACGTTGACGCCGCGCTGCACTATCTCGCCCGCATGCTCGTCGCGGGGGAGGATCCGCGGTTCGTGGCACGCCGGCTCATGGTGCACGCCTCCGAGGACATCGGGATGGCCGACCCGACTGCGCTGCAGGCGGCCACGGCGGCATCGCATGTCGTGGAAAAGGTGGGTATGCCCGAGTGCCGTATCGCACTCGCGCAGGCGACGATCCACCTCGCGACGGCGCCGAAATCGAACGGCGTGATCAAGGCGATCAACGAAGCCATGGGCGACGTGCAGTCGGGGCGTATCGGCCAGGTGCCGAAAGTGCTTCGCGACGGGCACTATAAGGGGGCGAAGGGGCTCGGGAACGGGGTCGGCTACAAGTATCCACACGACTCCGCGCCGGGCGTGGTCGCGCAGCAATACCCGCCGGACGCACTGCTCGATCGCGACTATTACACGCCCACCGAGCACGGCCACGAAAGAGAACTGACGACTCGCGTGGCGAAGCTGCGGGCCATCGTCCGCAAGTTCGCCAGGTGATCCCGCGCTATCGCACGATGCCGGACGGCGGTTCTCGCAGGCTCCCACTGTAGGATTTAGCGGCAGCACGCACCATTAGATCAGCATGCGGGGAAGGTTAGGCAGCACAGTGCAGACCCATGAGATTCGTCGTCGCTTTATCGAGCACTTCACGAAGACCGGACACACCGAGGTGCCGAGCGCGTCGCTGCTGCTGGACGACCCCAACCTTCTCTTCGTCAACGCCGGGATGGTGCCGTTCAAGCCGTACTTCCTCGGCGCGCAGACCCCGCCATTCGATACCGCCGTGTCGATCCAGAAGTGCGTGAGGACCCTGGATATCGACGAGGTCGGCATCACCACCCGCCACAACACGTTTTTCCAGATGGCCGGCAACTTCTCGTTCGGCGATTACTTCAAGGAAGGCGCGATCACGAATGCGTGGTCGCTGCTCACCGGCTCCGTCGACGACGGCGGCTTCGGGATCGATCCCGATCGCCTGTGGGTCACCGTCTACCTCACCGACGACGAGGCGGCGGACATCTGGCGCGACAAGGTCGGCATCCCCGCCGAGCGGATCCAGCGCCGCAGCATGGCCGATAACTACTGGTCCATGGGCATTCCCGGGCCGTGCGGCCCGTGCTCGGAGATCTTTTACGACCGCGGCCCGGAGTACGGCGTCGACGGTGGGCCCGAGGCCGACGAGGACCGCTATATCGAGATCTGGAACCTCGTGTTCATGGAGAACGAGCGAGGCGAAGGTTCCGGAAAAGATTCCTTCGAGATCCTCGGCCCGTTGCCGAAGAAGAACATCGATACCGGCATGGGCATCGAACGTGTCGCGTTTCTCCTGCAGGGCGTGGAGAACGTCTACGAAACCGACCTGCTGCGCCCGGTCATCGAGACCGCAGAGAAGCTCACGGGCGCGGTGTACGGCCGCACGCACTCCGACGACGTTCGATTCCGCGTCATCGCCGACCACGCCCGCACCGGCTACATGCTCATCGCGGACGGAGTGACCCCAGGCAACGAGGGTCGCGGCTACATCCTTCGCCGGCTGCTGCGCCGCATCGTCCGCTCGGCCCGCCTTCTCGGAGCAGAAGGAGAGACGATGGCCGAGTTCATGGCTGTCGTCCGCGACTCGATCGGCCCGTCCTTCCCGGAGACCGTCGATATGTTCGACCGGCTCTCGAAGGTCGCCGTGGCCGAGGAGACCGCGTTCCTCAAGACACTCGAGTCCGGCACCGCCCTGTTCGAGAGGACCGCCGAGTCCACCAAGTCCGCCGGCAGGAAAACGCTCAGCGGCAGCGAGGCGTTCACCCTCCACGACACCCACGGCTTCCCACTCGATCTGACCCTCGAGATGGCCGCCGAGTCCGGTCTTGAGGTCGACGAGGCCGGGTTCCGCGAGCTCATGGCAGAGCAGAAGGCCCGAGCGAAGGCCGATTCGAAGTCGAAGAAGCACGCCCACGCCGACCTCAGCGTGTACCGCCCGTTCCTTGATCTCGGCGACACCCGTTTCCTCGGCTACGACGAGCTCACCGGCGAGGGCGAGATCGTCGGCCTGGTGCGCGATGGACAAGCGGTCAACGAGGTGGCCGAGGGCGATTCGGTGGAGATCATCCTCGACCGCACGCCGTTCTACGCGGAGGCCGGCGGTCAGCTCGGCGACCGCGGTCTCATCACCACAGCCTCGGGCGCCCGCGTCGACGTCGGCGACGTACAGAAAATCGGAAAGCGCCTATGGGTCCACCGCGCCACCGTCACCAGCGGCGGCCTCGAGCTCGGCCAATCCGCGGCCGCCGAGGTCAATCCGCTGTGGCGCAAGGGTGCCAACCAGGCACACTCGGGAACCCACATGGTTCACGCGGCGCTCCGTCAGATCCTCGGGAGTGACGCCGTGCAGGCGGGTTCGCTCAACCGTCCGGGCTACCTTCGCTTCGACTTCTCCTCGACGGACGCCGTCCCCTCGGACGTACTGGCCCAGATCGAGGAGCTGACCAACTCGGCGATCGACGCCGACTACGAGGTCAACACCATCGAAACCTCGCTGGAAAAGGCGAAGAACATGGGCGCTATGGCGCTGTTCGGCGAGAACTACGGCGACGAGGTCCGCGTCGTCGAGATCGGCGGACCGTTCTCGATCGAACTCTGCGGCGGAACCCACGTCGGCTCCAGCGCTCAGATCGGGCCCGTTGTGTTCCTCGGTGAATCCTCGATCGGTTCCGGTGTGCGGCGCGTCGAGGCCTATGTCGGCATGGACGCGTTCAGGCATCAGGCGCGCGAGCGCGCCGTGTTGTCGGGTCTTGCGACCGCGCTCAAGGCACCGGCAGATCAGGTGCAGGATCGCGTCGATTCCCTGTCCGACAGGCTCAAGAACGCCGAGAAGGAGATCAACTCCCTTCGCACGGCACAGCTGGCCGCCAACGCCGGCCAGCTTGTCGACAAGGCTGAACGAGTCGGCGATCTGCTCCTGGTGTCCGAAACGGTGCCCGAGGGCACCTCGGCAGGCGATCTTCGACAACTCGCCCAAGACCTCAAGGGCCGTCTGGGCTCGGAGCCGGGGGTCGTCTTCCTCACCGCGAAGGACGGAGACAAGGTGCCGTTCGTACTCGGCGTGACGAAGGCCGGCCAGGACACCGGACTCAAGGCGGGTGACCTCGTCAAGACCATCGCCGAACCGCTTGGCGGACGCGGCGGCGGGAAGCCCGACATGGCGCAGGGCGCCGGCACGAATCCGGACGGCATCGATGCTGCGATCTCGCAGCTTCGTTCGGTTCTACAGAGGTAGCGGCCGGTGGCTTTGAGCAGAGGCCGTCGTCTCGGCATCGATGTGGGGCTCGCGCGTATCGGTATCGCCGTCTCGGACCCGGACAGCATTCTCGCCACGCCGGTGGAGACACTCCAGGTCAGCGACGGCCCGAAGAACACGGCTGCGCCCTGGGGCAGGGAGATCACCCGCGTGCTCGATCTCGCTCGCGAATACGACGCGGTCGCCGTGGTCGTGGGCCTTCCGGCGAGCCTCGCGGGGCGGCACACCCAGTCCACCGAGATGGCGCAGTCGTTCTGCGAGCAGTTGGCGACCGTCCTTCCCGAGGAGGTCGAGCTGCGCACGACCGACGAACGCCTAAGCACTGTTCAGGCGACCGGACAGCTTCACTCGGCGGGCAAAAACGCGAAAAAGCAACGTTCGATTATCGACCAAGCCGCCGCGGTGGCAATACTGCAAAGCTGGATTGATTCGCAGCGCGCCGCACCAGACGCACTGTCCTGAGAGGAACACAGGTTAAACTCCCAGGAGAATTTTCATCCGAGTTTCGCTGACACGTTAGGGACCCGATGTCTAAGTCAAACGGAGCAGCCCGTACCGCGGGGCCGATTCGCGCGCTGTTGATTGCCGCGTTGATCGGCGTACTACTGGCGGCCGCACTGCTGGTCTATCGCAGCGGAAACAGCGGGAGCTCCGCAGCAGACTACGACGGGGAAGGCGAGGGCATGGTCATGCTCCGGGTCTCCGAAGGCGAGTCCTTGGGCGAGGTCGGCGAAGAGCTAGAGAACCTCAACGTCGTCAAGTCGGCGCAGGCTTTCAACGAAGCAGCGAACCTCAACACGGCACTCAATGGACTACAGCCGGGCTACTACCAACTGCGCGAGGAGATGAAGGGCTCGGTGGCTGCCGCACTGCTCGCGGACCCGAACTCACGCGTCGGCTGGCTGCAGGTACCCGCCGGCTCTCGTCTCAAGGACACCACCGTCGTGGGCGGGCCCGGCGCGCAAGGCATTTACACACTCATGTCCGAGGCGTCGTGCCTCCGCTCCGAGGACGCCAACGAGGCACCCCAGTGTAAGAGCGCAGAGGAGTTCCGCCAGGTCGCCGAAACGGCCGACCCAGCGTCGCTGGGCGTGCCCGAGTGGGCGATCAATGAGGTGTCCAACGCGCCGGATCCGTCCCGCCGCCTCGAGGGGCTGCTGTCCTCGGGCAACCACGACTTCGACCCGACGGGTTCGGCCGAGGAAGTCTGGCGGGAACTCATCGATTCCTCCACCAAGCAGTACGAGGAGTCCGGTCTCGTGCAGTCGGCCGCGAATATCCATATCACCCCCTACGAATTGGTGACGGCGGCCTCTCTCATCCAGCATGAGGCCGGCGCCGCCGACTACGGCAAGGTCGCCACGGTTATCCTCAACCGTCTGGCCGAGCCCATGCGTTTGCAGTTCGACTCGACGGTCAACTACACACAGGATGACCAGGAGGTCGCGACGACCGACGATGCTCGCGGGGAGGAGAACCCCTGGAATACCTACGCCAAGGACGGCCTGCCCTACGGCCCGATCGCCAGCCCTTCGATGGAGGCGATCAGCGCGATGGAGAACCCGGAGCCAGGCCCTTGGCTGTACTTCGTCACCGTCAACGCCGACGGCACAACCGAGTTCACCGAGGACTACAACCAGCACCTCGCCAACCAGCAGGCAGCAGTCGACTCGGGCGTGCTTTCCAGCGGCCGCTGATCGCATGGCGCATTCCGCAACCGCGAAAGCCGCGGTGCTGGGAGACCCGGTCGACCATTCGCTGTCACCTGTCCTGCATTCGGCCGGATACTCGGCCCTCGGCTTAGCCGGATGGAGATACGAGGCGATCCGTTGCCCTGAAGGTAAGCTCGCCGATATCGTCCGTTCGGCAGGGGAGGACTTCCGGGGATTTTCGGTCACGATGCCCGGCAAACCCGAGGCGCTCGCGTTCGCCGACGAGGTCACCGAACGTGCACGCCTCGTCGACTCCGCCAATACCCTCGTGCGCACCGCCGACGGATGGCTCGCCGATTGCACAGACATCGACGGAGCCTACGCTGCCCTGTCGGCGTACTCGGAGCTTCCGCCCCGTCCGGCGATTGTTCTGCTGGGAGCGGGCGGAACCGCAAAGCCATTCATCGCGGCAATAGCACGGATCCCGGGCGCCTCGATCGTCATCGCCACCAGGCGACCCTCCGCCGGCGGGGCTCTGGAATGCGCGGCGCGCTTCGGCGTCGAAGCGACGGACGTTCGCCTCGCCGACCCGGAGCTACCCAACCTGATCAGCTCTGCCGACCTCGTCGTCAGCACAATTCCCGAAGCGGGCGCCCGCGAACTCACCGAACTCGTACGCCCCGCGGCACGGCTCGTCGACGCGCTATACAACCCGTGGCCGACCCCGCTGGGTGCCGCGGTGCGCGCAGGAGGCGGCGAGGTTATCGGCGGCGACACCATGCTTCTAGGTCAGGCGCTCGGACAGTTCGAGCTGTTCACCGGAGAGCCCGCACCAGCCGCGGAAATGGCACGGGCACTTCGGGAGGCGCTCGCCACGCGTTCAGGCAGGTAGCGCCCCCACACCACACTGCCGCCGCTCTACGCTCGGCACGTGCACACCGACGGCGCGCCTCTCGCTTCCCTGGCTGTCGTCCTGCCATGGGCACTGTTCGTTGCCGCGGTGGATATTCGGCACCGGCGGATTCCGGTGCAACTCCAAATTGCGGGCCCGGCCGTCTCGGCCATCGCCGTGGGCGTCAATGTCCTCGCGAATCCTCAGGGGTCCACGCCCCTGGTTCAGGTGGTCGGTGGTGCGCTCGCGCTCACCGCGGCCTATTTCGCGCTCCGCGTGTTCGCTCCGCATCACCTCGGCGGTGGCGACCTCCGCATCGCTCCGGCAATCGGTGCGCTCGGCGGGATCGGGGGAGTCGACGGCATTGTTCTCGTCGCCATCGGACCGTTCGCCGTCACAGCCGTGATCGGTGTTGTCCTACTCGCCGCGAAGGGCACGCGCCACGTCCCGCACGGACCGGCCATGGTGGGTTGCGCGCTTCTGGCCATGGCCCAAGGCGGGTAGAAATCGGCCCAACTACCCGGATCGCCCTCGTACGGGGGTTCGTGGGATACTTGACCTCGTGCTCAAGTGGACTACTGCAGGAGAATCGCACGGCCAGTCGCTGGTGGCCATGGTCGAAGGCATGGTCGCCGGGGTCGGCATCGTGCGCGAAGACATCGCAACCCAACTCGGCCGCCGCCGGCTCGGCTATGGGCGCGGCGCGCGGATGAAGTTCGAGCAGGACGCGTTGCGACTGCTCACCGGCATCCGCCACGGTAAGACGATCGGCTCTCCCATAGCCATCGAAATCGGCAATACCGAGTGGCCCAAGTGGGATCAGATCATGTCCGCCGACCCAATCGATCCGTCGGAGATCGAGGACCAGGCGCGCGCGGCGAAGCTCACACGCCCCCGTCCCGGTCACGCCGATTACGCCGGAATGCTCAAGTATGACTTCGACGACGCACGCATGGTGCTGGAACGCGCCAGTGCCCGCGAGACCGCGTCGCGCGTCGTCTGCGGCACCATCGCCCGGAATTTCCTGCGCGAAATGTTCGGCACCGAGGTCATCTCCCACATCATCTCCATCGGCGAGTCCGCACCCTATGAGGGACCAACTCCCGACCCGTCAGATCTCGCCGCAATCGACGACAGCCCCGTCCGCGCCTTCGGGTCAGAGGCTGAAGCGGACATGATCTCCCGCATCGAGGCCGCAAAGAAGGCCGGCGACACCCTCGGCGGCGTCGTAGAAGTCATCGTCGACTCGCTGCCGATCGGGCTGGGATCGCATATCTCGGGACCCGAGCGGCTCGATTCGCAGCTCGCCGGCGAGCTCATGGGCATCCAGGCGATCAAGGGCGTCGAGGTCGGCGACGGCTTCACCACAGCCAGGCGCCGTGGTTCGCAGGCACACGATGAAATCTACGTCGATGACGACGGAGTGACGCGTTCGACCAACCGCGCCGGCGGTCTCGAAGGCGGAATGACCAACGGACAACAACTGCGGGTACGCGCGGCGATGAAGCCGATTTCGACAGTGCCGCGCGCGTTGTCGACGGTGGACATGTCCGACGGGTCGAAAGCATCGGCGATTCACCAGCGTTCCGATGTGTGCGCGGTTCCCGCCGCCGGCGTCGTCGCTGAGGCCGCGGTGGCCTGCGTCGTTGCCCGCGCCGTGCTGGCGAAGTTCGGAGGCGACTCGCTTGCCGAGACGCGCCGCAATTACGAGGCCTACCGGGAGCGCGTGTCCGAGCGCCTCAACTTCGGCCAAGAGTAGTGGGCCGAAACCTCGCAGCCATGTCCTCCACTCGTTCCTCCCCGAAACGCGACCGTGAGCCGTGGCCCGGACCGTACGTCGTCATCGGCATGCCGGGCTCCGGAAAGACGACCGTGGGCAAACGCCTCGCAAAAGCCCTCGGGGTTTCCTTCGCGGACACCGACCATCTCATCGAGGTCGACCAACGCAGCACCATCCCGGAGATTTTCTCCTCGCGTGGTGAGGACTACTTCCGCGACACCGAGGAGCGCATAGTGGCCGATGCACTCGCTTCCGCCACGGGCGTGGTGTCCCTCGGCGGGGGAGCGATCATGAGGGACGCAACCCGTAAGCGGCTCCACGATTTCACGGTTGTCCACCTGACGATCGGCGTGGCAGAGGGATCGCGTCGCAGCGGGGGAGGGAACCGCCCGCTGCTCGCCGGTTCCGATGTGCTTGCCCGCTACCAGCAGCTTCACACCGACCGGGCGCCACTCTATAAAGAGGTCTCGACCATCTCCGTTTCAACCGAACGCCGCAGCACTGGCAAAGTGGTGAGAGAGCTTGTCGAGTTCCTCGACCCGGCATTGGCGACGGAACTCGCAGAAGAATCGAATGACGACAAACACACATGAGGAGTAGGCGTTGACAGAGCGCGTAAATGAACCAGTCCAGGTTCGAGTCGAATCCGCCCATCCTTATACCGTGACGATCGGCCGTGGGCTGCTGCCGGAGATCATCAAGGCGTGCGGTGCCTCCCGCCGAGTCGCCGTCATTTATCAGCCGCCGCTGGCCGAAACAGCCGAGGGGCTGCGCGAGGCAATCGAAGAAGCCGGATACGAGGCCCATCGACTCGAGATCCCCGACGCAGAGGACGGCAAGGACCTCACCGTGGCCGGCTACTGCTGGGACGTTCTCGGGCAGATCGGCCTCGGCCGCAGGGACACCATCATCGGCCTCGGTGGCGGCGCGGCCACGGATCTCGCCGGCTTCGTCGCCGCGACGTGGATGCGCGGGGTCAACGTCGTGCAGGTGCCCACGACTCTCCTCGGGATGGTCGACGCCGCGGTCGGCGGCAAGACCGGAATCAACACCGATGCGGGCAAGAACCTCGTGGGCGTCTTCCACGAACCCGCCGCAGTTCTCGTCGACACAGCCACACTTGCCACGGTTCCTCCGAACGAAATCGTGTCGGGAATGGCCGAGGTGATCAAGTGCGGGTTTATCGCAGACCCCGAGATTCTCGACATCATCGAACGCGACCCGCAAGCTGCGCTCGACCCGGAGGGCGAGACGATGGTCGAGCTCATCCGCCGCAGTGTCCAGGTCAAGGCCGACGTCGTGGGCAAGGATCTCAAGGAATCGGACCTGCGCGAGATCCTCAACTATGGGCACACGCTCGGCCACGCCATCGAGCGGCGAGAGAGCTACCGCTGGCGCCACGGCGCGGCCGTCGCCGTCGGTATGTGCTTCGTGGCCGAGCTGTCGAGGCTCGCCGGCCGTCTCGACGATGCCACCGCGGACCGCCACGCGGCGATCCTCAAGCTCGTCGGGCTCCCCTCCGGCTATGACGAGGGCGCTTTCTCTCGCCTGCTCGAGCTCATGCAGGGCGATAAGAAGAACCACTCAGGACTGTTGCGCTTCGTCGTCATCGACGGTCTCGGCAAGCCGAGCCGCCTCGAAGGACCGGATCCCACGCTCATGGCCGCGGCGTACGCCGCGATCAGCGAGGGCCACAACACCAGCGGGGGAGGCATTTTCCTATGAGCACCGCCACGCCCGATTTCGCGTCCCGCCGCGCGCGGGTCCTCGAGAACCTCGCCGCCGACTCGTACAGCGAGGACTTCGACGGCCTCCTCATCACCGATCTCAACAACATCCGGTACCTCACGGGCTTCAGCGGTTCAGCGGGTGCGGCGTTCCTCGCCGCCGACGGGCGCACCTTCTTCGCCTCCGACAGCCGTTACGCCGAGCAGGTCAAAACCGAGCTCGATCCCGGCGTGGAAGTCGAGATCACCCGCACTTACTCGGGTAGCGTCGTTTCCGCTGCCCTAGGTACCCGCGGCGGACTCGTCGGCATCGACGACGCCAACCTCACCGTCGCCCAGCTCACCGGGCTGCGCGACGAATTCGCCGCGCTCGCCCACGGCATCGAATTTCATCCCGCCGCCGGACACGTCGAGGAAGCACGACGCATCAAGGATGACGTCGAGGTAGAGATCATCGCCCGGGCATGCGCTGTCGCCGATGAGGCGTGGACCGCGCTGGTCGAGGCGGGACAGATCACGGCCGGCCGCACCGAGCGCCAGGTCGCCGCCGATCTCGAATGGCACATGCGGCAGGCTGGATCGGACGGCGTGTCCTTCGACACCATCGTCGGCTCGGGCCCCAATGGTGCGCTACCGCATTATCACGCAGGCGACCGCGAACTCGTCTCCGGCGACCTGGTGGTCGTGGACTTCGGGGCCTACGTGTCCGGGTACGCCTCGGACTGCACGCGCACAGTGGGGATCGGCCCACTCGGCGACTGGCAGAGGGAGATCTACGAGGTCACCCTCTCCGCCCAGCGGACCGGCACGTCCGCCGTCATCGACGGTTCTTCCTGCAAGGACGCGGACTCGGCGGCGCGTGAGGTGATTTCCGAAGCCGGCTTCGGCGAGTACTTCGGACATTCGCTCGGGCACGGCGTTGGCCTGGACGTTCACGAATCGCCTGGGTTATCTCAGTCCAGCACCAGTACACTATTGCGCGGCGACGTGGTGACCGTCGAGCCTGGCATCTACCTTCCCGGACGCGGCGGTGTACGGATCGAGGACACCATGCTGGTGACCGACGGCGCGCCGCGCGTGCTGACCACCACCTCGAAGGAACTGCTCGAGCTGTAGCGGCAACGGGCATACGAACTAGACAACTGTAGACAGACAACCGGCAAGAGCTAGGAGAAGCTTATGGCGTCAACCGCCGATTTCAAGAACGGGCTAGTCCTCAAGGAAGACAACGAACTCTGGCAGATCGTCGAGTTCCAGCACGTCAAGCCGGGCAAGGGCCCCGCATTCGTGCGGACGAAGCAGAAGAACGTCGTCTCGGGCAAAACCATCGACAAGACCTACAACGCGGGCGTCAAGGTCGAGACCGCCACCGTCGATCGTCGCGACATGCAGTACCTGTACCGCGATGGCGAAGACTACGTGCTCATGGATTCGGAGACGTTTGACCAGATCAACGTCACCCCGACCGTGATGGGCGACGGCGCGCGGTTCCTCCTTGAAAACGAGACCGTGCAGGTGTCCATGCACGAGGGTCTTCCGCTGTTCGCCGAGATGCCGGTCGCGGTGAACCTCGTGGTCGAGCAGACGGACCCGGGCCTGCAGGGCGACCGTTCCACCGGCGGCACCAAGCCGGCGACGCTCGAGACCGGCGCCGAAGTGCAGGTCCCGCTGTTCATCAACACGGGCGACAAGCTGCGAATCGACACCCGCGACGGCAGCTACCTGAGCCGGGTGAACGACTAAGAATGGCCGAGCCCGCACACGGCCCTTCGGCCGACCCCTATCGCCGCCGGGGCACACGTTTTCGTTCCCGGCGGCGCGCGGCATCGCTGCTTTTCGAGGCGGAAATGCGTTCCGTCGATGCCACCGAGCTCGCCCGCGAGCGGCAGGAACTCGGCGCGCTCAACGCCGAAATCGGTGAGGTATCGGAGTTCGCCCGCTCCATCGTCGAGGGCGTCGACGAACACCGCACCACTATCGACGACGCGATCTCCGACCATCTCGACGGCTGGGTCCTCGACCGGATTCCCGCGGTGGACCGCGCGATCCTCCGCGTTGGCGCCTGGGAACTTCTGTACGGCCCCGCCGAGACGCCACGTGCCACGATCATCGATCAGGCGGTGCTTCTGACGGCGGACATCGCAGCCGAAAAGTCGATGGCCTACGTCAACGCCGTGCTCGACCAGATCGCGGGATTGGCCGAGCACATCAAGGCCGCCGAGGCCGCCGTGGCCGCAATGGACGAGTCGTCGGGCGCCGAGCCCGGCGAAGACTCGTCTGCATCCGACGATTCCGCTGAATCGGCCGGGGACGACGACGCACCGACAACGGGCGCCTGATAATCTCGTAATTGCTGGTTCGCCAGCGTCGACTTCAACCGCATCAATTCCTTTAACAAGCCGTCCCGTGAGGCGGACAAGGAGGTGAGGCCGGTGAATGGTGACGTGGAACTGATGTCCGCGCAGGACCTCTCACGCACAATTTCCAGGCTTGCTCATCAAATTATAGAGCGCACGGAGCTCAGCCCCGACGCGGATTCGCTGCCCGTGTTGCTCGGCATCCCCACGCGCGGCGAGCCGCTCGCGCGCCGGCTCGCACAGCGCATCGCAGACTTCTCCGGCGCGAATCCGCCCGTCGGCGTCCTCGACATCACGCTGTACCGCGACGACATCCACTCGCGTCCGCTCCGCGCTGCAGGGCGGACCACGATGCCAAAGACCGGCATCGACGCCCGCACCGTGATTCTCGTCGACGACGTCCTCTACTCCGGCCGCACT
Source organism: Dietzia timorensis (assembly GCF_020742175.1). Lineage (GTDB taxonomy): Bacteria > Actinomycetota > Actinomycetes > Mycobacteriales > Mycobacteriaceae > Dietzia > Dietzia timorensis_A. The sequence continues at coordinate 32,918 of NZ_DYXM01000276.1, forward strand.
GTCCGAGCGGCACTTGATGCCCTGCGCGACGTCGGCCGCCCAGACAGGGTGCAGCTCGCCGTCCTCGTCGACCGCGGCCACCGGGAGCTTCCCATTCGCGCCGACTACGTCGGAAAAAACGTCCCCACCGCGCGCCACGAGGACGTGTCGGTAACGCTCGAGGAGACTGACGGCGCCGACGCGGTGCTGCTCGATCGCGGCGCCGCCGAGACGGAAGGGGAGACCGAATGAGGAATCTGCTGTCCGCCGCGGACCTCGACGCCGACGAGATCCACGCACTCCTCGACGAGGCTGGTGAGCTCAAGGATTCGTTGCTCGACCGCGAGGTGCGCAAACTTCCGACCCTGCGCGGCCGAACGATCATGACGATGTTCTACGAGAACTCCACGCGCACCCGCGTCTCCTTCGAGACCGCCGGAAAATGGCTGTCGGCCGACGTCATCAACGTATCGGCGTCCACGTCCTCTGTGTCGAAAGGCGAATCGCTGCGCGACACCGCCCTCACGCTGTCCTCCATCGGCGCGGACATGCTCATCGTCCGCCATCCTGCCTCCGGGGCTGCGCAGCAGCTCGCCGGCTGGATGGCCGCCGAGGGCACGCGGACAACCATCGTCAACGCCGGTGACGGCATGCACGAGCATCCGACCCAGGCGCTGCTCGACGCGATGACGATCCGCGAGAAGCTCGGCGGTTTCGCCGGCCGCAAGGTGGTCATCGTCGGCGACATCCTGCACTCGCGCGTGGCACGTTCCAACGCGATCCTTCTCGACACCCTCGGGGCCGAGGTCGTGCTCGTGGCACCGCGCACGTTGCAGCCGGTCGGGGTCGATACCTGGCCGGTTCGGATGAGTGACGACCTGGACGCCGAGCTCGTCGACGCCGACGCGGTGATGATGCTCCGCGTGCAGGCAGAACGCATGAACGGCGGTTTCTTCCCCTCGCCCCGCGAGTACGCGGTGCGGTACGGGTTGTCCGCTGCGCGCGCGGCGCGGCTTCCCTCGCACGCCGCCGTCCTCCACCCCGGTCCGATGGTGCGGGGAATGGAGATCGGCTTCTCGGTTGCCGACGCCCCGTCGTCAGCCGTTCTCGACCAGGTGACCAACGGAATCCACCTGCGCATGGCCGTGCTACTGCGCTCGCTGGTCCACTCGGAAGGAAACGCGTAAGTGACTCAACAGAAGTCAGACAATAGTTCGCTCCTGCTCAAGGGAGTCCGCCTGTATGGAGAAGGCGACGCGGTCGACGTGCGCATCGACTCGAGTGTGATCACCGAGATCGGCCCGGGTCTCGCGGCCGAGGGCGCCACCGTCCTCGATTGCAGCGGCCAGGTGGCGCTCCCGGGTTTCGTCGACATGCATACGCACCTGCGCGAGCCCGGACGCGAGGACACCGAGACCATCGAGTCCGGTTCCCGCGCGGCGGCCAGCGGCGGCTACACCGCTGTGTTCGCGATGGCGAACACCCAGCCGGTCGCCGACAATCAGACGGTCACAGATTCGGTGTATCGCATCGGTCGCGAGGTCGGCCTGTGCGATGTGCATCCGGTCGGCGCGGTCACCGTGGGTCTCGAAGGCGCCCAGCTCGCAGAGATGGGCCAAATGGCGTCGGGAGAAGGGAAGGTCAAGATCTTCTCCGACGACGGCAAGTGCGTGCACGAGCCCATGATCATGCGACGCGCTCTCGAATACTCGGCCTCGCTCGGAGTGCTCATCGCCCAGCATGCCGAGGAACCGCGGCTCACCGTTGGCGCAGTCGCACACGAGGGCCCGAATGCGGCGCGACTCGGACTTGCCGGGTGGCCGCGCGCCGCGGAGGAATCCATCGTCGCGCGCGATGCGCTGCTGGCCCGCGACGCCGGCGCGCGCGTCCACATCTGCCACGCCTCGACGGCGGGCACCGTTGAACTCCTCAGGTGGGCGAAGGCCCAAGGTGTCGATATCACCGCGGAAGTGACGCCGCACCACCTCATTCTCGACGACTCCAGACTCGACACCTACGACGGAGTCTTTCGCGTCAATCCGCCATTGCGCGAGTCCAGCGACGCAGCCGCGCTGCGCCAGGCACTCAAGGACGGCGTGGTCGACTGTGTCGCCACAGACCATGCTCCCCACGCAAGCCAGGAGAAATGTTGCGAGTTCGCCCAGGCGCGTCCCGGCATGCTCGGCCTCGAGACAGCGCTTCCCATCGTGGCGCAGTTGTTCGTCGAGTCCGGCGAGTGCGACTGGCGGTGGGTCGCACGCGTGATGAGTGAGCGGCCGGCGCAGATCTCCGGTCTAGCCGATCAGGGCAGGCCTCTTGCGGTGGGCGAACCCGCCAACATCGCCGTCATCGACGACAAGCGGGAATGGACCGTGACTCCGGATGGCCTGCAGAGCCTGTCGGAGAACACCCCTTATGCGGGCATGACCTTCCAGATGACGGTGTCGACGACGATTCTGCGCGGCAAGGTCACCCATCAGCGCGAGAACGAAGTGAGGCAGGAACGATGACTCAAAATACGTGGACCGCGATCATCGCGGCCGTCATCGTCGTCGTCGCGGCACTTCTCATGTGGAAGGGCTGGAACACGAGGAAGAAGACGCAAGACGGCGCCCTCGGCACCCTTCCGACCGTGCCGACCACGCTCGGCGAACCGATTCTCGAACCACTCAGCGGGGTGTACGTGGGATCGACGACCGCCGGACATTGGCAGGACCGCGTCGTGCAGGAACCGCTGGGCTTCCGCAGCGCAGGCAACCTCATCGCCTACCCGGAGGGCATCTTGCTCAACCTTGACGGCGGACAGATCTGGATCCCTCAGACGGACCTGCGCGCCGTACGCACCGATTCTCGCATCGCGAACAAGGTCGTGCCCGGCAAGGGAATCCTAGTTTTCACCTGGACCGCAGAAGGCAACGGCGATCCCATCGACATCGACACCGGCTTCCGCGCGGACGAAAAAGACAACTACTCGGCTTGGACGGAATTGAAGGAGAGCAAATGAGCAGCCTCACGCAGGCAACGGGCGGTGGCTTGATCCCCGATCCGGCCGTATTGGTACTTGAGGACGGCAGCATCCATCGCGGCTTCACCTACGGCGCGCAGGGCGAGACCCTCGGCGAAGCCGTGTTCACCACAGGCATGTCCGGATACCAGGAGACGCTGACGGATCCCTCGTACTGCCGGCAGATCGTGGTCGCCACGGCGCCGCAGATCGGTAACACCGGATGGAATTCCGAGGACGGCGAGTCCCGTGTGGACGGGGCCACCGATTCCTCCGGCAAGGTCTGGGTCTCGGGATTCGTGATCCGCGACAGCTCCCGCCGGGCTTCGAACTGGCGCTCGGAGCGCACACTCGAATCGGAACTTGCCGAACAGGGCATCGTCGGTATCAGTGGCGTGGACACCCGCACGATCGTGCGCCGTCTCCGCGACCGTGGATCGATGAAGGCCGGGATCTTCTCCGGTGAGGCGCTCTCGGGAGGCGACACCGACGCGCTCTTGGAGAAGGTACGTGGCCAGGAGTCGATGGCCGGCGCGAACCTCTCCGCGGAGGTGTCGACAACGAAGTCCTACGTGGTCTCGCCGGAGGAGACCAAGCTTCGCGTCGCGGCACTCGACCTCGGTATCAAGTCGAATACCCCCCGCATGCTCGCGAAGCGCGGCATCGAGGTTCACGTGCTTCCGCACGATGCCACGCTCGACGACATCAAGGCGATCAACCCCGACGGGGTGTTCTTGTCCAATGGCCCCGGCGATCCGGCCACAGCTGACGCCGCCGTTCAGCTCACCTCACAGGTGCTGGGGGAGAAGATCCCGTTCTTCGGGATCTGCTTCGGCAACCAGATCCTCGGCAGAGCGCTGGGTCTCGACACCTACAAGATGCAGTTCGGGCACCGCGGAATCAACGTTCCGGTCAAGGAGCTCTCGACCGGCAAGGTCGCGATCACCTCGCAGAACCACGGCTTCGCGCTCAAGTCGCCGGAGGGCGGCGAGTGGGATTCCCCGTTCGGTAAGGCGCACGTCACCCACGTGTGCGCGAACGACGACGTCGTCGAGGGTGTCGCGCTCGTCGATGGCAGCGCCTTCTCGGTGCAGTACCACCCGGAGGCTGCGGCGGGTCCGCACGATGCCTCCGATCTGTTCGACAAGTTCTTCGATCTCATGTCCGGACGCAAGGCTGCGACCGGAACCGGAAAGGCGGCCCAGTAAATGCCACGTCGTGAAGACATCAAGCACGTCCTGGTCATCGGCTCCGGGCCGATCGTCATCGGACAGGCATGCGAGTTCGATTACTCGGGCACCCAGGCCTGCCGCGTGCTTCGCGAAGAGGGAATCCGCGTCACGCTCGTCAACTCGAACCCGGCGACGATCATGACCGATCCCGAGTTCGCAGACCACACCTATATCGAACCGATTACTCCCGAGTTCATCGACAAGGTCTTCGCCAAGGAAGCGGAGGAAGGCACCCCGATCGATGCCGTCCTCGCGACGCTCGGCGGTCAGACCGCACTCAACGCCGCGATGCAGCTCGATGCCCAGGGGATCCTCGACAAGCACGGCGTCGAACTCATCGGCGCGGACATACCCGCGATCAACCGCGGCGAGGACCGGCAGACGTTCAAGGACATCGTCGCCAAGGTCGGGGGAGAATCCGCCCGTTCGCGCGTGTGCTACACCATGGACGAGGTCTACGATTCGGTCGCCGAACTCGGACTCCCCGTCGTCGTCCGGCCCTCGTTCACGATGGGCGGGCTCGGCTCCGGGCTCGCATATACCAACGAGGACCTCGAAAGGATCGCCGGCGGCGGTCTCGCGGCGTCCCCGACCGCGAACGTACTCATCGAGGAGTCGATCCTCGGGTGGAAGGAGTACGAGCTCGAGCTCATGCGTGACGGCAAGGACAACGTCGTCATCGTCTGCTCCATCGAAAACGTCGACGCACTCGGCGTCCACACCGGCGACTCGGTGACCGTCGCCCCGTCGATGACACTCACGGACCGCGAATACCAGCGCATGCGTGACCTCGGAATCGATATCCTTCGGGAGGTCGGCGTCGCCACGGGTGGCTGCAATATCCAGTTCGCCGTCAACCCGGAAGACGGCCGCATCGTCGTCATCGAGATGAACCCGCGCGTATCCCGCTCCTCGGCGCTGGCGTCAAAGGCGACCGGATTCCCGATCGCGAAGATTGCCGCCAAGCTCGCCGTCGGCTACACGCTCGACGAGATCGACAACGACATCACCGGCGAAACCCCCGCCTGCTTCGAGCCGACACTCGACTACGTCGTGGTCAAGGCCCCGCGGTTCGCGTTTGAAAAGTTCCCCGGCGCAGACACCACACTCACGACGACCATGAAATCTGTCGGCGAGGCCATGTCCATCGGACGTAACTTCCGCGAGGCGCTCGGCAAGGTGCTCCGCTCACTGGAGACGAAGCCGACGGGATTCTGGACGCTCGACGACGAGCGGGTCGCACCGGGCCGTTCCGACGATGCCGCCGCTGTGCTCGACGATCTGCGGACCCCTACCGAAGGCCGTATCTACGATTGTGAGCTCGCCCTCCGTCTCGGCGCGAGCGTTGAGCAGGTTCACGAGGCTTCGGGGATCGATCCATGGTTCCTCGAGGAGATCGCCTACCTTATCGAGCTGCGCGCGGCTCTACTCGAAGCGCGCGTGCTCGACGAGGACCTTCTGCGCTTCGCCAAGCACAACGGGCTGTCCGACGCGCAGATTGCTGCGTTGCGTCCGGAGTTCGCGGGTGCCGACGGCGTGCGCCAGCTTCGCCACCGCCTCGGCATCCGGCCCGTGTACAAGACGGTCGACACCTGTGCGGCCGAGTTCGAAGCCAAGACGCCGTACCACTATTCGACCTACGAGCTCGACCCCGCGGCCGAGACCGAGGTCGAGGCGCAAACAGAACGGCCGAAGGTCATCATCCTCGGCTCGGGCCCGAACCGCATCGGCCAGGGAATCGAGTTCGACTACTCGTGTGTCCACGCCGCACAGACGCTGTCGGCCAAGGGCTACGAGACCGTCATGGTCAACTGCAACCCGGAAACGGTGTCCACCGACTACGACACCGCGGACCGCCTGTACTTCGAACCGCTCACGCTTGAGGACGTCCTCGAGGTCTATTACGCGGAAACCGAGTCCGGCACCGTCGAGGGCGTTCTCGTGCAGCTCGGCGGCCAGACCCCGCTGGGGCTCGCCGCAGCGCTACAGGAGGCGGGTGTGCCCATCCGCGGCACTCTGCCCGAGGCTATCGACCTCGCCGAGGACCGTCGCGAGTTCGGCGAGGTGCTCACCGGTGCCGGCCTTCCCGCCCCGGCATTCGGCACGGCGATCTCCTACAACGAGGCCAAGGACATCGCAGCGCGGATCGGCTACCCGGTCCTCGTCCGCCCCTCCTACGTACTCGGCGGCCGGGGCATGGAAATCGTGTTCGACGAAGCCTCGCTAGAGTCCTACATCGACCGCGCCACGGATCTGAGCCCCGACCATCCGGTACTCGTTGACCGCTTCCTCTCCGACGCCATCGAGATCGACGTCGACGCACTCTACGACGGTACCGAGATGTACCTGGGCGGAGTGATGGAGCACATCGAGGAGGCCGGCATCCACTCCGGCGACTCCGCGTGCGCGCTCCCGCCGATCACCCTTGGTCGCGAGGACATCGACCGGGTGCGCGAATCGACCGAGGCCCTCGCCAAGGGCATCGGCGTACGGGGCCTGATGAACGTCCAGTACGCGCTCAAGGACGACGTCCTCTACGTGCTCGAGGCCAATCCTCGTGCCTCCCGCACGGTGCCGTTCGTATCCAAGGCGACCGGGGTGCAGATGGCCAAGGCATGCTCGCGGATCATGATGGGCGAGTCGATCGCCGATCTCAAGGCCGACGGCACGCTGCCGAAGTCCAGCGACGGCGGTTCCATCTCCGCCGACGCACCGGTGGCGGTGAAGGAAGCGGTCCTCCCGTTCAATCGCTTCCGCACGCCGTCGGGCCGAATCGTCGACTCGCTGCTTAGCCCGGAGATGAAGTCGACAGGCGAGGTCATGGGAATCGCTTCGGACTTCGCCATTGCCTTCGCCAAGGGGCAGCTCTCCGCTGAGGGCTCACTGCCTCTGTCGGGCAGCGTCTTCGTCTCGGTCGCCAACACCGAGAAGCGTTCGGTGCTGTTCCCCGCGAAGCGTCTGGCAGATCTGGGCTTCACCGTTCTCGCGACGGAGGGCACTGCGCTGATGTTGCGCCGCCATGGCATCGAGTGCACGGTGGTTACCAAGCTGACCGAATCGGGCTCCGCACCCCTCGATGACGAGGGCAACCCGAAGCCCACGATCATCGACTACATCAACAACGATGAGGTCGATCTGGTCATCAACATCCCCGCGAACACCGGCGCCAACCGCGCCGACGGCCACGAGATCCGCTCTGCAGCGATCGGCCGCAAGGTCCCATGTATGACGACGGTGCAAGCGGTTACCGCATGCGTACAGGGCATCGAAGCCATGCAACGTGGAGAGGCGGGCGTGAGCCCCCTCCAGGAGCTTCATTCGATCGGATATGCCGACAAATGAGTGACTCGACAATCGTAGAGTCGTACGGGAATAGGGTGCGGGACGCTGTCGCCACGCGCGGCTCCCTATGTCTGGGCATCGACCCGCACCCAAGTCTCCTCGCACAATGGGGTCTTGCCGATGACGTCGGGGGAGTGCGGGAATTCTCGCATCGAGTTCTCGACGCGGCAGGGGATCTTGCCGCCTCCATCAAGCCGCAGGTCGCGTTTTTCGAGGCGTACGGCTCGGCGGGCATGGCCGTACTCGAGGAGGTCTGCCAGCGTGCCACCGACACGGGCGCGCTCGTCATCGCCGATGCCAAGCGCGGCGACATCGGCTCCACCCTCGCCGCGTATGCGCGGGCATGGCTCGCGGCGGACGCTCCCTTCTATTGCGATGCGCTGACGCTGTCCCCGTACCTCGGTGTCGGTGCATTGTCGCCCGCGTTCGACCTCGCCGCGGAGACGGGCAAGGGGCTCTACATCCTCGCCGCGACGTCCAACCCGGAAGCCGTGAATCTGCAGAACGCGACTCTCACCAGCTCCTCAGAAAGTGGGGGAGCAGCCACGGTGGCACAGGCGGTCGCGGACGAGGTTCGGCAGCGCAATCTTGCGGTGCGCGGAGGCTCCGAACCATCGTTCGGGCTGGTCATCGGAGCAACCGTGCAGAACCCCCCACATGTGACTTCGGAGCATGGCCCTCTGCTGGTCCCGGGCTTCGGAGCGCAGGGCGGCACGGCCTCGGACGTGAGGCGTGTATGCGGGTCGAATCTAGGTGCCGCAATGGTCAACGTCTCCCGCGCCGTCTTGAGCGAGGGGCCGGATGTGGAGAACTTGAGAGCCGCCACGTCCGACGTCATAAAAGAACTTTCCCAGTTGGGAAATTCCGACTAACCCGCGGCTTTCTCCTGGTAAATCTTGATTCGCCAGGTACCGTGTACCCCGACGAAGTTGTTTCGGTTCCTGGCAGAAGCGCTTTTCCGCCGTCTGGCGGGATATGCTTCGCATCATCGCCGGGGGCGATTAACTTTGACCGGTGTGCATGCCTTACCGTTGGCAGTCGCACATCAACGACAACGAACGAAACACTCGAACTTACGGAGGAATTGTGGCCCTTCCCCAGCTGACCCCAGAAGAGCGCGCTGCCGCTTTGGAGAAGGCGGCTGCTGCCCGTCGCGCCCGCAAGGAGCTCAAAGAGAGCCTGAAGCGAGGCGGTACCGACCTGAAGCAGGTGCTCAAAGATGCCGAGACCGATGAGATCCTCGGCAAGATGAAGGTGTCCGCCCTTCTCGAGGCTCTCCCGAAGGTTGGCAAGGTCAAGGCCCAGGAGATCATGCAGACCCTCGAGATCGCCCCGACGCGCCGTCTGCGCGGACTCGGCGATCGCCAGCGTCGTGCCCTCCTGGAGCACTTCGACTTCGAGGTCGACTAAGACTCGTCCGCGCTGGGGCGGCTGCGACACGCAGAGGCACTTTGCCTTCTGCCACCTCGCAGCCGCCCCAGCTGCTTGTGAAGACAGCGGATGCGCGCAGCCAACAGAGATGCTCGGCGCTCCCATAGTGAAAGGATCGGTGTGGCTAGCCAAGAAGGCCAAGGTTCCGCCGATCCGGCCCGCACAAGGGGCCGGCTGGTTGTACTGGCCGGCCCCTCTGCCGTTGGTAAATCCACGATCGTGGCCGGATTACGCGACCGAATCGACAACCTCTACTTCAGCGTCTCGATGACGACGCGCGCGCCGCGCCCGGGGGAAGTGGACGGTCGCGATTACTACTTCGTGAGCAAGGACGAGTTCGAGGCGGCGATCGCCTCCGGACGAATGCTCGAATGGGCGGAGATCCACTCCGGCATACAGCTCTCCGGCACGCCTGCGGCGCCCGTCGAAGAAGCGCTTGACGCCGGACGTCCCGTGCTCGTCGAGGTGGACCTGGCGGGGGTTCGCGCCATAAAGTCCACCGCGCCCGATGCACGGTTCGTGTTCCTTGCCCCGCCGTCGTGGGAAGAACTCGAACGCCGGCTTCGCTCCCGGGGCACCGAGACTGCGGAGGTCGTCGAACGGCGGCTGGCCACGGCGCGGGAGGAAATGGACGCCCAGGACGAGTTCGACATCATCGTCGTCAACGACGACATCTCTGAATCCGTGGACGAACTGGTAGAGTTGCTAGTCGGTCCAGGCCTGGACAAGTAATACGCAGGAGGAAATTCGTGGCTGCTTCCGGTGATGAGACCAACAACTCATCCGCACCGCTGTACGACACCCCGGTGGGCATTACCAACCCGCCCATCGACGAGCTGCTCGAGCGCGCCTCGAGTAAGTACTCGCTGGTGATCTTCGCAGCAAAGCGTGCACGTCAGATCAACGACTACTACAACCAGTTCGCCGACGGCATTCTGGAATATGTCGGCCCGCTCGTGAACCCCTCGGCGCAGGAGAAGCCGCTCACCACGGCGCTGCGCGAGATCCACCATGACATGTTGGAATACTCCGAGCAGTAGCTGAAATGGTGGATCAGCCGGGTTGGGAAGGCGGCACCAAGGGCCGCGTCATCGTCGGCGTCGGCGGCGGCATCGCCGCGTACAAGGCGTGCCAGCTCGTCCGGCATTTCCGCGAGCGCGGCCACCACGTTGTGGTCATTCCCACCGAATCGGCGCTCCGCTTCGTCGGGGCAGCCACATTCGAGGCGCTTTCGGGCAACCCGGTCTCCACCGACGTGTTCTCCGACGTCCCATCTGTGAGACACGTCAATCTGGGTAAACAGGCGGACCTCGTCGTGGTCGCCCCGGCGACGGCAGATCTACTCGCCCGTGTCGCCCAGGGCAGGGCAGACGACTTGCTCACCACGACGCTGCTCACTGCGACCTGCCCCGTCCTCTTCGCCCCGGCGATGCATACGGAGATGTGGGAGCACCCCGCGACCAGACGGAATGTCGCGACCTTGCGTGCCGATGGCGCTACCGTCATGCCCCCGGCTTCCGGTCGACTGACCGGATCCGACACCGGTGCTGGTCGGCTGCCCGAGGCCGATGAGATCGGCCGCCTCGGCGAGCTCTTGTTGGACATCCCGTCCGCGCTACCCCAGGACATGATCGGGCTTTCCGTACTCGTCACCGCCGGCGGCACGCTCGAAGAGCTCGACCCGGTTCGCTATCTCGGGAACCGGTCCTCCGGCAAGCAGGGCCACGCCATCGCTGCGGTCGCCGCCGCGCGGGGAGCCGAGGTCACGCTGATAACCGCGGCACAACATCTTCCCGACCCGGCCGCCGTGAACACCCATCGGGTGATTTCCGCGCGCGAGATGCAAGAGTTCCTGATGGAGAAGGCGCCTGGCGTGGACATCGTCGTCAAGGCCGCGGCAGTCGCGGACTTCCGCCCGGAGTCGGTATCCGAGTCGAAACTCAAGAAGGGCGCGGACGACGAGCCCGAGACGATCCATCTCCGACGCAATCCCGATTTACTTGCCGGATTGGTGAATGCCCGTTCCGAGGGCGCAATTCCCTCCGACGTCACACTTGTCGGTTTTGCCGCGGAGACCGGGGATGCCAACGGCTCGGTGTTGGACCATGGTCGCGCGAAGCTCACGCGAAAGGGCTGCGATCTGCTCATTGTGAACAAGGTCGGGCGCACCGAGGCATTCGGGCAGGACACCAACGCCGGATGGGTTCTGCGTCGCGGCGGTGGGGAAGAAGCGATACCGACCTCCGGGAAGTATTCGGTGTCCGCGCGGATCTTCGACGCCGTGCTCACGTTCCGCCGGGAGCAAGCCGAGACCACCTCCGACACGGAGTAGACAGTTCCGTCTAGGCTGTTATTCGTAATGCGATAGCGCGCACCTAGGTGCGACGGCTAGTCAATGGCTAATGAGGGCGAATTCATTCGGATTCGTCAAGCGTAGGAATAGGAGTCGGGAGTGGATCAATCACGCCGCCTGTTTACCAGTGAGTCTGTCACCGAAGGTCACCCGGACAAGATCTGCGATGCGATCTCGGATTCGATTCTCGATGCGATGTTGGAACAAGACGCAAATGCCCGCGTCGCCGTGGAGACGATGGTCACCACCGGCCAGGTCCACGTGGCAGGTGAGGTGAAGACGACCGGTTACGTCGAAATTCCCGATATCGTCCGCAAGCGGATCCTCGAGGTCGGCTACGACTCCTCGGAGAAGGGCTTCGACGGCAACACGTGTGGTGTGTCCATTTCCATCGGAGCTCAGTCGCCGGAGATCGGGCAGGGCGTGGACACCTCGCACGAGGCGCGCACCGAGGGAGACGCCGAGGATGCGATCGCGAAGCAGGGTGCCGGCGACCAGGGCCTGATGTTCGGCTACGCCTGCTCCGATACGCCCGAACTGATGCCTCTGCCCATCGCTCTTGCGCACCGCCTGTCGCGTCGCCTCACCGAGGTGCGCAAGGACGGCACGCTTTCCTACCTCCGCCCGGATGGCAAGACCCAGGTCACCATCGAGTACGACGGCGAGAAGGCTGTTCGCCTCGACACGGTGGTCATTTCGACTCAGCACGATCCCGAGATCGATCTCGACACGACGCTCACCGACGACCTCACCGAGAAGGTTCTGAAGCCGGTGCTCGCCGATGCGGCGGACAATATCGATACCTCCGACTACCGTCTCCTGGTCAATCCCACCGGACGCTTCGTGCTCGGCGGACCGATGGGCGACGCCGGTCTGACCGGACGCAAAATCATCGTCGACACCTACGGCGGCATGGCCCGCCACGGCGGTGGCGCGTTCTCCGGTAAGGACCCGTCAAAGGTCGACCGGTCCGCGGCATACGCAATGCGCTGGGTGGCGAAGAACATCGTCGCCGCCGGTCTGGCCGAGCGGGCCGAGGTGCAGGTTGCCTACGCCATCGGCAAGGCGAGCCCGGTGGGCTTGTTCGTCGAAACCTTCGGCACCGAGACCGCACCGGTGAAGGACATCCAGAACGCGGTGTCGAAGGTGTTCGATCTTCGCCCCGGCGCGATCATCCGTGACCTCGATCTGCTTCGCCCGATTTACTCGCAGACCGCGGCCTACGGCCACTTCGGCCGCACCGATGTCGATCTTCCCTGGGAGCGCACGGACCGCACCGACGAGCTCAAGGCCGCTATCGGTAACGGATAGAAGTAGCGGCGCCCGCCACCGGCGGCGCCGTGCTACAACTACACACGATGGCAAAACCCAGTTCAACGCGCGCCCCGGCTTCGGACAAGCCGGTGGCGCGCGTTTTGCCACTTCTCGGGCTGCCGCAACTTGATCGACTCTTCGACTACCGCGTCGACGAGAAAGACACCGAAAGTGTGCAACCTGGTGTTCGCGTGCGAGTTCGATTCGCCGGCCGGCTTGTCGACGCATTCGTCTACGAACGGACCGACTCGTCAGATCATCCCCGCGAGCTGCACTACATCGACCGCATCGTGTCCGACGAGGTGGTCGTCACCCCCGAGATGTTCGCGCTCGTCGATCGAGTTGCCGCGCGTTGGGTCGGTGCCAGGTCTGATGTGTTCAGGCTCGCTATCCCCCCTCGCCATGCGACCGCAGAACGCTCCGTCGCCCCGGCCGAAACGGCAACCAGCGACGGCGAGGAAGCACAGGACGAAGGCCAACCTGATCGGCCTTCGCTACCGGAGAGTTGGTCCGGTTATCCGCGTGCCGCGTCGTTCGCATCTGCGATGGCTTCGGGCAAACCGGTGCGTGGAGCGTGGACACCCGCGCCGGGCGAGGATTGGGCCGCGCGGCTGGCCGAACTCGCATTCTTCGCTGCGACCGGCGACCGACAGTCGATCATCGTCGTTCCCGACCAGCGCGATGTCGATGTCGTTTCGTCCCGATTGAAAGACGCGGCAGGCGACTTCGGGCGCGCTCCGGGCGACATAGTCGAGCTCACCGCGAGCCTCGGGCCGCAGGCCAGGTACACGCGGTGGCTCAAGGTGCTTCGCGGGCACGCGAAGGTCGTCGTCGGCACGAGGAGCGCGGTCTGGGCGCCGGCGAGACATCCGGGAATCATCATCGTCTGGGACGACGGCGACGATTCGCTCTCCGAGCCGCGCGCGCCGTATCCACACGCCAGGGAAGTGGCGACCTTGCGCTCGTCCCTTGCTCACGCACCTTTGGTTCTGGCGGGTCCGATTCGTACGCCAGAGGTCGCCGCTCTCGTCGAAGCTGGTTGGGCGCCGGAGATCACCGCTGCCCCGGAAAGCAGGAGACGCCTTCCGAGGATTGTCGCCGTCACCAACGCGGATCCCGTGCAGGCTCGCGATATCGCGGGCGGACATACCCGACTGCCGACCGTGGCGATGACGATGGCTCGCCAGGCACTCGACCGAGGTCAGCCGGTACTCGTCCAGGTACCGCGTAGAGGCTATATACCCCGGCTACTCTGCCAAAAGTGCCGAACGCCCGCCCGTTGTCGGCGCTGCCATGGCCCATTGGCGATAGGGGAGGCGAACACCGACGGTGCCGGCGCTCTGGTGTGTGGCTGGTGCGGTGTACACGACGTTGCCTACAGCTGCCCAGAATGTGGTTCGCGCAGGTTGCGCGCCGGTGTTGTCGGTGCCTCCAGAACTGCGGAAGAGCTCGGGCGCATGTTTCCCGGCACCAGGATCGTCCGGGCATCGGGGTCCGAGACATTGTCCGACGCCCCCGAAGGTCCGATGCTCGTGGTCTCGACCCCAGGGGCCGAACCGACTCCCGAACATGGTTATGGGGCGGCGCTCCTTCTCGATGCCTGGACATTGCTGAGTAGACCGGACCTGCGCGCCACCCAGCAGGCGTTCCGCCGTTGGGTCGGTGCGGCGAGGCTCGTCGTTTCGCACTCCGATGGCGGCGAGGTGTTCTGCTCCGCCGAGGCGTCCACCGATATCGCGCAGGCGCTGATCCGCTGGGACGTCGATGGTTTCGCGCACCGTGAACTCGCGGAGCGTCGCGAGGTCGGGTTTCCGCCCGCCGCGCACCTGTTCGCCATTGACGGCGCCTCCTCCGACGTCATGGCTGTGTCCGACTATGTGGAGGACCATGGCGCAGAGCGTCTTGGCTTCGTTCCGGAGATTTTGGGCCCGGTGGACGTGCCGTCGGCGGAGCCGCTTCCGGGGGCGGCCCCTGACGAGGTTCCCGAACGCGTGCTCGTGCGGATACCGCGCAACCAGGTGGACCAGGTCTCGCACGCGTTGCTCGCCGCGGTGATCTCGCGAGCAACCCGGCGGGACGGCAGCCCTGTTCGGATCCGTCTGGACCCGCTGCACATCGGCTAGGCCCAAACCATTGGGAAGTCTGCCGACACCGAGTGGTGGTTTGGCCAGGCCACGGCAATAGAATGGGCGCTAACGTCGCGACCGTGATCGCGCGCCTGACAAGGAAGGGACGTACCTACGCACATGGCTATTCGACCGATTCGGCTCTTTCCCGACGCCGTCCTGCGCACACGTGCAGATGAGGTGCATGAGATCGACGCGGGCGTGCGCAAGCTGGTCACGGACATGTGGGACACGATGGATCATGCCGAAGGGGTCGGTCTGGCCGCACCGCAGGTCGGTGTGTCCCGCCGCGTTTTCGTCTACGACGACAGAGACGGACACCGCGGTGCGTTGATCAATCCGAGCTACACCGTTCCCAGCTCGGACAGCGAGTTCGATTACGAGGGGTGCCTGTCGGTGCCCGAAATCGGCGGAGAGATCGACCGACCGCTGGAAATCGATGTCACCGGGACCGATGAAAACGGTGACGAGGTTCGTTTCCACGCCGATGGGCTTCTCGCTCGCATTTGTCAGCACGAGATCGACCACCTCGACGGGATAATGTTCATGCAGCGTCTGACCGGGGACGCCCGAAAAGAGGCGATGGCCGCGATACGCAGTGCCGAGTGGTTCGGCATGCCCGCCATCCTCGGGGATCTCGTGTTCGAGGAAATCGGCGCGGCAGAAGTCGAGGCCGGCCAGCTCTCCGTCGCCGAAGCTCAGGATCGATAGACCGATGAGAATCGTATTCGCAGGTACGCCGGAAACCGCGGTGCCGTCCCTCAAAGCGCTCATCGACAGCGATGCACACGAGGTGGCCGCTGTGATCACTCGTCCCGATGCGCCGAAGGGGAGAGGCCGCACCCTGCACCGTTCGCCGGTCGGCGAGGTCGCACACGCCGCCGGGATCGAGGTACTTACCCCTTCGAGCGGACGAGACCCCGAACTGGCAACCGCGCTCCGCGGCCTCGATATCGAGGCCGCAGCCGTGGTGGCCTACGGAAACATCCTTCCTCAGGACGTGCTCGACATTCCTCGCCATGGGTGGGTCAACCTACATTTCTCTCTCCTGCCGGCTTGGCGTGGCGCGTCTCCGGTCAACGCGGCAATCGCCGCGGGCGACGAGATCACCGGCGCAAGTACGTTCCGGCTCGAGGCGGCAATGGATACCGGCCCGGTATACGGCACGATCACAGAACCCATCAAGGCCGAGGACACCGCCGGCGCGCTTCTCGAACGACTCGCTGACTCCGGGGCAGGCCTGCTTGTCGCCACTTTGGACGGAATCGAATCCGGCGAGGTCGTCGCCGTAGAGCAGCCGGCAGACGGGGTCTCCTACACTGGGAAGATCAGCTCCGCCGACGCACGAATCCGGTGGGACCTGCCGGCCTTCGCCGTCGACCGGCACGTCCGCTCCATCACGCCGGCTCCCGGAGCGTGGACCGAGCTTGACGGCGAGCGCTTCAAAATCTGGGCCGTAACTCTGCCTTCGGGAGATCCCCTTCCTGAGCAGTCGGGCGGGCTCGCCGCAGGTGAGCTCAACTGGACGAAGAAAACTCTATTCGTCGGTACCGCCACCGGCCCCATCGTGATCGACCGGCTACAGCCGCCAGGGAAGAAGCCGATGAACGCCATGGACTGGGTACGCGGTAGCCACATCGAACCGGGAGCACAATTCGCATGAGCGACGACAACCGCAATCGCGCAGGCACCGGTTCCGCCGGCGGGCGCGGGCCGAAAAATCAGGGTTCCGGTCCCAAGAAAGGCAGCTCCTCCCGGGCGAAGGGTGGAGAGCGCGGGCAAGGCCGCGGAGCGGACAGGGCACAACGTCAGCGTCGACAAGGCCCCGGTGCGGACACGGGGCGGCGACCGCAGCTCAAAGATCCGCGCGCGGTGGCGCTGGCGCTTCTCACGGCTGTGCGCGAACGTGGCGCTTATGCAAATCTCGAGCTTCCCTCCCTGCTCCGGAAGGCAAAGCTCGACGAGCGGGACACCTCGCTGGCGACGGAACTGTCGTATGGCACCGCGCGCGCCCAGGGGCAGTTGGACCGAATCATCGCCAAGGCTGCGGGCCGATCGCCGGCCAAGATCGACGCAGATGCTCTCGATGTGCTCAGGCTCGGTGCCTATCAGCTCCTCTACACTCGTGTAGCGCAACATGCTGCAGTCGATACAACTGTAGAGTTGGCGAAGCGGGAAGGGCTCATTCGTGCGGCCGGGTTCATCAACGCGGTGATGCACAAGATCACCGCTCATGATCTGGCCGGCTGGACACACATCCTGCAGGAGGGGATCTCGGATCCGTTCGAACGCATGGCGATCGGAACCGCACACCCGGAGTGGATCGTGCGCTCCTTCGCAAACGCGCTCGGGAAAGATGCCGCGGAGCTCCCGCAGCTCCTTGCTGCGGATGATTCCCGACCGAAAGTGCATCTCGCTGCGCGACCAGGTGCGATCACCGCCGAGGAGCTGGCACTCATCACCGGTGGGGACGAGGCGGAACTGTCCCCGTACGGCGTATATCTTCCCTCCGGGTCGCCGGGGGACCTCGAGCCCGTGAAAGAGCATCTCGCCGCCGTGCAAGACGAAGGCAGCCAGCTCGTGGCGCTCGCCGCCGCGAATATGCCGCTCGACGGTGAGGACACCGGCCGTTGGCTCGACCTATGTGCCGGGCCGGGCGGCAAGGCGACGATGCTGGGCGCGCTCGCAGATATCGCCGGCGCCGAGGTGACGGCGATCGAAGTTGCCGCCCATCGCGCAAAGCTCGTCGACGGCGCCACCAACGGGCTTCCCGTGCAGGTCAAGGTCGCCGATGGACGCAATCCCGGCTTGGAGCCCGGGTTCGACAGGGTACTCGTCGATGCCCCGTGCACCGGTCTCGGCGCGCTACGGCGGCGCCCGGAGTCCCGCTGGCGTCGGTCCCCGGACGACGTGACCGAGCTGACTGCGTTGCAAAAGGAATTGCTCGCGAGCGCGCTCAAACTCGTCCGCCCGGGCGGAGTCGTCGTCTACGCCACCTGTTCTCCGCACCTGCCGGAGACGGTCTCGGTAGTAAACGACGCTGTCCGGCGTCATTCTGCGGAGATCCTCGACGTTCGCGAGGGCCTCCCCGAGGCGCTTTCCGGGGAAGAGGGCCCCTGGGTTCAGCTGTGGCCACACCGCCACGGCACCGACGCGATGTTCATGTGTGCGCTACGGCGCGCCGACGCCTAACCAATACGATGGGAACCATGAGCCGACCAGTAGTGATCGCCCCGTCCATTCTTTCCGCTGATTTCGCCCGACTCGACACCGAGATCCAGCGCATCCCGGACGCCGACTGGATACACGTCGACGTCATGGATGGCCATTTCGTGCCGAACCTGACCATCGGCGCCCCGGTCGCGAAGGCGATCAAGAGGGTGACCGACAAGCCACTCGACTGCCACCTGATGATCGAGGACCCGGGCCGTTGGGTCGGCGACTACGTCGACGCCGGTGCCTCGAACGTGACCTTCCACGTCGAGGCGACGAACGATCCGGTCTCCATCGCACGCAAGCTTCGCGAGTCCGGCTGCGGGGCCGGGCTCACGTTGAAGCCCGGCACTCCGGCGGACGATTATCTCGAGATGGTGCCCGAATTCGATCTCGTGCTCATCATGAGCGTCGAGCCCGGCTTTGGCGGCCAATCGTTCATGCCCGACATGCTCGACAAGGCTCGCGCATTCCGGGCGGAGATCGACCGTCTCGGCCTCGATACTCGACTGGAGATCGACGGCGGAATCTCGGCCGACACCATCGCCCAGGCCGCGGCAGCCGGATGCGACACCTACGTAGCCGGCTCGGCCGTCTACGGCGCCGAGGATCCGAACGAGGCCGTCCGCACGCTGCGCTCGATCGCCACGAGCTGATGTCTTCGCGATCCGGTCCGCCACAATCCGTGCGGGAGCGATTTGCGCCCTACATGGACCTGGCGGCGCGGACTGCAGAGAAGCAGTGGGGCACGACCCGGCCCAATCCGACCGTCGGCGCGGTCGTGCTCGATGCCGACGGCAACGTCGTCGCCACCGGGGCGACAGAACCGGCGGGCGGGCGACACGCGGAGATCGTCGCGCTCGATGCGGCAGGCGACCGCGCGCGAGGCGGCAGCATCATCGTCACGCTCGAGCCGTGCAACCACACCGGGCGCACCGGGCCTTGCGCCTCGCGAATCCTCGAAGAGGGCCTAGCCACCGTCGTGTACGCGGTCGGCGACCCCAATCCCGTCGCCTCCGGCGGGGCGGAACGCCTGGCCGCCGGAGGGATCGAGGTCCATGCGGACGTCGGTATGACGGCGGACGGCCGAGGCGCCGATGTTCTTGTCGGCCCCCTCGGGTCCTGGTACCACCTCGCCCGGACCGGGCTTCCGCAGGTCACCTGGAAATACGCGGCGTCCCTCGATGGTCGCTCCGCCGCCGCAGACGGCACCAGCCAGTGGATCACGGGGACCGAGGCGCGCGCGCACACGCTCGCCCGTCGCTCGCTGCATGACGCGATAGTCGTCGGCTCCGGCACCGCGCTCGCCGACGATCCGGCGCTCACGGCGCGCGATGCCCAGGGCCGGCTGCTCGAGCGGCAGCCGTTGCGGTGCGTCATGGGGGAGAGCGAGGTTCCGTCCGGAGCGCGCGTGCGGGGTGACGATGGCCGGTTCCTACCTCTGCGGACCAGAGATCCGCTCACCGCGATTCGAAGTATCGCGTCCGCCGCCGGACCGGGCACCGAATCCATACTTCTCGAAGGCGGCCCCCGACTAGCCGGAGCATTCGTGCAGGCGGGGATGGTGAACCGAATCGAAGCGTATATTGCGCCCGCCCTACTCGGTGCGGGCACATCGGCGCTAGTCGGGGCTGGGGTGGACACCATCGAGCAGACGCACAGGTTTACCATCGAAGCGATAGAAATGATCGGATCGGACCTGTTCGCGGTCCTCACGCCGCGTCTGCGGGGCCCGATCGAGCAAAGAGAAGGATGACGGACGTGTTCACTGGCATCATTCGCCAAATCGGCGAGGTCACCTCCATCGAGACCGATGCAGATATCGTTCGCATGCGCATCCGCGGATCGGACGTGCTCGGCGACGCCTCGCTGGGGGACTCCATCGCGACCTCGGGGGTGTGTCTGACCATCACGGAACTACCGGGCGACGGATCTTTCGTCACCGAGCTCATGGGGGAAACCATGGAACGTTCGGCGATGTCGCAGGTAAAGGTCGGTTCATCGGTCAATCTCGAACCGGCGGCGCAGCTCCATTCCCGGCTCGACGGGCATATCGTGCAAGGCCACGTCGACGGGACCGGGGCTCTTCTCCACCGCAGCAGTGGAGACAAATGGGATGTTCTTCGTTTTTCCATCCCCGCCGAGCTCGCCCCGCTCGTGGTCGAGAAGGGGTCGATCGCCGTGTCGGGTGTCTCGCTCACGATCTCCGCGGTCAGCCCTGCCGACTCGAAAGAACACTGGTTCGAGGTTTCGCTCATCCCGGTTACCCTCTCCGACACGACCCTGGGACAATTACGGGAAGGGGACGCCGTGAACCTCGAAACCGACGTTGTGGCCAAACACATCGCACGGCTCACCGAATTCTCCACAAACATTAGACAGAGCTAGCCACCATCCACTCGAACCCGGCGGGAGCGCGGAAGATGCGCGCCCGACAACGCAACCGAAAGTCGAGGTTGACGCACACCGTGACGCCTTCGCAGCCCGCCACCGACTCGGTCGACGGCTCCCATGACGGGGTCCCGTTCGACTCGATCGAACGGGCCATCTCCGATATCGCCGCCGGCAAGGCCATCATCGTGGTCGACAACGAGGACCGCGAGAACGAGGGCGACCTCATTTTCGCCGCCGACGCAGCGACTCCCGAACTCATGGGCTTTCTCGTGCGCTATTCCTCGGGCTATGTCTGCGTCGCTCTCCAAGGACCCGACTGCGACCGCCTGGGCCTCCCGCCGATGGTCAAGAACAACACCGACCCCCACGGCACCGCGTACACCGTCACCTGCGATGCCGCCGAAGGAATAACCACCGGGATCTCAGCCACCGACCGCGCACGCACCGCACGGGTGTTGGCCGATCCCTCCGCAACCGCTGCACACCTGTCGAGGCCCGGACACCTCGTTCCGTTGCGGGCCCGTGACGGCGGAGTTCTCGAGCGCCCCGGCCACACCGAGGCAGCGGTGGATTTCGCCCGACTGGCGGGTCGCGCCAGCTCCGGCGTCATCTGCGAAGTGGTGTCGGAGGAGGATCCGACGACCATGGCGCGCACCCCGGAGCTGCGTCGCATCGCCGACGAGCACGACCTTGCGCTCGTCTCGATCGACGCGCTGCGTGCGTGGCGCAGGAGAAACGAGACCCAGGTCGAGCAGGTCGCGGCGGCATCGCTGCCCGTGCCTGCGGGAAACCTCACTGCCATCGGCTTCCGCGATTCGATCACCGGTGTCGAGCATGTCGCGCTCGTCGCGGGAGAGCTCACCGACGGACGTTTCGTCGGTCCCGAGCCCGTCCTTGCACGGCTGCACTCCGAATGCCTCACCGGCGACGTGTTCCATTCGCTGCGCTGCGACTGCGGTGCGCAGCTCGAAGCGGCCGTCGAGGAGATCTGCGCCGCGGGCAGGGGAGCGATCGTCTACCTCCGCGGGCACGAGGGACGCGGGATCGGCATCGCCGCGAAGCTTGCCGCATACCACCTGCAGGACGGCGGAACCGACACCGTCGATGCGAACCTCGAGCTCGGGCTTCCTGCCGATGCACGCGATTACTCGGTCGCCGCGCAGATTCTGCGTGAGCTCGGCGCCGAGAGCGTCCGGTTGATCACGAACAACCCGAAGAAGGTGTCCGCCTTGGAGCTCGGCGGGATCGTCGTGTCCGAGCGGGTTCCCAGCCCGGTCAACCAAACGCCGGAGAACACCCGATACCTGCAGACCAAGCGGGATCGGATGGGGCATCTCCTGCAGGATCTCGCCGACGGTGAAGGACGGGGGAACGCGCGATGAGCGGAACGGGACGTCCGGAATCCACGGTTCCCGATGCAGGCGGGCTGACGATCGGCATCGTTCGCACGGCTTGGAACGCCGAACTCACCGAACAGCTTCGCCGCCGCGCCCTCACGGTTGCCGAGGCGGCGAATGCGACAGTCGTCGAGGCACAGGTCGCCGGGGCCGTCGAGCTTCCCGTCGTCGCTCAGCAGCTCGCGCGCCAAACGGACGCCGTCGTCGCACTCGGCGTCGTGATCCGCGGGGAGACCCCGCATTTCGACTACGTCTGCGATTCGGTGACCGATGGGCTCACCAGAATCGCGCTCGACGAATCCGTTCCCGTGGCCCACGGTGTACTTACGGTCAACTCGTACGAACAAGCCGTCGCCCGGGACGGCCACCCCGGCTCCGCCGAAGACAAAGGCGGCGAAGCAGTCTCCGCTGCTCTCGGCGCGGCGCTCGAGCTACGCAGGCTTCGCGAGCTCTCCAGATAGCGGGGCTGTCGTACCACTGGACTATCGTGGCCAATGGGTACCTCGCACACCCGATCATTTGGTCCTATGTTTTTTCGAAGGAGCTGCACGTGAGCGGCGAAGAGCAACAGTCGAACTCCGACACCCGCAATTCGGAATGGGAGCTCGAGTTCCGCCCGAAAAAGCTCCGCGTGTGGACCGTCGCCATCGCGGTGGTCGTGCTTATTCTCCACATCATCTGGGCACTCACGCTCACCGCGGGCCGCGATACCGGGGTCCATATCGGTAGCGCCGATCAGCTCGCGTTCGTTGCCATCGGCATCATCCTGGCAGGATTGATTCTCCTGCTGCTTCGTATCCGGATCCGCGCCGGATCCTCGGGCGTGGAACTCGCAGGCCTGCTGGCAACGAAACTCTACCGCTGGGAAGACATCGTCGGCTTCACCTTTCCTCTGTCGGCGCAGTGGGCGCGACTCGAGCTTCCCGCGTACGAGCACGTGGGCATTCCGGCGATTCAGGCGATGGACGGCGATTCCGCCGTGACCGCCATGCACGCACTCCGCGACGTCGCACTCAAGTACAAGCCCAGCGCCGCGGACCCCGAAAACGTCGCCGACCGATAGCCTGCGGAGCCACTATGGATCCACAGAGCTACCGCCCGGCCACGGGGACCATTCCCACGGACCCCGGCGTGTACCGATTTCGCGACGAACACGGACGAGTGATCTACGTCGGCAAGGCCAAGAACCTTCGCTCGCGGTTGGGAAACTATTTCCAGGACCTCACGCTCCTGCACCCGCGCACACGCCAGATGGTGACGTCGGCGGCATCGGTTGTCTGGACCGTGGTGGGCACGGAGGTCGAAGCGCTCCAACTCGAGTACACCTGGATCAAGAAATACGATCCCCGATTCAACGTCCGCTACCGCGACGACAAGTCGTACCCGATGCTCGCCGTCACCCTTAACGAGAAGTACCCGCGACTGTTCGTCTATCGGGGGCCGCGGCGCAAGGGAGTGCGCTACTTCGGTCCGTACTCGCACGCGTGGGCGATCCGCGACACGCTCGACACGTTGACGAGGGTCTTTCCCGCGAGAACGTGCTCCGCCGGGGTGTTCAAGCGACACGGACAGCTGGGAAGGCCGTGCCTGCTCGGCTACATCAACAAATGTAGTGCGCCGTGTGTCGACCGCGTGAGCGCCGACGAACATCGCGCGATCGTGATGGAATTCTGCGACTTCCTATCCGGCAATACGCGGCCGATCGTCCGGCGCCTGACCAAGGAGATGTCCGCCGCGGCCGAGGATCTGGATTTCGAGCGTGCGGCCCGGCTTCGCGACGATCTCAGTGCCATCGAGCGCGCGATGGAGAAGCAGAACGTAGTTCTCTCCGACGCGGCCGACGCCGACGTGGTCGGTATCGAGATCGACGAGCTCGAAGCCAGCGTCCAGGTGTTCCACGTACGCTCCGGTCGTATCCAGGGCCAGCGAGGCTGGGTGGTCGAGCACTCCCACGGCGTCGGGCCCGATGGGGAGTTCCGCCAGGAAGATGCGGCGCCCGACGTCATCGCCGACTTTCTCGGCCAGTTCTACGGCACGGAGGCCGAGCAGGTTGCCACGGCCGACGAGCCGGTGGGCGTTGCCGTTCCCCGTGAGGTTCTCGTGCCTGCACTCCCAGCGGAGGCAGAGCCGCTCTCCGAGGTGCTTACGGAGCTCCGTGGATCGAAGGTCTCGCTGCGTGTTCCGCAGCGAGGGGAGAAGAAGGATCTGGCGGAGACGGTCCATCGCAACGCGATGGAGGCACTCAAGCAGCACAAGCTCCGCAGGAGCGGTGACCTGACAACCAGGTCGGAGGCGCTCGCCGAGATCGCGGAGAATCTCGGTCTCGACCAGGCGCCCCTGCGCATCGAGTGCGTCGACATCTCGCACACCCAGGGCACGGATGTCATGGCGTCGCTCGTAATCTTCGAAGATGGTCTGCCGAAGAAATCGGACTACAGGACCTACCGGATCACCGAGGCCGCAGGGGACGGGCACTCCGATGACGTCGCGTCCATTGCCGAGGTCACCAGGCGGCGGTTCCGCAGGCACCTTCACGCGCCCACGGACACCCCCGACGACATCTACGAAACCGCCGAGGGCGGTGCTGTAGTCGAAGACCAGGTTCCCGAGTCGTCATCGAGAAAGTTCGCCTACCCTCCGCAGCTTTTCGTGGTCGACGGCGGGAAGCCGCAGGTCGAGGCTGCACAGGATGTTCTGGACGAACTCGGGATCACCGATGTGCCCGTCGTGGGGATCGCGAAGCGGCTCGAGGAGATATGGGTCCCGGGGGAGGAATTCCCCGTGATTTTCCCGCGACAGGGGCAGGGTTTGTACATGCTCCAGCGGCTTCGAGACGAAGCGCACCGGTTCGCTATTCGCGCGCACCGAGGAGCGAGAAGCAAACGCATGACCTCCTCGCGTCTCGACGAGATCCCAGGTCTCGGGCCCACGCGACGAAAGGCGCTGATCGACAAATTCGGCTCGATCGCGGCGATCTCCGCGGCGAGCGTCGCCGAGCTGCAGGAGGTCCACGGGATCGGGCGCAAGGCGGCCGAGAACATCGCCGATGCTCTAAGTACGAACTCACCGGCCGTACGCGGAAAAATGAAAGACTTGGACGCAGCCGCAGCCGCAGTGGCAGACGAAGACACCGATGCGGCGGCGCCCGGCGGGGCACCGAAAGAAAGTTGAGGTCGAAGCGATGGCCCGTACTCCACACAATCCATTTCCCACGAAGAATCCGATGCTGCCCGATCAGGAGTTCCTGCTTGTCACCGGAATGAGTGGGGCCGGCAAGAATGCGGCGTCGAAGGTTCTCGAGGAATTCGGTTGGTACGTGGTCGACAACCCGCCCATCGAAACTTTCCCCGCGCTTGCTCAGGTTGCCACCAAGCCCGACGAGCCGATCATGCGGCTCGCGGTGGTCCTGGACGTGCGCACGCTCGGCCTGATGAACAACCTCAATCTCGTCTACAGGTTCATCGCCGCATTCGGAAACCAACTTCGGGTGCTGTTTCTCGATGCTTCCGAGGACTCTCTCGTGCAGCGGTTCAATTCCGTCCGTCGCCGTCATCCCCTCCAGACCGGAGACGGGATCGTCGACGGCATCAACAAGGAGCGCGACCACCTCACGGGGCTATACACGCGCGCTGACGTCGTCGTGGACACCTCCTCACTGTCGGTGCACGACTTGCGCCGCAGGCTTGAGGTTCCGTTCGGTAACCCCGAGTTCGGTTTCCAGGTGATCGTCGAATCGTTCGGTTTCAAATACGGCGTTCCCAGGGACGTCGACCTCCAGCTCGATATGCGCTTCCTCCCGAACCCCTATTGGGTTCCCGAGCTGCGACGCTTTTCCGGCCGCGATGCCGCCGTCTCCGAGTACGTGCTGTCCGACCCGAGCGTCGAGGAATATCTCGAGAACGCGGAGAAGATGGCCGAGATCGCGATGGACGGCTATCGCCGCGAGGGCAAGCGCTACATGATCCTCGGGGTGGGCTGCACCGGCGGAAAGCATCGAAGTGTGGCGGTGGCGGAAGAACTCGGTAAGCGCCTACGCACACTGGACAACGTCGAGGTCGCCGTCGTGCATCGCGATCTCGGTCGGGAATAGAGGCTTCATATGCATCCGGATTCTCCTTCCGCCCGCAAGATTTCCCGCACGAATGAGTCGGTCGACTCGAACCTGGACGTGGGTTCGCTCGTCGCCTTCGGCGGTGGACACGGGCTCGCCGCCACGCTTTCGGCGGCTCGGCGGATCGCGTCGAGGCTCACGGCCGTCGTGACCGTGGCCGACGACGGTGGCTCCTCGGGTCGATTGCGCCGAGAGCTCGGAATCTTGCCCCCGGGAGACCTGCGTATGGCGTTGTGCGCTCTCGCGGGTGAGTCGGAGGAGCACCAGGATCTCGCCTCGCTTTTTCAGCACCGCTACGGGGGGAACGGAGCTCTTGCTGGACATGCCGTGGGCAATCTCGTTTTCGCGGGATTGTGGGAGCAACTCGCCGACCCGGTTGCGGCACTCCGGGTGGTGGAGGACCTGCTGGGTTCGGTCGGAAACGTCATGCCGATGTCGCCGGTGGCGCTGGACATAGCAGCCGACGTCTTTGGGCTTGAGGCCGATCCACGGG
Organism: Dietzia timorensis; assembly: GCF_020742175.1. Lineage (GTDB taxonomy): Bacteria > Actinomycetota > Actinomycetes > Mycobacteriales > Mycobacteriaceae > Dietzia > Dietzia timorensis_A. The sequence goes on from NZ_DYXM01000276.1 coordinate 59,307, forward strand.
TCGTAAGAACGATCGTCGGGCAGGTGGCGGTCGCGTCGACCCCCGGGCAGGTGCGGCGCGTGCGACTCATCCCGTCCGATCCTCCCGCCACGCCGGGCGTCGTGGAAGCCATATCCGAGGCGGACATGGTCGTTCTCGGGCCGGGTTCCTGGTTCACATCGGTGATTCCCAACGTCCTGGTTCCCGAGATCTCCACCGCGCTCGCGCAGACGCCGGCGAAGAAGGTGCTCGTGCTCAATCTTGCCCCGCAGCCGGGGGAGACAGCCGGATTCTCGACAGAGCGGCACCTACACGTCCTGCGCCAGCATGCGCCCGGCCTCGATTTCGATGCCATCGTCCTGGACCCGCGAACGGGACTGAGCGAGGGAGAGATGGGACAGGTCAACCGGACGGCGGAATCTCTCGGCGCGCAGGTGGTGATGGCCGAGGTCGCGAAGCAATCCGCGAACGGCGGTATCCGTCCAATTCACGATCCGGAGGCGCTGGGAGAGGCCCTCGGCCGTATCGGGCGAGCCAACTGAAGCGGATTCCGCGATCCGACATCGAGACGATTATTTCCGGGGCGCCGCACGCCGTGAATCCCAGTTACTTACACTTGTGAGCGCATATCTGCGCACAAGCACATTAAGGAGCCATCAATGTCGCTGACCGCCCAGGTCAAGCAAGAACTCGTGCGTGTTCACGACAATCGCGAGTCTGCCCGGCGCGCAGAGGTGGCCACGATCATCCGCTACGCCGGAACCCTGCAGCCGATGTCCCATCGCCTCGTCATCGAGGTCGAGGTCGAGAACTCCGACATCGCCTACCGCCTGTCGGGCGAGCTCGATTCGCTGTTCGGGTCCCGGCCGGAGATTCACCAGATTGGCACGGGCACGGGACGTAGCGGCCACAAGCACGTGCTCCGAATCCTCGACAAGGGCACCGATATCGTACGGCTTCTCGGGCTCGTCGACGGTCGGGGTTTCCCCGTCAAGGGGCTGCCGCCGGCTCTCGTTCGAGGGGCCCTGCACGACGCGCAGGCGGTTTGGCGTGGCGCGTTCCTCGCCCACGGCTCGCTTACGGAGCCCGGCCGTTCCGCCGCGCTGGAAATCACGGCACCGAGCACCGAGGCGGCGATGGCTCTCGTCGGGGCGGCACGCCGGCTGGACGTCACCGCAAAGGCCAGAGAGGCACGTGGCTCCGATCGCGTAATGATTCGCGACGGCGAGGCCATCTCGACCCTGCTCGGTGTGATCGGTGCGCCGAAGACCAAGTCCGCGTGGGATGATTCCCGGTCGCGTCTCGAGGTCCGCGCCACAGCGAATCGGCTTGCGAATTTCGACGACGCGAACCTGCGCCGCTCCGCCCGGGCCGCAGTCGCGGCGGCGGCCCGCGTGGAAAGGGCGCTCGACATTCTCGGTGAGGACGTTCCCGACCATCTGCTCACCGCGGGAGAACTTCGCACCACCCATCGCCAGAGTTCACTTGAGGAGCTCGGCCAGCTCGCCTCGCCACCGATGACCAAGGACGCAATAGCCGGGCGCATCCGCCGCCTGCTGTCCATGGCCGATCGAAAGGCCGCGGAACTCGGCATTCCCGACACCGATTCGGCCGTGACCGAGGAACTCCTCGACGAGGAGTGAACTCCGACGTCATAATTCCGGGATGCCTCCCGCAGCTACGTGGGCAAGTTCGCTAGGGTGGAGGCCGTGGGCTGCGAAAATCGCGGCAATACCCGCTGGACCACCACGTATCCGTGGCGTTTGCTCGCCGCCGGGACCCAAAGGGTCGCGGAGGACCGGCGCAATCGGTTCCATCGGGGTGCATCCCGTGTGGGCAGCCCCCGCAACGGACCCAGTAAAAGCTCAAGACTTTTCACATATCTCTAGGAGTAAGTCGTGACCGTACGCGTAGGCATCAATGGCTTTGGCCGCATTGGCCGTAACTTCTTCCGCGCAGTCGAGGCCCTTCGCGCCGCCGGCAACACCGACATCGAGATCGTGTGTGTCAACGACCTCACCACGAACGATGCCCTGGCGCACCTTCTCAAGTACGACTCGGTGCTCGGACGCCTCGGCGAGGACGTCACGTACGACGACAACTCGCTAACCATCGGCGACCGCAAGATCGGTGCACTCGCTGTGAAGGAAGGCCCGGCGGCAGTGCCGTGGGGCGACTACAACGTCGACGTTGTCGTCGAGTCGACCGGTATCTTCACCGACGCGGAGAAGGCCAAGGGCCACCTCGAAGGCGGAGCCAAGAAGGTCATCATCTCCGCTCCGGCGAAGAATGAGGACATCACCATCGTGATGGGCGTCAACGACGACCAATACGACGGGTCGCAGACCATCATCTCCAACGCCTCGTGCACCACGAACTGCCTGGCGCCGGTCGCCAAGGTCCTCAACGACGAGTTCGGCATCGTCAAGGGCCTGATGACCACCGTTCACGCGTACACCGCGGACCAGAACCTGCAGGACGCGCCGCACAAGGACATGCGCCGCGCCCGTGCCGCCGCAATCAACATGGTGCCGACCTCCACCGGTGCCGCGCAGGCCGTTTCGCTCGTGCTCCCCGAGCTCAAGGGCAAGTTCGACGGCTACGCCGTCCGCGTCCCGCTGCCCACCGGCTCCCTCACCGACCTCACCGCCGAGCTCGAGAAGAAGGCGACCGTCGAAGAGGTCAACGCCGCGATGAAGGCCGCCGCCGAGGGACCGCTCAAGGGCATCCTCAAGTACAACGAGGACCCGATCGTGTCTTCGGACATCGTTACCGACCCGCACTCGTCGATCTTCGACGCTCCGCTGACCAAGGTCATCGATGGACAGGTGAAGATCGCCTCCTGGTACGACAACGAGTGGGGCTACTCCAACCGCCTCGCCGACCTCGTCTCCCTGGTCGGCAAGTCGCTGTAAGTACCGCTCCGGTACCCATCGACTCTCAGAAGAGTCCACGAACAATGCCCAAGTCGCGTGCGGCAGATCCGCGGCTTGGGCATTGTTCTCTATCTGCAATTCCAACGATTTCGAGGTACTCATGAACGTCAATACTCTCGACGACCTGCTGTCCGCCGGCGTCTCCGGCCGCAAGATCCTCGTGCGCTCGGACTTCAACGTTCCGCTCGACGGGTCAACCATCACGGACACCGGCCGTATCACCGCGTCCATCCCGACGCTCAAGGCTCTCCTCGACGCTGGTGCGGCGCTCGTTATCACCGCCCACCTGGGCCGCCCCAAGGGCGAAGCCGACCCCGAGTTCTCGCTCGGCCCCGTCGCCGAGGAACTTTCCTCCCAGCTGGATCAGTACGTACAGCTCGCCGATGACGTCGTCGGATCCGATGCACGCGAGCGCGCGAATGGCCTCACCGACGGAGACGTACTGCTCGTCGAGAACGTCCGATTCGATCCTCGCGAAACGTCCAAGGACGACGCTGAGCGAGCGGAGTTCGCCAAGGAACTTGCGTCGCTCGTGGGCGAGGACGGCGCATTCGTGTCCGACGGATTCGGCGTGGTCCACCGCAAGCAGGCTTCGGTGTTCGACGTCGCCTCGCTGCTCCCGTCCTACGCGGGCAAGCTCGTCCAAGCCGAGGTGGACGTGCTGCAGTCGCTCACCGGCGACACCAAGCACCCCTACGCCGTCGTGCTCGGCGGCTCGAAGGTCTCCGACAAGCTCGGTGTCATCGAGTCCCTCGCACCCAAGGTCGACACGCTCGTTATCGGCGGCGGCATGTGCTTCACGTTCCTCGCGGCCCAGGGCTACAGCGTCGGTTCGTCCCTGCTGCAGGACGATATGATCGACACCTGCAAGGACCTCCTCGCCCGGTTCGGCGACGTCATCGCCCTTCCCACCGACGTCGTCGCCGCCGAGGGTTTCGCAGCCGACGCGCCGCACGAGACGGTGGCCGTCGACGCAATCCCTGAAGGGAAGATGGGCCTCGACATCGGACCCGAGTCCGTGAAGGCATTCGCGGAGAAGCTCGGCGCCGCGAAGACGATCTTCTGGAATGGGCCGATGGGCGTGTTCGAGTTCCCGGCCTTCGCAGCCGGCACCCGTGGTGTCGCCGAGGCCATCATCTCGGCGACCAAGGACGGGGCGTTCTCCGTCGTCGGTGGCGGTGACTCCGCCGCCGCCGTGCGCACGCTCGGCCTTGGCGAGGAGAATTTCTCCCATATCTCCACAGGCGGCGGAGCTTCCCTCGAATATCTCGAGGGCAAGGAACTGCCGGGCGTCACCACGCTCGCCAAGTAAGCGTTTCGAACCGAAAAGGAAGGCAGTCATGTCCACCAGTTCGCGCACGCCGCTCATCGCCGGCAACTGGAAGATGAACCTCAATCACCTCGAGGCCATCGCGCTCGTCCAAAAGGTGTCCTTCGCACTTCCCGACAAGTACACCGAGAAGGTCGACGTCGCGTTTATCCCGCCTTTCGTCGATATCCGCGGGGTCCAGGTCGTCGTCGAGGGCGATAAGCTCCCGTTCGCGTATGGCGCGCAGGATGTCTCGGCACACGATTCGGGCGCCTACACAGGCGAGGTCTCCGCCTCGATGCTCGCCAAGCTCGGCTGCACCTACGTGGTCGTCGGCCACTCCGAGCGCCGCGAATACCACGCCGAGACCGACGAGGTCGTCGCCGCGAAGGCGGCAAAGGTACTCGAGGCGAACATGACGCCGATCGTGTGCGTCGGCGAAAAGCTCGAGATCCGCGAGGCAGGAACCCACGTCGACTTCGTCGTCGAGCAGCTCAAGGGTTCGCTAGCTGGGCTGAGCGCAGAGCAGATCGGCAAGTCCGTCATCGCCTACGAGCCCGTATGGGCCATCGGCACGGGCAAGACCGCCTCCGCCGCCGATGCCCAGGAGGTGTGCGCTGCGATCCGTTCGGCGCTCGCCGAGATCGCCGGGGCAGAGGTAGCAGCGAAGGTTCGCGTGCTTTACGGAGGTTCGGTCAATTCCGGCAACATCGGCGAACTGATTACGCAGGACGATATCGACGGCGGCCTCGTCGGCGGCGCCTCGCTCAAGCCCGACGAGTTCGCCCAGCTGTCCGCCATCGCCGCGGACGGCCCCCTCGGTGGCTCCAAGTAGCACAATCGCCCTCGCCGTCACCGCGCTTGCCGCGTGTCGGCGGCGTGGCGATTGGCAGGGAGGCGAACGGAATCGGTAGAGTTGACCGAGTTGTGCACGCACCCTGGTGGATTTGTTCGCCTGGCTGCGGGCCGGTCAACGCTTAAGTCGCGTGAACTGCGGAATTTCCGCAGATCGCGCCACTGGGAAAGGAAGCGGCAGCGAATGAAGATCGCGCTGGAAATCCTGCTCGTCCTGAGCAGCCTGTTGTTGCTGTTCCTCGTGCTCATGCACCGGGGTAAGGGCGGCGGCCTGTCCTCGCTGTTCGGCGGCGGCATGCAGTCGAGCCTGTCGGGTTCGAGCGTCGTCGAGCGGAACCTCGACATTTACACCGTCGCGGTCGGCCTCTTCTGGCTCGCATGCATCCTGGTCTACGGGCTGGGCGTGACCTTCGAGTTCCTCTAGCCTCTCGCGCCACCCACTGGCGCTCGGTTCAGAACTTCACATGTACGACGGCGGACGCCGGATCTCACCCAGAGTTCCCGGCGTCCGCCGTCATTTATCCATGTGCTTCCCGGGCCGGCGCAGCCGCTAACGCCCGATTTCGGCGGCCGCTGCCTCGTCGAGGAACCACCGCGTCGAGGACGTGCCCCGCGCCCCTGCCGCCGGCCACTGCTTCGGATCCGCACCGTCGAGCGCCGCTGCAGCCGCCTCGGCCTTCTCCGACCCGGCGACGAGGAAGAACACGTGCGCCGAGCGGCGCACGACGTCGAGGGAGTAGGTCATCCGCTCGGGCGGCGGCTTGGGGCAGTCGTGCACGGCCATGACGTCGGCCGCGTCGGAGGCGACCTGAGGGCTGTGCGGGAACACCGAGTTCACGTGCCCCTCGCCGCCCATTCCGAGCAGGAACAGATCGAAGGTCGGGGAATCGCCGGACGGAAGTGGATGCGCGGCGGCGAAGCTCGCGGCCGCCTCATCGACGTTCGCGGCGCCGTCATCGCCCGGGGCAGGCCAGTCGACGAGCGTATACCCGGAGACCCGATCCAGTAGCGCCTCGCGGACCTGCGCGGAATTGCGCTCGGGATCGCTTCGCGGGACGAAACGTTCGTCCCCGAAATGCACCTCGACGCCCGTCCAATCGATGTCGGCAGCGGCGAGGCGACGCGCGGTTCGCAGACCTGCGCCGCCTCCGGTGAGGCTGATGCGTGCGGGCCTGCCCTGGGTCTCACGAGTCTCGGCTAGTACCTCTGCGATTGCGTTCGCGGCGGCAGCGGCGAGCTCATCGACATCGGAGTGAATGAAGGTCTCCGGATCGGGGAAGTACGCGGGATCGAAGCGTGACATGTCGAGCCTCCTCGGCAGGGGACGGGCGATCAGCGGTCTGACGACGTGTTGTGGATGACTCTGTCCAGGCCTGTGAGTGCCTCGGCATAGATCTCGTCGGAATCCATCCGGCGCAGGTCCTCGGCGAGGCACTCGGCCACGGAGCGGTCGGGCAGCGGGGCGCGCATCGGCTCCTGCCCGGTGATGCGCACCTCGACGGTGCGCGAGTTGATGCCCTCGATGACGATATTCCCGCTCTTCCGCTCGAGCACGACCATTTGCTTGCCGACGGCGCGACGCACGTCGATGCCCAAGCGCGCGGCGAGCCACCCGCATGCGAGGTCGATGGATCCCGCAGATTCGGGGCCACCGACGGTGGCGGCGGTGATCTTCTCGTACGGCGGCTGGTCGAGGAGCGAGGTCATGAGAGCGCGCCACGGGGTGATGCGCGCCCAGGCGAGGTCGGTGTCGCCGGGGGAGTATCCCGACGCGCGCTTGGCGAGGGCGTCGGTGGGGTGGCCTTCGGCGTCCGAGTCGGTGATGCGCCGCTGGCAGAGCTGTCCGATACGGTCGGCGACGAGATTGGTCGGGGAGTTCCTCGGCCACCACGCGGCCACCGGCGTGTCGGGGAGCAGGAGTGGCGTGGCGAGCGCGGCGCCCTGGGTGGTGAGCCCGCCGCTCGTGCGCAGCACGATCACCTCGGACGCGCCGGCGTCGCCGCCCACGCGAATCTGCGCGTCGAGACGGTTGGCCGAGGCCCGGTTACCGCGGATCACGACGATGACGCGGCACGGGTGCTCCCGGGACGCGTTGTTCGCCGAGCGGATAGCCGATTCGGAGCCGACGACCTCGTTGGTGACCACGATGAGCGTGAGCACGCGGCCGATCATGGGCAGGCCGGCGTTTTCGCGGAGTTTGACCAGCCGCTTGTTGAGCGCTGCCGTCGACGTATTGGGAAGATCGATGATCATGGTCGCCTCCAGCTTCGGCCGTCGCGTTGCAGCATCTTGTCGGCGCTGCTGGGGCCCCAGGTTCCGGCCGGGTACGTCTCCGGCCGCCCGCGCGAAGCCCACTCGTCGAGCACCGGGTCGAGCAGCATCCAGCTCAGCTCGACCTCGCGGGATTCGGGGAACAGCGAGGGTGCCCCGAGCAGGACGTCGAGGATGAGCCGCTCGTAGGCCTCAGGGGAGTCCACGGTGAAGGATTCGCCGTAGTCGAAATCCATCGACACATCGCGCACCTCCATCGTCGTCCCCGGGGTCTTGGAACCGAATCGCAGTGTCACGCCCTCGTCGGGCTGTACGCGGATCACGAGGGCGTTGGAGCCGAGCTCCTCGGTCATCGTGGAATCGAACGGCAGGTGCGGGGCGCGGGCGAAGACCACGGCGATCTCGGTGACCCGCCGCCCGAGCCGCTTGCCGGTGCGCAGGTAGAACGGGACTCCGCCCCACCGCCGGTTATGCACCTCAAGGGTGATCGCCGCAAACGTTTCTGTGGTCGAATTCGGGTCGTAGCCCTCTTCCTCGTGGAGGCCGAGGACCTTTTCGCTGCCCTGCCAACCGGCCCCGTACACGCCGCGCGCGGTGGTGTCCTCGATGGGCTCGGCAAGCGCCGCCGATTCGAGCACCTTGATCTTTTCCTCCCGCAGCGCCGCCGCGGAGAAGTTGATCGGTTCCTCCATGGCGACGAGCGCCATGAGCTGGATGAGGTGGTTCTGGATGACGTCGCGGGCCGCGCCGATCCCGTCGTAGTATCCCGCGCGGCCTCCGAGGCCGATGTCCTCGGCCATCGTAATCTGCACGTGGTCGACGTAATTGCTGTTCCACACGGGTTCGAACAGCTGGTTGGCGAAGCGCAGCGCCATGATGTTCTGGACGGTTTCCTTGCCCAGGTAGTGGTCGATGCGGAACACCGACTTCTCGGGGAACACCGCGGCGACGACGTCATTGAGTTCGCGCGCGCTGTCGAGATCGTGCCCGAAGGGCTTTTCGATGACGACACGGCGCCACGAATCATGCCCGGGCTTGGCAACCCCGGTGCGGTCGAGTTGCCGGCACACCACCGGGAAGTCGTCCGGCGGAATCGACAGGTAGAACGCGATGTTGCCGGCGGTCTTGCCCGCGGAGCCGAGCTCGTCGAGGGTCTCGGCGAGGCTGTCGAAGCCCTCCTCGCCGTCGAACGTGCCGGTCACGAACCGTAGCCCCTCGGCGAGGCGCTCCCACACGTCCTCGCGGAACTTCGTGCGCGAGCGTTCCTTCGCGCACTGCTTGGCGAATTCCGCGAAATCCTCGTGATCCCATTTCCGGCGGCCGAAACCGATGAGCGCGAAACCCGGTGGCAGCAGTCCTCGGTTGGCGAGGTCGTAGATCGCCGGAATGAGCTTCTTGCGCGACAGATCCCCGGTGACTCCGAAGATGACTATCCCGCACGGCCCCGCGATCCGCGGTAGCCGCCTGTCACGCGGGTCGCGCAGTGGATTGGTCCACTCCTCGTCCGCGACGTCCTCGTCTACGTGTACCTCAGAGCTCACCGGCCCCATGCCCTTTCTCGGCAGTGCAATTGGATAAATGCACGATGACGGCGGAGCGCTGAGAAATTAGGTGACTCCGCCGTCATACAGCTGGTTAAACCTGTGCGCGTACGGCGTCGTAGAGATCGTTCCATGCCTTGATGAACTTGTCGACGCCCTGGGTTTCCAGGAGCGCGAAGACCTCCTCGAGATCGATGCCCTCATCGGCGAGGCGCGCGAACACCGACCGAGATTCCTCCTCGAAGCCGCGGACGGTGTCGCCGGTAACCTCGCCGTGCTCGGCGAACGCGGTGATCGTGTCCATCGGCAGCGTGTTGACGGTGCCGTGGGTTACGAGCCCGGTGACGTACATCGTGTCGGGGTAATCGGGGTTCTTCACGCCGGTCGACGCCCACAGCAAGCGCTGGGGCTGGGCGCCGGCGGAAGCGAGTTCCTTCCAATCCGCGGTGCGGGTGATGTCCTGGAATTCCGCGTGGCACAGGCGTGCACCTGCGAGCCCGGCGAGGCCGCGCAGCTCGGAGTCCTCGGACAGCCGGCTGTCGACCTCTGTGTCGAGACGCGAGACGAACACGGAGGCGACCGAGTGGATCGCCGAGATGTCGTGGCCGTTGGCGTGCGCGGCGGCGAGACCGGAGATGTAGGCCTGCGCGACCTTGCGGTAGCGGTCGGGGGAGAAGATGAGCGTGACGTTGACGTCGACGCCTTCTGCAAGCACCCGGCTAATCGCCGGAAGGCCCTCGAGGGTCGCCGGGATCTTGATCATCACGTTCGGGCGATCGACGGAGGCTGCCAATTCGAGCGCCTGGGCGACGGTGGCCTCTGTGTCGTGCGCGAGCCGCGGATCGACCTCAAGCGAGACGCGACCATCAACGCCACGTGAATTGTCGTAGATCGGGCGGAGGACGTCGCAGGCGCGGCGCACGTCCTCTGTCGTGAGTTCGCGGACCACGTGGTCGACAAGCTCGTCGCCTTGCGCGCCGTCGGCGCTCGAGACTGCCTCGGAGACCGCACCCGAGTAGGCGTCACCATCGGCGATCGCCGCCTTGAAGATCGCGGGGTTGGTCGTCACACCGACGATGGCGAGATCCTTGGTGTATTCGTCGAGCGTGCCCGAGTCGATGAGGTCCCTGTTGAGATCGTCGAGCCAAATGGAAACGCCCGACGCCGCAAGGGCGGCAAGGTTGGCGTTGGTCATCAGTTGTCCTCTCGGCCGCGTGCGGCCTTCGCCGCGTCGATCGATTCCTCCGCCGCCGCGACCACAGCTGCGGAAGTGATGCCGAATTCGTTGTAAAGCGTCTGGTAGTCGGCGGACGCACCGAAGTGTTCGAGCGAGACCGCGCGGCCATGATCACCGAGGAGCCGGTGCCACGGCATCGCGATGCCCGCCTCCACCGAGACGCGTGCGCGTACCTCCGGAGGAAGCACGTCGTTGCGATACGTCTCGTCCTCCTCGAGGAACCAGTCGTAGCACGGCACCGACACTACTCGTGCTCCGATTCCGCGTCCGCCGAGTTCCTCGGCGGCCTCGAGCGCGAGAGCAACCTCGGAACCGGTGGCGAGGAGAACGACATCGATCCCTTCCTCCGAGTCGCGGAGCACGTAACCACCGCGCTCGACCCCGTCGCGGGCGGAATCCTTCGTGCCCTCGAGGACGGGAACGTTCTGGCGTGTGAGCGCAAGCCCTTTCGGTCCGGGCTTGCTCACTGCGGCGGCCCACGCGGCGGCGGTCTCGTTGGCATCGGCCGGGCGCAGGATCGACAGGTTCGGGATCGCGCGGAGGGCGGCGAGCTGTTCCACCGGCTGGTGGGTCGGGCCGTCTTCGCCGAGGCCGATCGAATCGTGCGTCCACACGTAGGTCACGTGAGTGTTCTGCAGTGCCGCGAGGCGGACTGCAGGGCGCATGTACTCCGAGAAGATGAGGAACGTACCGCCATATGGGAGCGTGTTCCCGTGCAGTGCGATGCCGTTGAGCACCGCAGCCATGGCATGTTCACGGATACCGAAGTGGAGGTTACGGCCGTACGGGTTCGCCGAGAACGACGACGTCGAGATCGACTCGGGGCCGAAGGACGATGCGTCCTTGATCAGCGTGTTGTTCGAGCCGGCGAGATCGGCGGAACCGCCCCACAGCTCTGGGAGCGTGGCGGCGAGCGCCTGAATCGTCGCCTCCGAGGCTTTGCGGGTCGCGATGCCCTTGGCATCGGGCTCCCAGGTCGGAAGCTCGCCATCCCAGCCCGAAGGCAGGTCGCCGCTGCGTAGGCGGTCGTACAGGTCCTTCCGCTCCGGATTGGCGTTGGCCCACTGCGCGAAGAGCTCGTCCCATTGCGCGTGAACACGCGCGCCGCGCTCGAGAGCCTCTCGCGTGTGCTCGATGACGTCCTGGGAGACCTCGAACGGTGCGGTGCCTTGCAGGCCCACCGCCTCGCGCACGGCCTCGACCTCGTCCGCGCCGAGCGCGGCGCCGTGCGAAGAGCCGGTGTTCATCTTCTTCGGCGCCGGGAAGCCGATCACCGAACGCAGGACGATGAGCGACGGCTTGTCGGTAACCTGTCGAGAGGTCTTCAGCGCTTCCTCGATCGCCTCGAGGTTGTTTGCGCCATCGACGTGCACGACGTGCCAGCCGTAGGCCTCGTAGCGCGCCGCGACGTCCTCGGAGAAGGCGATGTCGGTGTCGTCCTCGATGGAGATGTTGTTCGCGTCGTACACCACGACGAGGTTGCCGAGCTGCTGTGTGCCGGCAAGGGAGGACGCCTCGGAGGTGACGCCCTCCTGCATGTCACCGTCGGAGGCGATGACGTAGACGAAATGGTCGAAGGGGCTCTTGCCCTCGGGAGCCTCCGGGTCGAACAGACCGCGCTCGAAACGCCCCGCCATGGCCATGCCGACTGCGGTGGCCAGTCCCTGCCCGAGAGGACCCGTGGTCGTTTCCACGCCCTTTGTGTGGTGAACCTCCGGGTGCCCCGGGGTGAGGGATCCCCATTTACGAAGTTGTTTAAGGTCCTCGATCTCGAGTCCATACCCGGCGAGGTAGAGCTGAATGTACTGCAGAAGGCTGGCGTGGCCTGCGGAGAGTACGAAACGATCGCGCCCGGTCCAGTCGGCGTCCGCCGGATCGATCCGCATCACGCGCTGGTACAGGGAGTAGGCGAGCGGAGCGAGGCTCATCGCGGTGCCGGGGTGGCCGCTTCCGCAGTTCTCGACCGCATCCGCAGCGAGCATCCGCGCCGTCGCCACGGCCTTGGAATCCAGTTCGGTCCAGTTGGACGGATTGCTGTCTTTGGTGAGTTCGGCAACTTCCGAAGGACTGAACACTGTAGAGGCACTCCCATTTTGTCTATTAATTGCAAGGTCAATGGTTCACTTTGCCCGAAGGGTAATCGGCTGCGAGCGAGAATCACCGACACGCGTACCCCTCCAGCCTAGTGACGCCAGCCCGAAAGTGTCTGCCCGCCTACCGTCGACGGACCATGATTGCGTCTTGCTTTGAGGCGGCACGTAGACTGATAAAGCAATTGGCACTCGGCGCGCCGGATCTTCGGTGCGCGCCAGTTTGCCATAAAGCGATCGTCCATCCGCGCGGCGCCGTGAATCCAGTGCTTCGGAAAACAGCGCACGGCGCGATCAGAGGAGAGCAGTGCACGAGTCCAGGCAAGGTCGGGGTGACGTTTCGGCGTCGGCAGATTCTCGGCAACCGGATGGAGCCGGCGACACCGTCCCCGGCGCCGCTGCCACCGAATCCGTCTCTTTCGGTCGGCGGGTGCTCGACGTTCTCGGGGCTTACCTCGCTCTTACCAAACCGAGAGTCATCGAACTTCTCCTGGTCGCCGCCATCCCGGCCTTGCTCCAGGCGGATCGCGGCAACGTCCACCTATCACTCACTTTGCTCACTCTGGTCGGTGGCTGGATGGGCGCGGCCGGCGCCAACACCTACAACATGGTGGTCGACTACGACATCGACCAGGTGATGAAGCGCACGGAGAAGCGTCCGCTGGCCCGCCACGCGGTCACTCGCCGTGCGGCGTTCATATTCGCAACGACCCTCACCATCTGTTCGATGCTGTGGCTCGGTTTGCTCGCGAAGAGTTGGCTCGCCGCAGGATTCATTCTCGCGACCGTCTTGTTCTACGTGCTCGTCTACACGATGATTCTCAAGCGGCGTACCTGGCAAAACGTTGTGTGGGGCGGCGCGGCCGGGTGCATGCCGGTACTCGTTTCGTGGGCCGTCATCGCCGACCATCTGCCCGAAGGGCAGGACGCCAATTGGTGGCAGGCGATCGTCCTGTTCCTCATCATCTTCTTCTGGACGCCGCCGCACACGTGGGCACTGTCCATGCGCTACAAAGAGGACTACAAGGCCGCCGGCGTGCCGATGCTGCCCGTCGTCAAGACGCCGATCGAGGTCACCCGTCAGATCCTCATCTACACGTGGGTTACGGTGCTTGTCACGTTCCTACTCATTCCCGCCGCCGGCTGGATCTATGCTGTCGGCGCGGTCGGCTTCGGCGCATGGTTCCTCATCATGGCGCACCGCCTGCACGCAGGCGTCAAGCGCGGGGTCGAGGTCAAGCCGCTCGCGCTGTTCATCCTCTCGAACAATTATCTCGCCGCCGTGTTCGTCGCGCTTTCCGTCGATGCGGTCCTCGGCCTCCAAACGATCTCCGGATACCTTTCCTGACGTCGAACGCCGCGGCCCCAAGGGGAGCCGGGGCGTTCTGCTGAAGTCGGTCCCGCCAGATTCAGATCAGGCCAAGGGATCGAGGACGATCGAACCCGTCGTGGCACGTGCTTGTAGCGCCCGGTGTGCGCGGGCCGCTTCTGACAGCGGGAACGTCGCGCCCACATCCAGCGTCAGTTCGCCGCGGGCGAGCGCACCGAGTACGTCATCGGCGCGCGCAAGGAACTCTTCGCGCGTCGGGATGAAGTGCGCGAGCGTCGGCCTCGTGAGCTGCAACGATCCGCCGGAGTTGAGCCGTTGGATGTCGAACGGCGGCACCGGTCCGGACGCGGCGCCGTAGAGCACCATCGTGCCGCGGGTCTGGAGGCTCCCGAGCGAGTTGTTGAACGTGCTGGCCCCCACGCCATCGAAAACCGTCGCCACTCCGCCGTCAGACATTCGTCTGATTGTCTCGGGGGTTGCATCCTCGTACCGCAACACCGCCTGCGCACCCCTCGCGCGCGCGATCTCGGCCTTGTCCTCGGTGGAGGTGGTGGCGATGACCTTGAAGCCCTTGTCCACGCACATCTGGATGAGCAGTTGCCCGACACCGCCGGCGCCGGCGTGGACGAGCACGTAGTCGCCGGGGACCGCGCGGTGCGTGTCGTTGACCAGGTAGTGCGCGGTCATTCCCTGTAGAAGCGCGGAAGCGGCGACGTCATCGGACAGCTCGTCCGGAACCCTGACGGCATGCGCTGCCGGAACTCGCACGTATTGGGCGTAGCTCGATTCCGCGCGGCACCACGCAACGCGATCGCCGGGCGCGAATTCGGACACGCCGGTACCCACGGTGACGACAACTCCGGCGCCCTCGTCGCCGGGCACGTACGGCGTCTCGCGTGGGTAGATGCCCTCGCGGAAATAGGTGTCGATGTAGTTCACGCCGATGCGCACCGGACGTACGAGGATCTCGCCGATTCCCGGCTCGGGATCCTTGACTTCCGTGTACTCGAGAACGTCTGGACCGCCATGTGAGAAAACGACTATTGCATGCATACTTCAAGTATTCCCCGTGGCGAATCGGGATTGCCACTACCGGTCGGTAAGATGGCTGGCATGACTTCCTCGCAGGGCAGCGGCAAACTGCAACTTCACTCGCGATATGGGCAGGGCCCGAAGGCAAAGGCCGACGGAGCGATCTCCTTGTCCGGCGGCACATCCGGAGGTACGGACTCCGCCGAAAAGGCGACCGCCCCCTCCGGAGAAGCGACCCCGTCGGGGGATGACGCCGGAGCCGGCGCCTCCCAGGACGCCGCCGAAGCGACCCCACAAGTTGAGAAGCCAGCCGCCGAGCCGGAGGCCACCGGGGCAGAGGAAACTGCAACCGACACCACGGATTCGGGTAGCCGGAACGCAGGGCTCAAGGTTGGTGCTCCGGCTTCCGAACCGGCCGAGGGGTCGAGCGGCAAGCTGAAGCTCGGCGGTTCTCGCGCCAAGGCGCCCGGCGGAGGTGCCAACACACTCGTGCCCGCCGGTGGCGCCGCAGCCGGGGCGGCCACTACCGACTCCGGCCCCGCGTCTGACTCTGCCCCCGAGGAGTCCTCCGCGGATAACGCGCCGGAAGATGCTTCTGTCGAGACTTCGTCCGAAGAGGCGAAGGCCACCGAGCCCGAGACACCTGAGGCCGAGACTTCTCAGGCCGAAAAGAAGACGGGCGGTGCGCCGGCGTCTGGCGGCGGGCTCTCCCTCGGCGGTGGATCGAAAGCCAAGGCGCCCGGTGGCGGCAGCAACAAGCTCGCGCTCGGAGGTGCTGCGGCGGCCGCAGGCGCGGGCGCCGCTGCTGCAGCAACGGGCTCGTCCAGCGCGACCGACGCAGACGCAGACAAGAAGGAAGCCCCGTCCGAGTCGGCCACAGATTCCACCGAAGAGAGGAAGACCTCCGGGGCTCCGGCTGCAGGCGGCGGCCTCAAGCTCGGGGGCGGTTCCAAGGCGAAGGCTCCGGGCGGCGGCTCCGGTGGGCTGAAGCTCGGCGGCGGCACCTCCGCCTCGTCCGCGCCGTCGGACGAGTCCTCGGCGAAGGAGACCCCGGCCGAGGCCGAGAAGCCCGCTGCGGATGAGCCTAAGAAGGTCGCTCCGAAGAGCGGCGGGGCCCAGGGCGGACTCAAACTCGGCGGCGGCTCGAAGGCCGCCGCCCCGGGCGGAGGTTCCGGTGGGCTGAGTCTTGGTGGTGGAAAGTCCGAGTCCGGATCGGACGATTCCTCGGCCGAGAAGTCAGACGACAACTCGGGAAAGACCGCTGCGGCAGCCACGGCTGCCGGTGGCGCGGCCGCTGCGGGCGCCGCCGCGGCGTCGACGTCTACGAAGAAGGACGAGACGGCGGAGAAGGAGCCGGAGGCGCCGGCCGAGCCCGAGGGCCCGAAGGCGCCGGAGAAGACCGTGAAGAACGTGAAGAAGTTCATCCGGGCCCATGGGGATTCGGCGTACGTCGTCATCCAGCCTGTCGGTCGACGCGGTGTGCGCTTGTCTCTTGTCGGAGATGACGGCGTACTCGGTGATCAGTTCGTCGACACCCTCGAACAGGCTCATGCGGTCCTCGAGGCGGTTCCCTCGCTCGAAGAGGACGATTGGTCGAAGAAGACCACGCTCAAGGTCGATGTTCCCGCCGGACACTGGAAGAAGATGGCAGGTTCGTCCAAGCTCGTCTGATCCTCGGGGCCTCGCCCCGTTATACGAAAATGGCCCGGCACACGCCGGGCCATTTCTCGAATCGGTACGTCCGCAGCGGTACGTCCACGAGCCGCCATTCGGCGGCGACCTCTAGTCGGCCGTGGCCGACACTGGCGCGGCGCCGCGCGAGCGGCCCGATGCCCACAGCATTCCCGTCAGTGCGGTGACAATGCCCGCGCCGGCCACGTGCGCGATGACGAGAAGCTCGGGGACGCCCATCCAGTACTGGACGATGCCGATGAGCCCCTGACCAAGCACACCAATGGCCAGATAGATGGCGCGGCGCTTGACGAGGCGCTCGGCGCCGACGGCGTAAAGCGCGAATAGGAGCCCGATGACCAGCGCGAGATAGGCGAGCATCAGCTCGCCGTGAATGTGGGCGAGCAGGTCGATGTCGATCTGGAGCCGCTCATGCGCGCCGACGCGTGCGTCGCCGGCGTGCGGTCCGGCCCCGGTGACCAAGGTTCCGGTCACGAGAACGGCGGCCAGGGCCACACCCGAAAGCAGCGTGAGCAACCGCAGCGGGGTCCCGACGGTGCGCCGGACGGGCTCGTCGTCGTCCTCGCGGATACGGGCGAACAGCATCGACGCGAACCATACGAGTGCCAGCGACGGGATGAGGTGAATTGCGACGGTCCACCACAGGAGGCCGGCGAGTACGGTGATACCGCCGACTATGCCCTGGGCGAGAATACCGAAAGGCATGATCCACGCAAGCATCTTCAGATGCTTCCGGCGTCCCGCGCGCAGCACGGCGAGCAGGAGCGCGATGGACACCGCCGTCAGCACGAACGTGAGCGTTCGGTTGCCGAACTCGATGATCTGATGGATCCAGGGCGCCGCGCCCGGCACCGGGACGAAGCTGTCGCCGTTACAACGCGGCCACGTCTCGCAGCCCAGACCGGAGGCGGTTACACGGACCGTGGCGCCGGACGCCATGATCCCGATCTGGCAGATGAGGTTTGCCAGCGCCAGCCACCACTGTGTCCGCAGGCTCGGCTCGGGCAGCCGCATCAATAGCGAGCGGGCCTTGCCGCCTGGTTCCCGCACTTGGGCGTTGGGATCGGTGGAGGGTCTTGCGTCCGACTGGCTCGTGCTGCTCACACCTACCGATTGTATTGCCGACGCCGTCATTCCCAGCATTTGGGTGGAGCAATACCCCATTTATGACGTCGGACGTCACACCCCTCGTACCAGCCGCGACCTTCCCTACGTGAACGAGAAATAGCGCGAAGCCGCCGTCACCCCGAGAAGAGACCACGCCGCCAGGACGATGAGCTCCATCGCAGGGAAGCTCCCGCCAAGAGATTCGCCGATGCCCGCCGTCAGCGCATAGGAGGGGATGATGAGCAGGACGTTGTGCAGAGAATCGGAGACTTCGACGATTCCGGTCGCAAGCCCCGCGAAGCCGAGCAACACGAACCAGATGAGGTTTGCCAGGCCAAGCGTGATTTCGGCTTTGAGCGTTCCGCCGAGCAGTAGTCCGAGGCTGCAGAATGCCGTAACGCCGAGCACTATGGGGATAAGCGCCAGAAGAAGGCCACCGATCGAGGGCCGCCAACCGAGTATCGCGGCGATAATGCCGAGGATCACCAGCTGACCTAAGACGATGACGAGGACCGCGGCGACCTTGCCGCCGACGATGATCGAGCGCGGCAGCGGCGTGCCGCCGAGGCGTTTAAGCGCGCCATAGCGGCGGTCGAAGCCGACCGCGATTGCCTGGCCAGTAAATGCGCTCGACATGATGGCCACGGCGAACACCGTCATTACGGCGTGCTCGACACGTGGATCCGGGATGGCGCCCTTGCCCAGCAATGTGAGCCCGAAGAGCAGCGCGACCGGGATGAACAGGGCGAGGAGCAGCTGTTCGCCGTTGCGCACGAACAGGGAGACTTCCATCCGGGTCTGGGAGCGCAGCATCGCCGCGCGCGTCGCAGGGGCCGAGGGGATGGAGAAAGTTCCGGCGGGGAATCGCTCGCTCATCGAAGGTCCTTCCCGGTGAGCTCCAGGAAGACGTCTTCCAAGGAGCGTTCGTGGCGTCCGATTCTCTCGATCGCCATCTCGCGGGTGGCGAAGTGGGCGCAGGCGGCGG
>NZ_DYXM01000277.1 GCF_020742175.1 Dietzia timorensis
GACCCCGACACGAAAGCCGCTACGCGGCCTACCTCGAACTCCCCAGCAGAAGCACCTTCCACTTCCCGCCCACACCGCGGCGATCCTCTCCTCGTCCTCGTCACAGGCGCACTCGGCGTCGTGTTCGGCGATATCGGTACGAGCCCGCTCTACTCGCTGCAGACCGTGTTCAGCACCCACCACAACGCCGTCGCCCCGACCGAGGCCGACGTCCTCGGTGTCATCTCGATGGTCACGTGGTGCCTCATCATCATCGTCGCCGTCACCTACATCGGCCTCATCATGCGGGCCGACAACCAGGGCGAAGGCGGCGTCCTCGCGCTCACCGCGCTCATCATGCGCAAGCTCGCCCCAGACACCGGCCCCCGAAAACTGTTCGTCGCCCTTGTACTCGGCGCCATCGGCGCATCGCTGTTCTTCGGTGACTCCCTCATCACACCGGCGATCTCCGTGCTCTCGGCGTTCGAAGGCATCCAGGTCACCAATGCCGTGCCCAACGAGGTCATCCTGCCCGGCGCGATCATCGTGCTCACCGCGCTGTTCGCCGTCCAGCGCTGGGGCACTGGCCGCATCGGACGCTTTTTCGGCGCCGTCATGGTCGTCTGGTTTCTCACCCTCGCGGCAATGGGACTGCCGCACCTCGTCGACAACCCGTCCATTCTTCGCGCGCTGTCCCCGCACTACGCCCTCGCGTTCATGATCGATCGGCCGCTCGTCGCCTTTATCGCGATGGGCGCGGTCGTCCTCACTATCACCGGCGCGGAAGCGCTCTACGCGGACATGGGCCACTTCGGCCGTCGCCCCATCATGCTCGCGTGGATGTGCCTGGTCATGCCGGCGCTGCTGCTCAACTATTACGGCCAGGGCGCGCTCATTCTCGCGGATCCGAGCGCGGTCGCCAGCCCTTTCTACTCGCTCGTTCCCGAGGCCCTGCGCATCCCACTTATCGTCCTCGCCGCGCTTGCCACTGTCATCGCCTCGCAGGCCGTCATCTCCGGCGCCTTCTCCGTCGCCCGGCAGGCAACACGCCTCTCCCTGCTGCCCCGGCTCAAGGTCACGCAAACCTCGGCCACCCATGGCGGCCAGATCTATATCGGCCCGATCAACGCCATCCTCTTCGTCGGGGTGCTCACGCTGGTCCTCGTTTTCCGCAAATCCGAGGCCCTCGCCGCCGCCTACGGCCTCGCCGTCACTGCGACGATCATCCTCGTGCTCGCGCTGTTTCTCCTGTACGCGCGCCATATCCGGCGCTGGCCGCTATGGCGCGTGATCACGATGGCGGTCATCGTCGGCGGGCTCGAGCTCATGCTTCTCGCTGCGAACATCATCAAGATCCCCGACGGCGGCTGGCTGCCGCTCGCCATCGGCGCGTTGCTCACGACGATCATGCTCACGTGGAAGCGCGGCTCGAAAATCCTTTTCGGTCGCCGCCGCGAAATGGAGGGGCCGCTCGTCGACTTCGTCTCCGGCGCCGCCCGCGAGGCCATCCGCGTCCCCGGCGTGGCCGTGTATCCGCACGGCGACCCGACCACCGTCCCGCTCGCTCTGCGCTCCGGCGTCGAACGAGGTCGCGTGCTCCACGAACACGTAGTCATCGTGACGGTCGTCAACGTCGGCGTCCCATACGTCGACCTTCCCGAACGCGTCGTCGTCGATTGTCTCGGCAACGACGCCGACGGCATCGTCCACGTCACCTACCGCGTCGGATTCCACGATTCCCAGGACGTGCCGCACGCCCTCCGCGCCGCGGTCGCCTACGGCCGGTGTTCCGGACCGGGCCGCCGTTGCGACGGACAAGAAACCGAAGCAGCCCCACCTATGACGTCGGACGCTGTATCCGAACAGCCCACGCCGATCCCCGAGCTCGACTTCGATCCGGACGACGCGGTCTATTACCTGTCCGTGTTCCGCATCGAACCCGGGACGGACAGGTCGATGCCGCGGTGGCAGAAGGTGCTGTTCCGGATACTCGAGAAGGCCTCGGCCAACAGGACGCAGGTTCTCGGTCTGCCGCCTACTCGCACGGTCGTCATGGGCGCCGAAACGGTCCTCTAGTCCGCCGACGCACCCGGCCCCTCGTCCGCTTCCGGCGGGGCGATGAGATGCTTTTCGGCGAGCTTGCGGACGATGTCGTTGAACTTCTCGGGCGCCTCGACGTTTCCGGTATGCCCGGTCTCGAGCTCGACGAGCTTCTCCAGGTGTCCGGTCCGTTCGATGATGGCGGCGATTCGCTTCCCCATGGAGTCCGGCAGCACATGGTCGGCGGTCCCCGTTGTCACCACAGTAGGCACCGCCACGGCCTCGGCGGCTTCGTCGCCGAGGTCGAGATCGGCAAGTGCGAGCGCGGTGCGAGCACGCACGCCCGCATTGCAGGTACGCGCGATCTCGCACACGAACGTCGCCTGCTCATCGGTCGTGCGCCGCGGGTTCATCACCAACGTGCGCACCATGTTCCGCGTTAACTTTCCTCGCGGAATCGGCATGGCCGCACCGAGGAGCATCCGGCCGATCCTCACCGTGAACTCCGAGCCGTTGTTGAACGGCAGGACCTTCGTCTCCGTGGCGATGCTCCCGAGCGTCGTGTTCGCCAACAGTGCGCCGACGCTTTTCTTCTTTGCCTGCTCGGGGTGGTGCTTCCACCAGCTCAGGATCGAAATCCCGCCCATCGAGTGCCCGATCACGATCGCCGGGGAGCTCACCGCCGCGTCCATCACCGCGGCGAGGTCGTCGCCGATCACGTCACCGTCGATGTCACGCTCACCCGTCGTGCTGAACCCGTGTCCGCGCTGGTCGTAACAGACCACGCGGAACTCCCCGGCCAGCCCCTGGATCTGCGGCAACCAGTATTCGGCGCGGCACGCCCACCCGTGTGCGAAAACGAGAGTGGGCGCGTCGGCGGGACCGAAGGACATCACTCGAAGCCGTGCGCCGTCGGCGGTGTCCACCCAGCTCACGGCGGGCGAACACCTGCGCACCGCTGCGGCGATATCGCGGTGGACCAAGGGAAAGGTTTCGGTGTTC
>NZ_DYXM01000278.1 GCF_020742175.1 Dietzia timorensis
GCACCTGTACCCACATTCTCGCGTGGGAAGGCAACGTCGAAGAGGGCCAGTGGTACTGGTACGAAGGCAACTTCGAAGGCTACGAGGCCAACAAGGTCGAGCGCCTCGGCCAGGAGGCGGCGCGCCCGCACCGGGTCACCCACCGTCGCCTCACGCGCGGATAAACAAGCCCCGCGAGAGCGAACAAAAGCGCCCCGGTGGCCCATCGAACTCGATGGGCCACCGGGGCGCAGTCATCTCTGGCGGCTTGCGCTACGGCTTCCGTCAGTACGTCGACGTGGCGTTCGGCACCCGGGCGGTCGAGGTAACCAACTCGCCCGTCGGCTCCGGGGTTCCGGGAGTTGCTGAGCTGTCGGCAACGTTTGCTGGCGCGCCCGCCTCCTCATGTCCGTCGTCGATGAGCTGGGCTTCGTCGAAGGGGCTATTGCCGGAGAGCACATCGGTGACCTGAGTGCGGTCGATGGTTCCCGTCCACGAACCGACGAGGATCGTGGCTACGGCATTGCCCGAGAAGTTGGTGACCGCGCGAGCCTCAGACATGAAACGGTCGATACCGACGATCATTCCCACGCCATCGAGCATCTCGGGGCGGTGCGCCTGGAGGCCGCCGGCGAGCGTGGCCAGCCCTGCGCCCGACACGCCTGCGGCGCCCTTGGACGCGATGATCATGAACGCGAGCAGTCCGAGCTGCTCGGTCAGCGCCAGCGGATCGCCCATGGCATCGGCGATGAAGATGGACGCCATCGTCAGATATATTGCGGTGCCATCGAGATTGAACGAGTATCCGGTCGGGACGACCACGCCGACCGTCGTCTTCTCCACACCGAGGTGCTCCATCTTCGCGATGAGTCGAGGCAGTGCCGACTCCGAAGACGAGGTGGCGAAGATGAGCAGGTATTCGCGGGCCAGGTATTTGACGAGCGAGAAGATCGACACGCCCGTGGCGACACGTAGGAGGGTGCCGAGAATGCCGAAGACGAAGGTCACGCAGGTGAGGTAGAAGGCGAGCATCAACATGATGAGCTGGCCCACCGCGGCCCAGCCGGTCTGGCCAACAACATTGGCGATGGCGCCGAACGCGCCGATGGGCGCGATCCACAGGATCATCACCAGGACCTTGAACACGAGCTTCTGCAGGTGGCCGATTACCTCGACGATCGATTCGCCCGTTTTGCCGAGCCCCTGGAGTGCGAACCCGACGAGAAGCGCGACGAAAAGCGCCTGGAGCACGCTCCCGCTCGTCAGTGCCGAGAACAGCGAATCGGGGATAATCGACTGAATGAAGTCGAGCGTACCGCCGGCCTCATGAGCCTCTTCGGCAAGCTCGGCGCCCTTGCCGGAACCGGACTGAATGTTGAGCCCTTCGCCGGGTTGAATGAGGTTGCCGACGACAAGCCCGATCCCGAGCGCCAGGGTCGACATGGCGATGAAGTAGACGAAGGCGAGACCTCCGACCTTCCCGACCGTCGACGCGTTGCGCACGGACCCGATGCCCAGCACGATGGTGCAGAAAATGACCGGCGCGATCATCATCTTGATGAGGTCGACGAAGAGTGTGCCGAGGATACCGAGGCTCTTGCCGACCTCCGGCGCGAGGATGCCGACGGCGACACCGGCGAACACGGCGATGATCACCGCGATGTAGAGCCAATGCGTGCGGTCTGCCTTCTTCGCCGGGGAGGCGGAGGACGCCTTGCTCACCGAACCGGATGATCGATTTCCGAATGTCATGGTGCCGAACCTTTCGTTTCGCCCCGGGAGTACGGGCTTGACGGAACTGACCTTCGAGTAAATTGTGGAGTTTCCAGTGACCTAGGTCACCGTTGAGTTCATTTCGTTCACGTACCGAACAAAACGGGCCGTACTCGCGAGTTCGCCGGGCCGTTCCTCGGGGCGCCCGCACGCCGAGGGCTACTATGCGATGCGATAGGGAGGTGGAGATGAAGAGAATCGCGCCGCGCACGCTCGCCAGCCAGGTGGTGGCGCTGGTGCTTGTCGTGGTCGCGGCCATCGTCGTGATCGGCAGCGTGCTCGCGCTGTGGGACGCGCGACTGACGGGGGACCGCACCGCCCGCGAGACGGAAAAGGCCTTGGCCGTCGGCATCGCCAAAGCTCCCTCGACAGTCGACGCTCTCGCCGCCGAGGACCCCACGACGATCCTTCAGCCGATGACGGAGGCGATCCGCGCGGACACTGGGATCGCGTTCATCACGATCATGGCGCCCGACGGCGAACGATTCACCCACACCTATCCGGAGAAGATCGGGCTGCGCTACCTCGGCTCTACAAAAGAAGCGCTCGATGGGCGTATTCACACCGAGACGTACACCGGCACCCTCGGCCCGTCCGTGCGCACCATCGTCCCCGTGCGTGATGCGAGCGGCGAGATCGTCGGCATGGTGTCGGTCGGGGTCACCGAGCACACGCTCATGCAGGAGTGGCTCGGAAGGCTCCCAGTCGTCCTCGCCATCGCGCTGAGCGCGCTAGCCACCGCCGGAGTGGGGCTGTGGTGGGTACGCCGGCGGATCCTGCAGGCCACGGGAGGCCTTGCGCCGGGCGACTTGCGCCTCATGTACGACCATCATGACGCCGTACTCCACTCCATCAGGGAGGGCGTGATCGTCGTGAGCGACGGAAGACCTGCCCTGGTCAACGACGAGGCGCAACGGCTGCTCGGCGGCGGCGACGACTTTTCCCTCGAAGACGTCCCGGAGTCGTTCCTCGGCGAGGAGCGATTCGACGACATGCTGTTCGCGGGCGGTGGCCGCGTGCTCGTGGTCAACAAGGCAGCCGTCGACGGTGAGAGGAACGCGGCCGTGATCACGCTGCGCGACCAAACCGAACTGTCGGAGGCGACGGGAGAACTCGACTCGATGACCCACTTCGCCGAGGCGCTTCGATCGCAGGCGCACGAATCGGCGAACAGGCTGCACACCATCGTCGCCCTCATCGAGATGGGCCGGGGCGACGAGGCCGCGCAGCTGGCGACGACCGATCTCACGCTGTCCCAGCAGCTCATCGACCGGATGAGCCAGTCGATCGCCGAGCCCGCGCTCGTGGCGATGCTGCTCGGCAAGACCTCGCAGGCGGCTGAGCGAGGGATCGAGCTCACCGTCACCGACGAGTCCGAGCTCGGCGACGACGTCGCCGGCCTGCTTAGCCCTCAGGAGATGGTGACGGTGGTCGGCAACCTGGTCGATAATGCACTCGACGCCTGCGATCCGGGTGACCCCTGGGTCGAGGTGACCATCACCGGTGAGGCCGGAGGCGTCCACATCGAGGTCGCCGACAGCGGCCCAGGCATGGACCCTGAGCTCCTCGCCCGCGCGCAGGAACGCGGGTTCTCTACGAAGGCTGGAGGAGACGAACGCGGGCGCGGGCTCGGATTGGCATTGGTGGCGCAGGTGCTGCGACGTCATAACGGTTCGTTGACGGCGTACGCCACCTACGGCTCGGTCGTGGTGGCACAGATCCCCGGGCAGCCGGCCGAAACTGCACGCGGGGGAGCGGAAGGAGACCGAACGTGACGACGAGGGTGCTGATCGTCGAGGACGAACCGCTCATCGCCGAATCGCACAGGGAATATCTGTCGCGGCTCGGCGGATTCGAGGTCGTAGCGCATGCGTGGGGCGGGCAGGAGGCGATGCGAGCGCTCTCCGAGGCCGCCGATTCGAGTGCGCCCGTGGATCTCGTGTTGCTCGACCTCGGACTGCCCGATGCACGTGGCGTGGATCTTGCCGCCGCCATGTCCGGGGTGCGGCCGGTGCCGGACATTATCGCGATTACCGCGCAGCGCGATCTTGCGACAGTGCGCAGCGCGATGTCCCACGGAGTGTTGTTGTACTTACTCAAGCCGTTCAATTTCGCCGCGTTCAGCGAGAAGATCCGGCAGTACGAGCGCTA
>NZ_DYXM01000279.1 GCF_020742175.1 Dietzia timorensis
TCACCTGGGCCGACGAGGTGCTGCACGCCGCCGCCGCGCTCGACGCAGGCGCGGCCGACCTGCGCGGGGATCCCCTGGCCAGCGCGTCCGTCGCGGTGTCGAACACGGTCTCGGAGTGGCTGTTCCCCAAGTGGGCGGCGACGGTCCGACGTCAGAACCCACAGGCGAAGATCTCCGCGATCCCAGGCAACTCCGAGCAGGTTCTCGACGCCGTGCAGTCCGATCGCGTCGACCTCGGTTTCGTCGAGGGCCCAACGATCCCGCGCACGGTGTCCTCGCTGGATGTCGCCAGCGACGAGCTCGTCGTGGTCGTCCCGCCCGAGCACGCGTGGGCCTCGCTCGACGAAACGACCCCGGCGCCGGTCTCCGCGGAGACGTTGGGGATGACGCCGCTGGTCATGCGCGAGCAGGGCTCCGGAACCCGGACGACCTTCGAGGCGGCGCTCGCGGCCATCGGTATCGACGTCGTCCCGCCGCTCATGGAGTTCGGCTCGACCGCCGCGGTCCGCGAGGCCGTATTCGCTGCAGACGCACCCGCGGTGTTGTCCTCGCTTGCGGTGCAGCGCGACCTCGCCGACCGGCGACTCGTCCGCGTCCCCGTCTCCGGGGTGTCGTTCCCCCGCACGCTGCGGGCGGTGTGGAATCCGCGGCGCCGCCCACGCGGGCTCGCCGCCGATCTCCTCGCCGCGGCCGTCGCCTTCGGCTCCCGGTAGGAAGTCGGCCCCAAAGAACGCGCGGCAACGATGCCCGTTACCAACCAGCCGCAGAACCGTGACCCGTTCCCACGTAGCGCGGGCGACTTCGAGGGACGATAACCCTTATGAGCATGCCGGGCACCCCGCTCGGCCCTGAACCCGAGGAGCTCACATGTCTAGAACGGTCAGCAAGGTTCGCGCAGCTACCGCGGTTTCCGCGGCGGCGCTCCTGTCCACGATCGCCTTCGCCCCCGCGGCCGGCGCACAGTCCGTAGAGGATCCTTTCGGCGATATCACCGGTTCGCTCGGCGGCCCGGTGCCCTGTGATATCGATCCCGCGCAGGTCGCCGCCGATACGCCCGGCCCCCTACCCGACGACCCCGACGCCAAATGGACTGTCGGTGAGCACAACGATCTCGGCAGCAACGTCGGTTACCTGTTCCTCGAGACCGAGGGCGGCACCGGCTCGTCGCCGACTAAGGTCCTGCTGTACCACCACTGCGAGCTCACCGGCACGCAGACCGGCGACAACAATGTGCGCCGCGTCCTCGGCTCCAGTTCGCAGTTCCACGTGTCCGTCGGCACGATGCGCGAGCCGGCCGAAGATGAGTCGAACGCCGAAACCGGCTTCGACTACACCGTCTACGTGTGGAACCCCGTCGCCAACGGCATGACGGGCATCGACGTTCCATTCGGCCTGGAGGTCTAGCCCGGCCCCACCGCGGTGTCTCCGCGGCCCCGGCACGACAAGCGCCCGCAGCGAGGTTGTTCCTCGCTGCGGGCGCTGTGCTTTACCCACCTATGACGGCGGACGCGCCGCTCCGCCAATGGCGGCCGGTCGCTCACGCTTCTTCGAACGCCAGGTCCTCGATCTTCCTAGGACTGCGGAACGTTCCGCACTGCCGAGGGAGATCGAGCGGAAAGCTCACCCCGCCAGATCGTTGGCGAGCCGCGCTGAGAAGCATGCCAATTTCGATGCCTCGATGAAGCGGCTCTGTGAATTCAACTTCCCTCGTCGGGTTGACCGCGCTTTCCACAGGTAGAAGGTCAGCGGCCTCGACAGAGCCATCACCAGAATGTACGAAGAGGTTTGTGTAAACACCTGTCCTTGCAGCCTGGGCGATCACCACATCGCCGTCCGCAGCTCGGGCGTCAAGGAGTTCCACCATCGTGATGTCGGCGACCTGACGCTCGACTCGGACATGCTCATAGCCGCGTCCGACACCGATCAGTAGCTGATCTAGTGGAGTGCGAAGCCGGGGGCTACGCACCTCACCCGCAAGAGGCCGTGAAACGGGGCACCTAGCCGAACAATTGTCAGGCGATCTCGGCCTGGCCCTCGCAAGTCGAGTACGGCGCCGAGCTCATGGGGACAGGATTGACGCTGCCAATGATGATCAGCGGGAATAGCACGGACAGCGGGAATCCCTCTGCGCTTCCCTCGACTCGCCACGTCACCGTGCCGACACCGGTCGGGACGTCGAAGTCGGCGAACGGGGCGTCGCCGCCGAACGGCCCGAACGGCACCTCGCCGGTCTCGTTCGTCGTCGTGTTCGTCCAGTGGAAGGTCCCCGAGGTGTTGGTGAACCACGATCCGCCCTCGATAGACACCGCGGCCACTCCGGATTCGCCTTCCTTGGTGGCGACCTGCACGTCAACGCTCGTGGCGATCGAGCCGAGCGACGGGTCGAGCCCGACACACTGCCCGCCGGCGACCGCGGAACCGAGGTCTCCGGAGCCGACGGAGGCGAGGCCACCGCCAGCCAGCGCGGCAACGGAGCCGGGGAACATCTCCGCGGAGTTCACGGCGCCTTCAAGCGAGTTCGGGTCGATGGATCCGGTCGGCTGCGCGGAGGCAGTCGCGGGAATAGAAAGGACGAGTGCGCCTGCGCCGAGGAGGGCGATACCGCGGGTGGCTGAAGAAGGTCTCATGGGTACTCCTTGACGAGGTTCCGGGTTATGCCCTGGGTGCCGCTAGGCGATGTCCGCCGCTCCGGTGCAGGTGGATACCGGGGTGGTGATGACGGGCCCTTCACCGAAGATGCTGACTGCCGACAGCGGCACGGAGATGGAGAACGGCACGGCTTCCTGGTGGGCGTCTGCGTGCCATGTCACACGGCCGGCGCCTGTGGGGATGTCGTGATACTCGAATGCCGCGTCGGCGATCAGGGGACCGAAGTCCACTGCGCCCGTAGCGCCGGTGGTCTCGTTGGTCCAGTGCAGTGTGCCCACCGTGCCGCTGACAATGCCGCCGAGGAATTCGGTGGCCGCGACGCCCGGCTCACCTTCCTTCGATTCCATCGTGATCTGCAGCGAGTTCGCCGCGATCGATCCGAGCGCAGGGTCGATGGCGACGCAATTACCACCCGCGACCTGCGTCGCGAGGTCGGACGAGCCTGCCAGTGCGAGCGAGCCGCCTACGGTGTTCATCGACATGACGGCCGGGAATTCCGCGGGCCCGAGCGATGCCGGGTCGATGGACCCTCGGTCTTGGGCGGAGGCCGTGGCAGGCACCGCAAAGAGGAGTGCACCGGCGCCGACGAGCGCCAATCCGCGAGTGAGGGTCGAGGGTCGCATTGGGTGTCCTTCCACCGGGGACATGACGTACATCACCGTCACACAAAACTTTGCTTCACTTAATTAACGGCGTCAACAGCTCATTAGTATTGACTACCGAGGCGTTACTTCGGCGTGGCCGAAGCGATGCCTGCGCCGGCGACGCAAGCTCAGACAGCGTCAACAAATTCCCGGAAAGTAATTGCCGACCATTCCCCGACCCCCGCGCAATTCCAAGTCCCTCACCCGATTACGGGCGGTTCTCAACATTCGCACAGCAGCAGCGGGAACAATGGCGATCATGAAGCCTGCCACCCCTGCCCTACTTCTCGGTCCGATGCTGCGCTACGTCGACGAGACCCGCGCTACCGTGTGGATCGAAACCTCCGAGCCATGCAATGCGACCGTGAGAGTGGACGACAAGGAGTTCAGCGAGCGAACGTGGGAGGTCTTCGGCCACCACTACGCACTCATCCAGATCGAGGGTCTGCCGCAAGGCGAGACTCTTCCCTACAAGCTCGATATCGACGGCGCCCAGGTCTGGCCGGAGCAGGGCGGCCGCGACAGCGTCATCCGCACCCTCCGGGAGAACACGGCCGTGCGGCTGTCCTTCGGTTCGTGCCGTCGTGGCGAGAAGCAGTCGCCGCGCATGCTGCGCGAGATCGGCGCCGACGCGCTCGTCGCGCTCGCCAACCAGATGTCCGACACCCCGCATTCGCTGTGGCCGGACGCGATGCTGCTGCTTGGCGACCAGATCTACGCAGACATCCCCAGCGAGGACATCGCCACCCGCCTCGCCAAGCGCCGCAAGGCCGGCCAGGGCCCGAAGGCCGTGCGCGAGTCGAAGGGGTCGGGCGGCGACCGCGACGTCTCCGAGGAGATCTGCGACTTCGAGGAATACTCGTGGCTCTATCACGAGTCGTGGTCGGATCCGGACGTGCGCTGGCTATTGTCCACGGTCCCGAGCTGCATGATCCTCGACGACCACGACCTGCGCGACGACTGGAACTCCTCCCGCTTCTGGCGCGCGGAGATGACCGCACAGCCATGGTGGGAAGACCGGGTCGCCGGCGCGTTCTCCAGCTATTTCGTCTACCAGCACCTCGGCAACCTCTCCCCCGACGAGCTCGCCGAAGAACCCACCTATCAGCAGCTGCGCACCCGCACCGAGCCCGAAACCCGCGAGCGCCTGCTCACCGAATTCTCGGTCGAGGCGGACGCCGACCCGGCCACATCCACGTGGAGTTACCACCGCGATTTCGGCCGCGTCCGGGTGCTCATGCTCGACGTGCGCGCCTCGCGCCACCTGCATCAGGGCGACCGCCTCGTCATGGACCACAGCGAGTGGGACTGGGTCCGGCAGATGAGCCTCGACGCCGACGTCGACCATCTCCTCTTCGGCTCCTCGCTGCCGGCGTTCATGGTGCCGGCACTGCATCACATCGAGGGCTGGAACGAGGCGACGGTCGAGCTCCTCGACAAGCACCCGCAGCAGTCCAAGTTCGCCGAGTGGATGCGCCGCACCGTGGATCTCGAGCACTGGGCGGCATTCCGGAAGTCCTTCGATAATTTCGTCGAGCTGCTCACCGACCTCGCCAAGGGCGCCGGCGGCACGACGCCGTCATCCATTCTGGTGTTGGGTGGCGACGTGCACTGCTCCTACCTGGAGGAGGTGTAGCTCACCGATCCGTCGGTCGCGCAGTCGCCGACGCAGGTGCATCAGCTCGTCATGTCGCCGTACCGCAATCCGCTCAACCTGCCGATCCGAGTGGTCAATCAGGTGGCTCGGCTGCGGCCGATCGTCGCTCTCATGCGGCTGCTGTCGCGCTCGCGCGGCGTTGTCGAACCGCCGGTGCGCTGGGGCGTGTCGGATGGGATTTGGTTCGGCAATGGGGTCATGACTCTCGTGCTTGAGGGTCGCCATGCCCATGTCGAGGTCGACCACGCGCGGGTCGTATGGCCACTGCGCGGGCTCGGCCGTTTTCTCACGCGACTGCCATTCGCGATGCCGCGCAGCAAGGGCCGCACGTCTGACGACGGAGATGCGAAGACCGCCCCGCGGCAGATTCTCCGCCGGACCCTGAACAAGAAGCTCGCGGGGTAGCGCAGCGCCCAGCTTGGGCGAAATAGCCGATCGCCGGTCCTTGCGCGCACCACTTCGGTGCACACAAGAACCGGCGATCACAGGAGGAAAGCTAGGGGTGCTGGTCCCCTTACCTCCGTTGAACTATGCCGGGAGCAGAGCGGCGAGCTCCGGCGGAAGCTGAATCATGCCGTTCTGGATGGCCCATGCGCCGCCGCCG
>NZ_DYXM01000280.1 GCF_020742175.1 Dietzia timorensis
CGACAATACCAGCGCACCGCCCACAGGATCACATCACCCTGGAAATGGCGCCACTTGAAATCCGTCATCGTTCCGTCCGTCCAATCTCCGCCAAGCATGCTCAAGCTTCACGATTTTTGCAACAGAGCCAATCCCACCAACATGCCGAGCAATGTGCTGGCACCGGCGAGAATCGGGCCGGCGGGCCGCCGCACGCGCTTGCCGAGCGCGAGCGTTGCACGGTGCCACCGCGACGGCTTCGAGCTTTCCTGTGTCACCGGGCCAGCGTATAGGCCGGCCCGAAGCCTGCCGCAAACGATCGTTTCTGGCACAGCGCTCTCACCTTCACCTGACCGGGTGCCACTAACGTGCGCCACTACGTGATTCCGGCAGAGGTTTTCGGCCGGGCTGAGTGGGCCAATCCGTCAATGGAAGGGGAGCTTCCGATCGTAGGAGACGAAGGTATAGCCCTCCTGTGGGATCCTTGCCGTCTCACGCCACACCGTCGGGTCAACCTCAGGAAAGAAGACATCGCCGGCGGGTTCCTGATCGACTTCGGTCAACTCAAGCTGGTCAGCAATCCCGAGAGCTTGACGGTAAACCTGCTCCCCTCCGGCGATGAATACGTCATCGGTCCGGCATGCGGCCAACGCTTCCTCGAAGGAATGCGCCACCACGACACCATCGGCAGTCCAGTCCCGTTGTCGGGTTATCACCACAGTGGTTCGGCCGGGAAGAGTCAGGCCAATCGATTCATAGGTTTTGCGGCCCATGACCAACGTCTGACCCATCGTGAGTTGTTTGAAGCGCTGCTGCTCACCTCGCAGTCGCCATGGAATGTCCTGCCCGTTGCCGATCACCCGATTTCGACCAAACGCAGCCACCAAAATCATTCGTGCCATACCCCTATTCTGGCGGGCTCCCGGCGCAGATCCGCGATGCGACTGCCAATGCAACGCGGGCGTCCACGTGGCCCCCGTGTGTCTGTCATCCGGAAACGATCGTTTCCGGTGCCCTCGGCCGAGGCGGCCGAGGAGGCTCGACACGCCGAGGCTGATCGCACCGAAACTCACCACCGAAACCCAAGCCAACCGAAACATAAGACCTACCGTTTTCGGTTGCTCTCTGGTAGACTGGAACCACCTCACGAAAGGGGCACATCATGGCTCGCACCATCACCGCCGCTCGGCCGGCACCGGCCGTCGTTGACGAGCACCTGGCGTTCGCGGATGCCGCCCTCGCGCTGGCCGGCCACGAGGTGACCGACCCGGCGCTGCGCACCATTTTGGAGCAGCAGGCTCGGCACGAGCTGACGGGGGATGAGGCGCGAGCTGCGATCCGTCGCCATGTGCAGGGCTGATGCCTCGCGGTGCCACCTTTCGTACCTGGGATGACTACTTCATCCCAGGTACGTCTGTGTTACGCAACAAGTTCACCGCGCCGGGCAAGCCCTACGGCGAACCCGACCCCGCGAAGCTGCGCACCTTGGAGGAGGCTCACGCACACTCACGCATCCAGGAGCTTGCCGAGACACCGATCGAGGGCCGGTTCGACTACGACCACATGAAGGCGATCCACGCCGCGATCTTTCAAGATTGCTACGAGTGGGCTGGCGTTCCCCGTGTCGGGCCGAATGGCTGGATGACGAAGGACGGCCCGAACGTGCTCGATCCCGGCAGTCCGACGCCCGTCTCCTATCGCTACTATCCCGGCGGCGAGGTGATGAACGAGGCGGCCGAGGCGGAGTACGCGAAGCTCGCCGCGCACGATCTGCTGCGCGGCCTCGGGCGCAAGGAGTTCGTCGACCAGCTAGCGGAGAGTTGGGGCGAGCTGAACGTCATCCACAGCTTCCGCGAGGGCAACACCCGCTCACAGTTCGTGTTCTTCTCGCAGCTCGCAGAGCAGGCCGGCTACCGCCTCGACGCGACGCAGTTCGCACCAGGCGCGCCGCTGCGTGACGAGTTCGTGCAGGCCCGGTTCTACAGCCAGGCCACGAGCCGGAACGACCGGCTCGCTTCGGTGCTCGGGAGGGTGATCGTCCCTTTTGAGCGTGGCACCGACGGCCCGCAGCAGGGGCCGGCGGTGCGCACTCTCCGAGACGACACCCGCGCGCGCATCGCGGATGCGATCGCGGAGCACGTCGAGCTGCACCGTGCGAGCTTCCCGACCGCACCCACACCAGGAGCGGAGCACAGTACCGAGGCGCGACGGCGCACACCGCCCGCGCCGGATCGACACCGGGGGAGAGGACGATGAGCCAGGTCGGCTACGCACGAGTGAGCACCCGCGATCAGAAACCCGACTCGCAAGAGGCCGCGCTGCGCGAGGCCGGCTGCGAGCGTGTGTTCGTCGACCGTGGCGAGT
This sequence comes from Dietzia timorensis, assembly GCF_020742175.1. Lineage (GTDB taxonomy): Bacteria > Actinomycetota > Actinomycetes > Mycobacteriales > Mycobacteriaceae > Dietzia > Dietzia timorensis_A. The sequence continues at coordinate 2,344 of NZ_DYXM01000280.1, forward strand.
CGAGCCGGATCGCTGACCGGCCCGAGTGGGTCGCGTGCCTGGACTACCTGCGTCCGGGTGACACGCTCGTGATCCTCGCGCTTGACCGGATCGCCGGTACGGAGCTGATGGCTATCGAGCTGATCCGCGACCTCGGCCGGCGCGGCATCCGCCTGCGCAGCCTCACCGAACCGTTCCTCGACGTCGACACCTCGACGCCGATGGGCGAGGCCATCGTTGGCATCATGGCCGTGCTCGCGCAGCTCCGCGTCTCGACGATCCGGGAGAACACCCGCCGGGGATTGGCTCACGCGAGGGCGCAGGGCCGTGTCGGCGGCCGCCCGTCCGTGATGACGCCCGAGCGGGTCAAGGCTGCTGTGAAGATGCGCGACCAGGACATGAGTATCGCGGAGATTGCGCGCACGTTCGGCGTCGGCGCTTCCAGCGTCTCGCGCGCGCTCGCCAAGCACGACGAGCAGGCATCCGTCACCACGCCGTAGGCGGTTCTGACCGTTCTTCTCCTTCCCCCCGATAGATAGCCGCTCTGCATACGAGAGAGCCCTGTCAAGGGTGCGGCATCGCCGCATCACGAAGTGACGCGAAGCGCCCTTGACAGGGCTCTCTCGTATGTGACCATCACGGCATCGGGGGGAGGGGGAGCGCACCCAGCGAGGCCGTCCACAGGCCGCACAGACGAAACCGCACCGTGCGTCGTGAACGCGACGGTGCGGCCTGTGGGCGGGCGGACAAGTGGGGCCCCGCTGTCCACCTGTGGGCGGGTTCGGCCCGGCGATAGCCGGAGCCGTCCACAGGTGGTCAGAGGGTAGCGTTACGCATCCACATGCTGCGCATCGACGGACGCCTCGACCGGCTCGGGCGCGGGCGCAGCGGGAGCGCCCGACGCGGCAGGCTTACGCGCGGCGCGACGCTTCGCGCGCACCTTCTTGTCCGGCTCAGGGAAGCCGATCTTGCGCAGCTCATCGGACGACCAACCAGCGCTCAACGCGGCGTTGTACGCCTTGACGTCCTTGCGCTCAGCATCACCGACTCGTTGCGCGACGCTGGCCTGTAGCTCGGCCAGTTCGCGCGCGGTCTCCTCGCGCACGTCGGCCACGCTGATCTGCATCCGGTCGGTCTCTTGGTTGTTCGCCGCGAAATGCTTCACCGCGGTGCCGATCCCGGTCGCTTCGACAGCGGCGGCGTAGCTGGCGCCGAGGGCACCGGAGAGGTGCGGGTCCTCGGAGAAGTACTCAAAGTTCCTCCCGCACAGGGGTGAGCGTTTGATGTTCACCCCCGGGCCGAGGAGCACGTTCACGCCGAGAGCTGCCGCTTCCTGTCCGAGGCGGGTTCCCATCCGGGCGGCGAGCTCCCGGTCCCAGCTTGCCCCGACGCCGACCGCGGGCGGGAAGCAGGTGG